>CAYZAW010000036.1:0-24330 GCA_964476505.1 uncultured Oscillospiraceae bacterium | reverse complement strand
CACCAGCACAGCCTCCTCTTTAAAGGCGGCGGAGTCCTCCCTGTCCGCAGCGGAAGCAGTGCTGGACGGCTCAAAATCCACCTCCTCCCAAGGAAAGCTCAATGCCGTATATACCGCATACGCAACGCCCACGGCGGGTACCGGAAAACTCACGGTTGCGGGCGTAGAATATAGTAATCTGCAAGAAGCCATCACGGCATGGAACGGCACGGATAACACCACCACGGGCTTAACACAAGCCGCCATTGAAGCTGCGGTAGTTACTGACTTTTCCGTTACTGCCACTGCTGCCGCAACGGACGTTTCCACCGCCTGCACCTGCTATAAAGATGTGAAAAGCGCGGCGGCGGTACTGGCTGCTTCCTCCTACGGCTCGGCCAGCGCGGCGCAGTCTGCCATGGCGGTGAACGCCGCCAACCTAACAAGCGCTACGGAGCAGTACAACCTGCAAAACACCAATTTTAAAGAGAAATACGCAAATGCCTCCGACGAGGACGATTTGGCGGAGCTGGTGGAGGAGGCAAAGACTGCTCTAGCCACCGCCCAGTTGAGCTTGGAAAAAGCCCAGCTTTCCGAAGCAACGGGCAAGACTGCGGCAGAGCAGAAAAAGGACTCCGCCGTGAACGAGGCGGACACCGCCTCCACCTCTTACGAATTGACGGTGATGGAGCTTTCCCAAGCAGTAGACGCGGCGCAGGAGGCCTATAACGAGCTGCTCAACCAAATAGAGGATGTAAAAGAATTGGTTTCCGATGACGGCATCGTATACGCAGAGGTCTCCGGCATGGTTTCCGCAGTCAGCGTGGCGGTGGGCGATACGGTTACTGTATTTGTGGACGAGGACACGCATAAGATCATGAATTACGCCCAGCTTTTGACCATGACCGATATTTCGGACGTGTATGTACCCATCACCATTTCCGAGGAGGATATTTTATCCGTTTCCATCGGGCAAACGGCAGAGGTAAGCATGACGGCATTCCCGGGGCGTACCTTTCCGGCAGAGGTGGATACCATCGCCGTGGAATCCTCCAGAAGCGGCGCGGCTACCGTTAGCTATACGGTCAATGTGAAATTCTCCGAGGAGAACA
Organism: uncultured Oscillospiraceae bacterium; assembly: GCA_964476505.1. Lineage (GTDB taxonomy): Bacteria > Bacillota > Clostridia > Christensenellales > CAG-138 > CAYZAW01. The sequence goes on along the minus strand of CAYZAW010000036.1, from coordinate 23,239 downwards.
CACTGGATCTGTACGAGGGCATGAGCGCAGAGGTCACGCTGGTACAGCGTGCCGCCAAGGATGTGCTGTATACCAATGTGCAAACAGTCACCAACACAAACGGCACGGCAACGGTATTGATCGCCGGTGCGGACGGTACGCCCGAAGCCCGGGAGGTGGTTACGGGCTTTTCCGACGGACGGTATGTGGAAATCGTTTCCGGCTTGTCCGAGGGCGACGTTGTGCTGGCGGAAAGCGCGGTGGGCCGTTCATGATGAGGCTATCCGAGATCCTGCGGCTGGTTTGGATCAACATCGTTGAAAACAAATTCAAAATGATGATGACCTCGCTTGGCATCATCGTAGGCGCGGCAACCATCGTGCTGGTGATCGCCATTGGCCAAGGCGGGCAAGCGGACGTAGCGGATCAATTCAAAAACCTGAACGCCGGGGCCATTGAGGTATCGATTGGCGACGGCGTGGATATGGACGCAATGATGCAAGGCATGGGGGGCGAACAGAGCGGCGGGTTTCCGGGCGGGTTCCCCGGCGGAATGCCAAGCTCCGGCAGTATGCCGGCGATGCTGGGTGCGTCCTCCTCCCGCAGCAGCCGTTCCTCCGGCGGCATGCCCGGTATGCCAAGCGGCTTTTCCGGCGGCAGTAACAGCGAGCGCTCTCAGCGCAATACTGCCTCCTCTGCCAAGCTGACCACGGAGGATATCGAGGATATCAAGGAGCTGGTAACAGGCCTTCGCGAGGTGACCATTCTCCAAACCGGGGAAACCACCGTGTTTGGCGGCAGCTTGGAGGCAGAGGAGACTGCCTCCGTTGTGGGCGTGCTGAACAATTACGACAGTGTATCCAATCTAACGCCGCTTTACGGGCGTTTTATTGAAGAAGAGGACAACGCCTACGCGGATTATGTATGCGTGCTGGGCTATTCCATTGCAGAGGAGTATTTTACCTACGCCGCGTATGCCTACGGGGATTACCTTGAGATCGACGGCAAAACCTATGAGATCGTTGGCGTATTGGAGCAAATGGGCTCCGTGTCCAGCGGCGTAAGCCCGGATACTGCCGTATATGTGCCCTACGCCACCGCCTCCAAGCACATATTCGGCTCCACGACCGAGCCCCAGATCGCCGCCGTGGCAGAGAATGTGGACGACGTTGCGCGCATTATGACGGATATGGAAGCAGTACTGACCGAAAACCACGCCAACACCTACTTTGACGTGACCGACGCGGGCAGCGCTATGGAGGCCGCCGCAAGCTCCGCTAACACCCTAGCCATGCTGCTTTTAGCGGTAGCGTCCATCGTGTTTATCGTGGGCGGCATTGGCATTATGAACGTGCTGTTCGTATCCGTGAAGGAGCGCACAGCAGAAATCGGTATCTTAAAGGCGATCGGCTGCTCCAAAAAGACCATCCTGCTGGAGTTCCTGATGGAAGCCAACATCATCAGCGTGATTGGCGGTATCATCGGCGTTGGCCTGTCCTTTGGCCTCATGCCGCTGGTACAGGCGCTGGGGATGCGGGTGGAGTCAAGCGTTACCGGCTGGGTGCTGGCGCTGACCTTTGCGGTAGTCACGGGCACGGTATTCGGGTTTTACCCGGCATGGAAAGCGTCGCGCCTTTCGCCCATTGAGGCGCTCAATCAGGAATAAACGGAGGAACAGTTTATGAAGCGTTGGCTATTGGTAATGATTGCGGCACTTGTTATATGGAGCATGACCGCCTGCGCCGCCAGGCAGGAAGAAACGGCGGGCGTAATGGATATGAGCGGCGCTTCCACAAGCATGCCGGAAGACAGTATACCGGAAGGGATGCCGGAGGGTGGTGTGCCAAGCGATGGCGAGAACACGCGGCAAAAGGGCAACCGCACAGGCGGCACTGCCGTAACGCAAAGCGGCGAAGGCAGCGGCGAGGCTGCGGATAAGCTTGCTGCGGGCAAACAGGGCGAAATGCCTGCGGGCGGTACCGCGCACGGGCGTAGTATTGACGCAGACGTGACCGGGCAGGTAGACAGCATCATCGGCAATGAGGTGGTACTTACCTTGGGCGAGGTAGAAAACGGCACATTTACAGCGGGGACCTCCGGCGAGACTGCCACGTACCTTCTCCCCGTTGGTATGACGATAGGCTCCGGGGATTTTTCATCGGTGACCTCCGGCATGGTGCTGGGCTTGTCCTTAAACGATTCCGGCGCGATCACCGCCGTGTCCGTTCTTTCCCGCTAGGAGGCTGCTATGCCCATACCTGTTATCGACCTTACAGACGTGCATAAATACTTTACCGTTGGCGACACCACGCTGGAAGCCCTCAAGGGCATCACCATGCAGGTGCAGCAGGGAGAATACCTAGGCATTCTTGGCCCCTCCGGCAGCGGCAAGTCCACGCTGATGAACATCATCGGCTGCATGGACGGCTTTCAAACGGGCAGCTACCGCTTGATGGGTCTGCCCATCGAGGCCATGCAGGACAATCAGTTGACCGTTATCCGAAACCGCCTCATCGGCTTCGTGTTTCAGCGCTATCACCTTGTTGGCAAATACACCATCCTGCAAAATGTGATGATGCCCCTGTTGGTGCGGGGTATTTCCTACAAAGAGGCCGAGCGCCGCGCCCTTGAAAAGCTGGAAATGCTGGAAATGGGAGAGCGCGTGCGCCACCGTCCCAATGAGCTTTCCGGCGGACAGCAGCAGCGCGCCGCCATTGCCCGCGCGCTTGTAGGCGAGCCCAAGCTATTGTTGGCAGACGAGCCCACCGGTGCGCTAGACACCAAGACCAGCGGCGAGGTGCTAAAGCTCTTTCATCAACTGCACGATATGGGCCACACCATCGTGATGATCACCCACGACTTGGACGTTGCCACCCACGCCCAGCGCATCGTGCGCATTGTGGACGGCGAATTGGCGTAGGGGTATTTTGCCTCCGGCGGCCAAGGGGTTTTTGTAAAAACCCCTTGGAACCAAAAACTCTAAAAGAAATATATGTCAATGCGTTCTTAATACAAGTCGCATTGATGTTTTTTGTTTGTCGCCGTATAATAGCAGTATTCTTAGTCTATTGTGTAAACGCATCTACTTCATTTCGATTTGGAGGATACTGCATATGTCCATGTTGATACAAAACGGCACCGTTGTAACCACCGAGGGGATGTACCGGGCGGATATCGCCGTGAAGAGCGGGAAGATACAGGCCATTGGCGTAAACCTGCCCACGGAGGGCTATCGCGAGGTGGTAAACGCCAAGGGGCTTTTGGTGCTGCCGGGCGCGATCGATTCCCACACGCACCTTGCCATGCCCTTTCGCGGCACGTTTTCCAGCGACGATTATTATACCGGCACCAAAAGCGCAGCCTGCGGCGGCACCACCACCGTGATCGATTTTATTACGCAAGACCGCGGGGAGCTCTTACAAGACTCCTTCTACCGCCAAGATGCGCTTGCCGCGCCCGATGCCGCGATAGACTATGCCTTCCACATCGGCGTATCGGACATCTCCACCCCGGCGCTGTTAACCTCCGTAAAGGACGCTATCCGCTGCGGCGTGAGCTCCTTTAAAGCGTACATGGTGTACGACTTTGGCCTGTCCGACGGGGATATTTACAGGCTTCTGCAGGAAACCGCCAAGCACGGCGGCATCGTTGGCGTGCACGCGGAGAACCGCGCGGTATTCGAAGCGCGGGTAAAGCAATACCTTGCGGAGGGCAAAACCTCTGCTTGGTGGCATTACAAGTCCAAGGACGAGGCCGTTGCCGGAGAGGCGGACGAGCGTGCCATCCACATTGCCAAAATGGCGGGCGCACCCTTATACATTGCGCATTTGTCAGACAAGCAGGGCATGGATGCCGTTACCCGCGTGCGCGACGAGGGCTACCCCATCTTTGCGGAGACCTGCCCGCACTACCTGCATTTTACCAACGAGGTATACAAGCGGGAGCGCGGACGTGATTTTGTTTGCTCCCCGCCCATGAAGGGCAAGGACTCTAAGGCAGCGCTTTGGGAAGGCATTCGTCGGGGGGATATCGCCACCATTGCCACCGACCACTGCCCCTTTACCCGTGCGGAAAAGGACTGGGGCGTTATCCAGCCGGACGGCACGCCGGGCGATTTTTCCACCATACCCAACGGCTGCGCGGGCATTGAAACCATGTACCCCTACATGCTCTCCGAGGCCAACCGGGGACGCATCACCTTTATGGACGCAGTGCGCCTTTGCGCCTGCAATCCTGCCAAGCTGTTCGGTATCGATCACCTAAAGGGTGCGCTTCGCGCAGGGTTGGACGCAGACATCGTGCTCTACGACCCGAAAAAGAATGTGACCGTTACCAACGAAGGCATGCACGGCAATACGGACTATACCATTTGGGAGGGCGTTACCCAAAAAGGTGCCCCCGTTGCTACCTACAGCCGTGGACGGCTGGTGTATCGAAACGGCGAATTCCTTGGGAAGCGGGGCGCCGGCAGGCTGATCAAATGCAAGCCGGTATCCTTTACCACACCGCAGTTGTAAACATGAAAGAGCCGCCCAAAATCAATTTGGGCGGCTCTTTTTGCTTTTGCTCTTATTCTGTTACTCTTCCGTGAAGGAGGTTTTACCTGCGCCGCAGATGGGGCACTCAAACTCCTCGGGAATATCCTCCCACTTGGTACCGGGGGCTATGCCGTTTGCGGGGTCGCCCGCTGCCTCGTCATACTCCCAGCCGCAGATGCCGCATACATGCTTCATTGTTCTTTCTCCCTTCTGTTCCGGTATGATCGCCGCGGGCGGTTTTTCGGTAATATCTCCCAGCGGCTCAAAGTCCGCCGCGCCATGCTTGCAGATGGGGCAGATAAAGTCCGGCGGCAGCACCTCGCCCTCATACACATATCCGCAGATCTTACACACCCAGCCCTTTTTCTTGGTTGGGACGGGCTTGGGCTTGATGTTGGCAAAGTAATACGTATAGGTGACCGACGGGCGTGCGGACAGCACTGCGCACTCCGTGATCTCGGCTAAAAACAGCGTATGCGTGCCGCAGTCCATGGTGGAGATCACCCTGCCGGACAGCAATGCGTTTGCCTGCTCCGCCAAATAGTACAGGCCGTTTTCGCTGCGCTTTGCGCCCGAAAAGCCTGCAAACTTATCCGCCTCCCTGCCGCTTTGGTAGCCAAACCGCTGGAACAGCGCAAACGGCGCATCCTCCGTCAGTATGGATACGTTCACCACGCCTGTGGTGAGTATCATGTCGTGCGTTAGGTTTGCTTTGTTTAAAGATAGTGCAATTCTGTTGGGGGTGCTGGTGATCTGCATCACCGTGTTGGTAATGCAGCCGTTGTCCTGCCCGTCCTGCCGCGCCGTTACCACAAACAACCCGTAGGACAGGTTGAACAGCGCCTTGGGGTCAATTCCGCCGGGGCTTCCGGCTACGTCCGCCGTGCTTTGTATCATATCGCGCATAAAACGCCTCCTTTTTACCTTACCATTCCCATATCGCCAAGCCGTTATCATAAGTACGGCAGCATCCGGAAACAAAATCCCGGATAATTATTGTTACCATGTTTCAAGCTCTTTGTAACGGCTTATATAAAAAATAGAAAGGGAGGTGCGAAGCATGAACGAAACAAAGTTTTACCGCTGCAAGCATTGCGGCAATCTGGTTGGTATGATCCACAACTCCGGCGTTCCCATCATTTGCTGCGGAGAGCCGATGGAGGAGCTGATTCCCGGCAGCGTGGATGCCAGCCGCGAAAAGCATGTGCCAGTTGTGAAAGCGGAGCAAAACGCGGTGACCGTGGAGGTGGGCTCCGCCGTGCATCCTATGACGCAGGAGCATTCCATACAATGGGTGTATCTGTTGACCGACAAGGGCGGTCAGCGAAAACGGCTGCTGCCCGGCAGCGCCCCTGCCGTGACCTTTGCATTAGCGGACGAAGTGCCCGCGGCGGTATACGCGTACTGTAATTTGCACGGGTTGTGGATGACGAAGCTGTAGTTGATACGATATAAAAGGCGGCAAAGCTATGGCTCTGCCGCCTTTTTCCTATTGTTTATTATTTTACGATATACGGCATACCTTCCTTTTTTGCGATGCGCTGGATGCTGGCCTTGCCGGTTGTGATGGCTGTGGGCAGCCCGCCCGGCGCCATCAGCCATTGCCCGGTCAATACGCAGTTTTCCAAGCCGGGGATGTTGCCCTTTAGCATCATATTCTTGGAGCGAACGGTGGTCATAAAGGACATCCACGCGCCGTGATAGGCGTTGCAGTAGCGGGCGTAGGTCATGGGGGTAGCCACGTCCAGCACGGTCATCTTGCCCTTGAGCTTGGGGATGGCCGCCTCGATACGCTCCTGCAGGAGCGCGGCGATACGCTCTTTTTCCGCACCGTAGGCTTCTCTATCCTTATACAGCTCCGCAAAATAGCGGTAGTCGCTGTCAGACATCGTAACGGTAGAGGTGGCAACGGTTTTTCCCTCCGGCGCAAAGCCCGGCTCAAAGCCGTAATGATGCAGCCCCGCCAGCGTATAGGTCTTGCTGCCGATGGTAAACGGCTCGCATTCGAAGTTGACCATTACCGGCACGTCCTCCATGGTGGTATCCAACGCGTAGGTGACCATCAGGCTGGTAGGCGTGGGATAATCCCGCTCATTCTGGAAACGATCCTCCAGCGCCTTGACCTTGTACCTGCCGCCAAGCAGCTTGTTCAGGGCAAAGCTTGCATCGCAGGCGGCGATCACATAATCCCCTGTTACCAACTCGCCGTTATCCAGCCGTACGCCGGTTGCACGCTTGCCTTCTATCATGATCTCCTGCGCGGAGGTGTTTAACAACAGCTTGCCGCCAAGCGCCCGGTATCTGTCTGCCATGCGAAGCGCCATGGCGCGGCTGCCGCCCCGGGGAATGCCTGCCATACCGCTGGCAAACGCGCCAACGCTGAAAATAAAGCTGGAAATGCTGTACCCCTCCGGCATGGAAGTGGCGAAAAACTTTTGCAGGAAGGTGCTTTTATAACGCTTACCGTACTCCACGCAATCGATCTTTCCCTTGCGGCTCATAACGCCGCCCGCGCCCTTCATGGCCTTTCCCATAGCCATCAGGTCTTTTAGGGACATCATGTCGGTCGGCAGCTTGGCGGGCATTTGCATATTGCCAACGGCGCGCACGTCCTTGATAAAGTCCTTGATCTCCGCCTCGTCCGCAGGAGAGAGCTCGATAAGCTCCCGCTCCAGCCGGTCTAAGTCCGCCCAAAGGGTGATGGATTTTCCCTCCGCCTGATACGTCCAAAGAGAGGGCAGGTCGATGATCTCGATATCGTCGCTTAACGCCCCAACATCGCGCCACGCGTCGTTGATGTCGCTGCCGGGCTTGGTGCCGCACATCCAATGGATGCAGCCGTCCGTATGATACCCCTGCCTGTCCCAACCGGTGCACTGCCCGCCGGGAACGGCGTTCTTTTCGATGAGTACGCTCTCAAAGCCCAGAAGCTGCGCATATACGCCTGCGGACAATCCTGCGATGCCGCCGCCTACAATAACGATTTTTTTCATGTTTTTTATTCCTTCCCGTTTGATTGATTTTTAAGAATATCCACAAACCATTCCGGCTCAGGCCAGAGCTGGCAGTTTTCGTTTTCCGCCGCACCGCATAAACCGATGGACACGATCACGCTGTGCAGGCTCATCCAGAAGGTGTTGGAAAGCGCCAGCGGCGCTCCCTCGCGTATCTGCCCCATGCGCTGCCCCGCCTCGATGAGCGGCACGGAGGCCTCGATATTATCCACTTTACAGGCAAGCTCGCGAATGTGCGGCGGCACGGCTTCGTCCTGCTGCACCCGCTCCATCAGCACAAACATATTCACGATCTGCGGGTTTTGCCGGGTGTATTGCAATATGCCCTCTGCAGCCTGCCGAAAGAAATGGATGGGGTCTCCCGGATCATACTGCATGGCAGTTTTTGTGCCGCCCAGCCCCACCTTTACCAATTCCTCCAACAACGCTTCCTTAGAGGGAAAGTAGTGGAACAGCAGCCCTGCGCTCATGCCTGCCTCTGCCGCGATGTCCGCCACCTTGGTACCGGAAAAGCCCTTTTTAACGAACAGCTTCAGCGCCGTAATGAGTATCTGCTCCCGCCGAAGCTCCTTTTGTTCCTTGCGAGTAGCCATTGCCCCTCCTTGCCCGTCGATTGTGCCCCTTAATTATTGAGCACTCGTTCATTGAACATGCGTTCATTGAGTAACTGTTCAGTATAATACACGGCTTACGATACTATGTCAATAGTAAGAATCGTAAAACGGCGATTTTTTACAAATAAAAACCGCCCCCGAACAGGCCGGGTGCGGCGCACAGCTTTGATATACGGTATGTTATTTGACCGGCAGCAGCTCGATATACCCCCGGCTGCCGACAGGCTCCAGCTGGATGCGGGGGTTGGCGGTATCCAGCGTATACCCCGCGGGCGTGGGATCGTACTTGTTCATCACGGTCTGTACCGCCTCGATAGCGGCGCAGTAATCCTCCTCCTCGAAGGGTTCGCCCTGAAACATCTGGTATTTGCACGCGGGCAGGTCGATCACGTCAAACCCCTCCGGCACGGAGCCGGCATAGTCCGCAGAAACCTCCACGCCCTGCACATACTTAGAGGTACCGGGTTTGCGGTATGCCTCCGGCAGCCACAGGCACACCGGCTCGCCGCAAAGAGACTTCATGCTTTTTAACAGCCCCCAAACGTCGCAGCCCACTTCGTTGCAGTACGCCCAGTAATCCTCGGCGCCGATGCCCCGCTTGATGATGACCTTGCGGGCGGGCTTTTCGATGGTTTGTATCAATACTGTTCTTACGGTTTCCATACTATTTTTTCTCCATGCTTCTTTGTATTTGATTCCGTAAGGGGTGAACAGATAAACGGGAACGGGGTTATCGGCGTACTCCTTGGGATTGCAGCCAAACTCCCGGAGGAAGGCGCGCTGATAGCCGTCCACACTGTTATAGCCCACTAGAAAGGCTATATCCGCGATCTTCACACTCTCATCCTGCAGCATGAGAGCGGATTTGGACAGCCGGAGCCGCCGGATATACTCCGCCGGGGTGGTATCTAGATACTGCGAAAACAGCCGGTAGGAATACCACGGCGAGTACAGAGAGGCCCGCGCCAAGTCCGCCGGGGTAATCGTTTCAAACACGTGCGCTTCGATGTAATCCTGCATCCGCTGTACGGCTTCTACCCGTTCGTTCACGTTTTTCACCACCTTACGAACCGATCATACATCAAAGAGGAAACAACTTCTCGACTTTATTTGCCATCCGTATCCGGTGCACTATCAACAGCGGAAGCTTCCTTCTCCGCTTGCGGCGCGTCCTTTTTTACAAGCAGGCGAATGCCAAAGAAAATCAGCAGCAGCCCTACGGCAGCGTTTAATATCTGCATCACAACGGGCGGCAGGAAGCTGCCTAACACCGTGCCCAGCACCGCGACCAGCGATTGAAATATCAGCGTGGACAGCACACAGCCGCCGCCATATTGCACCAACTGTATGCGGGTAAATTGATGCTCGATGATCTGCGTGGAAAACACACCGCTCCAAAACAGAATGGTCAGCGGATTGGAGGCCGTTAACAGCAGCCCCTGTAAAAAGAGGCTTCCCCCGCTGACATCGGAAAACAGCGATACCTGCGGCAACAGAGAAATTCCAAACGCCCCCGCCACCGTGTTTGCGCCAAACAGCACCAGTATGATGCAGCCAATCAGCTTGACCGCCCTTTGCACGCCGGGCTTTTTTAAGACCGCCGCCGCGCCCCAGCCGGAGAGAATGATGAATAACAGATCCACCAGCGTGATCGCCAGCGTGACCAACAACGCCATCCAAAGCCCGTGGGTGACGGCTGTTTGAAACACCAACAGGCACATGGGCCCTACCGCCAGCTGCAGCAGCATGCCAAAGCGAAATCCTTTTCCTACCAAGACAGTTTCTCCTGCTCTACGGATTGATGATGGTAAGCGCCAGTATGATGACCGCGCATGTTAAGATGATACCGGCACACACCAGAAGGAGTATCCCGACCTTGCGGTTCTTCTTGATCTGCACCAAGCCGTTTACCAGCGACAATATACCCATGGCGGGAACGAGGCACAGGTTGGCGGTCTTTGGCGGTAATACGCCGATCAACCCCAGTATGGCACATACAATCACAATTGCGCCCATCGCCAGCACCAGCAGCAGCGTGAACTTTTCCTTTGGCGTTTGGGTTTTCCAGTTTGCTTGCATCCGGTTCATGCTTGCTCCCCCTTGCCGCCGTTTTCGGCAGGCCCGTTTTCCGCAAAGCAGCGTTCTGCGGCAAGCCGGTACGCGGCCTGCCATGCTTTTGTTGCCTGCTTTGCGATATCGCAAAATCCGTACAACTGATCGAAGGCATGAAAGCAGCCCGGATATTCCTCCAGCGTACAGGGCACGCCCGCTGCCGAGAGCGCCGCAAAATAGCGCTTGGTTTCGTCGTAAAAGGGCTCTATCGTGCCAATAAAGGAATACGCGGGCGGCAAGCCGGCATAATCGATTTCTCTTGCGGGGGCGGCATATTTTGGCACCTGCTCCGTGCCGTACAGCTCTCCTAAATACTGCTGCCAGGCAAGCCGGTTTTTACTTTCGTTCCAAACGGGCGCGTTATTGCCCTGCATGGAGGGCGTATCCATTTGATCGTTCAGCATGGGGTACAGGGGCATTTGGAACGCCACGTTCACAGCTCCCCTATCCCGCGAAAGCAGCGTGACCGCGCAGCACAGGCCGCCGCCGGCGCTGTCTCCTGCCACAAACAGCTGATTTCTGCGAACGCCAAGGCGCTCCGCCTCCTTCAGCATCCAGCACAGTGCCAGATAACAGTCCTCCACCGCAGCGGGATACGGTTTTTCTACGGACAACGTATAATCCGGCATCACCACCACGCAGGGAGACGCCGCGATCAGCTTTACAGCATATCCGCCGTCCAACTCCGGCGTACCGATGGCGTAGCCGCCGCCGTGCAGCCAAAGCACGCCCGGAAGCGTGCCGGTGATGCTTCGAGGCGTTACCACAAGCACCCGAAGGCGGCTGCCGTCACTTCGTATCACATACTCCGTGCGCGTACGCACCTTCCCGGAAACGGGCGGGCGCACATGCCGGGAAAACTGTCCCATGCGGCACAGGCTTTTTTGCGTGCGTGCCTGAAACAGCGCTCCGGAAACTGCGCCGTAAAACCGCAACTCCTTACGGATCATATCTTTTGTTACCTGCATATCGTTCCTTTACTTGGTATCAGCGGCTTCCGCTCTTGTTTTCAACGCCTGCGACAGCTTTTTTTGCACAGGCAGCAATAGCTTTTTAGGGTATGCATCCTGATACCAGCAAAGCAACGTTTTTGCGTCTGCGGGGTTTAAACACACAACCAGCGGAACAAGAAAGCCGTGTACCGCCTCCAGCATCAGCGCCGCAGTACCGGCATCTTGCCGTACCTTTCCCTGTTCCAGCACATAGCGCATTACGGGCATTGCATCTTCCGGGGCGGGCTCTGTTTCTACAAAGCGCGTGATGCATTCCTGCAGGCCGTTGGAAAACCGGTCGTTGCAGCTGTCATTCGCCGGACGAGGGCCAAAGCCCAATATACTGCCAAACGCCGCGCGCATACTGCTTTTACTTGCTAGATCCAATTGGCGCATGGTAGACAAATACTCTTCATACAGCGCCTCTATTTCGGCAATCACATCCATGGGTATTCTCCGTTCTCAACTGATAATAGAAACATTATACACGAATAAGGTGCATAAAGAAATGCGGAAACCAAACGGCTTCCGCATTTCCAAAGAAGAGAAAGTGTTGTTAGTCCTTACTGCGCTTAGACACGATGTCAAAGATAACAGCAGCCAAGAGCACAGCGCCCTTTACGACCTTCTGCCAGTTGGCATCCACACCCATGATGCTCATGCCCAGGTTGATCACGCCCATCAGGATAGCGCCCACGATAACGCCCGGTACGGTGCCGATGCCGCCGTAAGCGGATGCGCCGCCGATGAAGCAGGAGCCGATAGCATCCATTTCGTAGTTCTGCCCGTAGGTGGGCTGCGCCGAGGTCATACGCGCAATGGTCAGCATGCCGGCCAATGCCGCCAACAGACCCATGTTGGTATATGCCAGGAAGTATACCTTGTTGGTATTGATACCGGACAGCTTGGTTGCTTTTTCGTTACCGCCCACTGCGTAGAAGTAACGGCCTGTGGTGGTTTTTGAGGTGATGTAATGGTACACCAGCACCACCAGCGCCACCCATAAGAGTGCCGAGGGAATGCCCTTATAACGGCTGAGCTGAATGGTGAAGAATACGATCACGGCAACGATCAGCACCATGCGGATAAGCGTTGTGCGAAGCGGGTCTACCTCGTAGCCCTTCTTCATACGGCTGGCACGGTTCTTGATCTGCATAAATACGAACAGCGCACACGCCAAACCGCCTACCACCAAGCACAGCACGTTCATCCCATCGCCGCCGCCTAAGAAGTCCGGCACGAAGCAGTTGGCGCCGCCGCCGAAGATCTGCACGAATTCCTCGCTCCGGATAGACAGCGTCATGCCGTTTAGCACAACATTGGAAAGTCCGCGGAACATCAGCATGCCGGCCAGCGTTGTAATAAACGGCGGAACGCGTACATACGCGATCCAGAACGCCTGCCATGCGCCGATCGCAAGGCCGATTGCCAGCATCACGATCACGGCGATCCACATGTTGGTTCCCTTGTCCATCATCGTTGCGCCGATAGCGCCAGTGAAGCAGACCACCGAGCCTACGGACAGGTCGATGTTACCGCCCGTTAGGATGCACAAGAGCATGCCCGTGGCAAGCACAAACACGTATGCGTTCTGCGCGATCAGGTTCGTGATGTTCTGCGGCATCAGGATCTTGCCTTCGGTGCGCCATGCGAAGAAGGCCGTCACCAGAACCAGTACGATGATCATCGTATACTTCTGTACCCATGCCAAAGATGATTTCTTCATGTTTTGTTACGCTCCTTTGTTCTGGTCGGCACCAACGTTGCCGCTTACGTCCCTTGTGGAACTGAGGATATGCCCCATGATGGTCTCCTGCGTGGCTTCCTTTGCATCCAGCTCCGCAACCATGCGTCCTTCGTTCATTACATAGATGCGGTCGCTCATGCCCAATATCTCCGGCAGCTCGGAGGAGATCATGATGACGGATTTGCCCGCCGCTACCAGCTCGTTGATGATGCAGTAGATTTCATACTTCGCGCCCACGTCGATACCGCGTGTGGGTTCGTCCAGTATGAGGATATCCGGCTCTGCGAACATCCACTTTGTTAACAGCACCTTCTGCTGGTTTCCGCCGGACAGGTTCCCTACAAACTGCTCCACGGAGGTGCACTTTGTGTTCAGCTTGTTCTTGTATTCGTCCGCATACTTATATTCCAAGTCTGCATCGATGATGCCGTGCTTGGAAATGGCCTTCATGTTGGCCATGGTGGTGTTTACCCGGATGGGGTTGGACAAAATCAGCCCGTTGCCTTTTCTGTCCTCCGTTACGTACGCCAGCTTGTAAGCGATGGCATCCTTAGCGGTTTTTAAGTGCACTACCTTGCCGTCAATCTTGACCGTGCCGGAAATGTTGTGGCCGTAGCTTTTTCCAAACAGGCTCATGGCAAGCTCCGTACGCCCCGCGCCCATCAAGCCAGAGATACCAACGACCTCGCCGCTTTTCACGTAAAAGCTAACGTCGTCTACCACCTTGCGTTCCCGATACAGCGGATGGTACACGTTCCAATTGTCTACTTCCAGCTTTACATCGCCGATTTTTACGCCGTCCCGCTTGGGGAAACGGTCAGAGATCTCGCGCCCAACCATCCCGCGGATGATGCGGTTTTCGTCCAGCGCGTCTTTCTTTTTATCCAGTGTTTCTATGGTGGCGCCGTCACGAAGGATCGTGATCTTATCCGCCACATATGCAACCTCATTCAGCTTGTGTGAGATGATGATCGAAGTTAAGCCCTCTTCCTTAAAGCGCAAGAGCAGATCCAGCAATGCCTTTGAATCCGACTCGTTTAGAGATGAGGTGGGTTCATCCAATATCAGCAGCTTTGCGTGCTTGGCCAGTGCCTTTGCGATTTCTACCAACTGCTGCTTGCCAACGCCGATATCCTTTACCAGCGTTCTCGACGATTCCGTTAGGCCTACCGCGCGCAGGTGCTGATCCGCCTGCCCGTATGTTTCGTTCCAATCGATCGCATACGACTTGCCGCGCTCGTTGCCCAAGAACATGTTTTCCCCGATGCTCATATAGGGAATCAGCGCCAGCTCCTGTTGGATGACTACGATGCCCAGTTCTTCGCTGTCCTTGATCTTTGAAAACTTGCAGACCTTTCCGTCGTAGATGATCTCGCCTTCATAGCTCCCGTGCGGATACACGCCTGACAGTACGTTCATCAGCGTGGATTTCCCAGCGCCGTTTTCTCCTACCAGTGCGTGAATCTCCCCTTCCTCTACTTGGAAGTTCACGTTCTTTAGCGCGATGACCCCCGGGAATTTCTTGACGATGTTCTTCATTTCCAATAGGATCTTTCCCAAGTGATTCCCTCCTATCACTTCACAATCGTTTGCAACGATTGTGAGATATTCGGCTTTGCCTAGAGCCCTTCGGGCTCCCGGGCGGCAAAACCGCAAAGTACAAAAGCCTTCGGCTTTTTCCGTTTCGGCGTACACGCCGCCGAAGCCGGAATATATGCTCATGGACGGCTGCATGCCGTCAGAGCCGGAATTGATGTTTTTTCACGGCGGTATCATGCCGCCAGAGCCGGAATGTATATTTACGGTTGTTTCTATAAAACCCCTAATATTTTACAGTGCTTTTTACAGGGATACAGGCGGGGGAACCCCGCCTGTATCATAAATGGAATTGTGTTTACCTGTTACGCAAGCTGATCCTCGGTGTAGTAACCGGTGTCGATCAGCAGCTCTTTGTAGTTGTTGATGTCGCCGAATACGGGCTCGCAGAGGTAGCTGGGTACAACGCCGGTGCCATTGTCGTAGGTCTCGTTATCGTTGATGGGAGGCTCGCTGCCCTTCATGATAGCATCAACCATTTCAACGGTCTTAGCAGCCAGAGTACGGGTGTCCTTGAAGATGGACATGCTCTGCTTGCCGGCGATCATGTTCTTTACGGACACGATGTCGCAGTCCTGACCAGTCAGTACGGGGTACTTGCCGGTGTAGGAGGATGCCAGCGCGTTGGCAACGCCCTGTGCGGTGGAGTCGTTGGAAGCCAGAACTGCATCCAGCTGGGTGCCATCCGCATAGAAGGAAGCCAGAATGTTCTCAAAACGTGCCTGAGCGGCGTCGGTTGCCCAGTTCGCGGTAGCTACGGTTGCCTTTTCGGTCTGGCCGGAGGGGCATACCAGTTTGCCAGCGTCGATGTAGGGCTGCAGTACGCTGATGGCGCCATCAAAGAAGAAGTTGATGTTGTTGTCGCCGGGGTCGCCGGTGATGTACTCGATGTTGAACGGGCCAGCCGCATTCTCGAGATCCAGAGCGTCACGGATGTACTCGCCCTGCTTTACGCCAACCAGCCAGTTGTCGAACGTGGCATAGTAGGAAACAGCATCGGTGTTCATGATCAGGCGGTCATAAGCGATAACTTTTACGCCCGCTTCCTTGGCCTGGCTCATTACGGTGCCCAGAGAGTCGCCGTCGATGGACGCAACCACCAGCACTTTGCAGCCGCCGGAGATCATGTTCTCGATCTGGGAAACCTGGGTGGGGATGTCATTGCTGGCGTACTGAAGGTCTACCTGGTAGCCTGCGGCTTCCAGCTGGGTCTTCATGTTTTCGCCGTCCTGATTCCAACGCTGCAGGTCTTTCGTGGGCATTGCCACGCCTACCAGATTGCTGGCGGCTTCTGCTGCCGGGGCTTCCGCTGCGGGAGCCTCTGCTGCCGGGGCCTCAGCGGCGGGTGCTTCCGCTGCGGGGGCTGCGGGCGCTGCGGGCGCTGCGCAACCAAACATTGCCACTGCTACCAGCAGCGCCATTGCGAGTGCTAAGTACTTTTTCATTGTGTTTTCTCCCTTTCTATTTATTATAACGCCCGGTTGGACGTTACAAACGGTGTTAATTGGTTACTTAAAACGTGCTTAAATTCATATGTGATATTTATTGTTTATACAACGGATATTCTCATCATAATCGAAATTTTCAAAATGTCAATACGTCAGAACCGATTCTGTATGCAAATTACTAAAACTGGCAGAAAATCTTTGTTACTTAAACGTTTGAGAAGATTTGAATTGACAACCGCACGACTTTTGGTACAATAAATCCATAGTGCTTAACATCTGAAATTTATCTAATTTTTTGAGAAACTTCAGTAAGCGTAATAACAGTAAAGAGGCGAACACAGTTTGAGCAACATAACGGCAAAAGAAATCGCAGACAAATTGGGCGTGTCTACAGCGGCAGTTTCCATGGCGCTAAACGGCAAGCCCGGCGTTAGCAATGAAACACGCGAAGCCGTTATGGCGGAAGCCGCGCGCTGCGGGTATGTGACCCCGCGTGCCATGCGTGCAAAAGCCCTGCCGCCCAAAACCATCAGCTTCGTGATCTATGTTGGCGCGGGCATTGCCGCGCAAACCACGTTCTCCACCTTTGTGTTGCAGGGCGTGGAGGCCGCCGCCAAGGAGCTGGGGTACCGCGTACTGATTCATTACCTGTATTCCGATCATCCCATCGAAAAGCAGCTGCTAGCCATTCTGGACGACACAGCCGGTATCGTTCTTTTGGGTACCGATATTACCGACGAACAGCGTTCCACGCTGGAGACCCAGCTGTTCCAGCGCATCAACACGCCCGTTGTAATGGTAGACAATTTCATGTTTGCCTCCACGGTGGACTGCGTTGGCAACGACAATATGTTCGGTGCGAAGGCTGCCGTAACGTATTTGATCAAATGCGGGCATAAGAAGATCGGCTACCTGCGCTCCAAGCAGCGCATTGCGAATTTTGAAGACCGGGAGGTCGGCGTGAACCTTGCGCTCAGCGAGAACGGCGCTTCGGGCTTCGCGCCGCTGCAAACCCTAAGTGTTGACATTTCCTCCGAAAACGCCTATACGGACGTTTGCCATTGGCTGCGTGACGGCAATACCCCCGCCACGGCCTACTTCGCAGAAAACGACGTGGTAGCGGCAGCCGCCATCCGCGCCTTTACGGTGCAGGGCTACCGGGTGCCGGAGGACGTTTCCGTGATCGGCTTTGACGATGTGCCCATCTGCGAAATGATGCAGCCGAGAATCACCACCACGCATTCCTTTAAAGAACGGCTTGGCGAGGTTGCGGTATCCATCCTGCACCAGCGCATCCGCGCCAACGACACCATACAGACCGCCCAGCGAAGCGGCACCATGAAAATTGCCATCGCTACACAGATCAAGGAGCGCGACAGCGTTCGCATCGTGAAATAATCATACAATACTACGCAAAAGCCCGCAGCCGCGGGCTTTTTGTTTGCTTTGCGTTTGAAACCGTCAGCAAATCGCAGTTTATTTGATAATGCCGCCATGGAAAAAGCACTCGTAGATTTTATCCTCCCGATAGAATATCTCCTCATAGCCTTGGTACCACACGAACGCGCCCTCCACGCGGCAATGGTAGCTGTATTCCCCGTTCTGGTAAATGGCAGGGCCGCGATAGGGCGTTTCATAGGGCACCAAGCTTAATGCTTCCTTCAAAAAATCGCCGCTGAAATTCTCGCCCGTTACGCGCCCGGAGTAGTTCATGCTCCACAGGGGCACGTCGTTATGCCAAATGGCCTCTTCGCCAATGAACCGTTCGCCGCCAAGGTAGGTATCCAAATAGTAATACGGGCCCTCCCGGTATTCCAGATCGTGAGAGGCGATGCGGCAGGGGGCGATCTCCTGCCCATGGCCTGCGTAGGTTGCTTTTTTTGCCCGAAGCAGGAAGTGAACGGCTTCGTCTATATCCATATCCGCCGTATGCCGCAGCTGTAAATTGCAATCGTCGTCATCCTTCACGATTCGGTCGATGGTGATATGATACAGGCGGCTGAGTTCCATCAACCCGTACAGCTCCGGCACGGCCTGCCCGTTTTCCCATTTGCCCACGGTCTGCCGGGATACCCCCAGCGCGTCCGCCAGCTGTTCCTGTGAGTAACCTGCCTGTTTGCGTAAGAATTGCAGCTTGTCTTCTAATGTCATTTCTCTCACCTCGTATGTATCATACCCGTTTTCTGCCTGCTGCACCACCGCCCGCACGTTGCAAAAATGCCGCTTTTAGGCGGCATGGCAAAAAGCCGCGGAAATATCCGCGGCCCTTTGCCTTGAAAGAGGAAATTGCTATATCACATTGTTGCCTACAAGCGCGCCCAGTGCAAAGAACAGCAGGAACAGCGCGCCCAATATCACCAACACGATATCCATGCCCTTTTTGGTGATGTGGAATCGCCTTATTAGCTTTTCGTAAAAGCGCTCCTTGGCGTTTTGAGGGCCTTTGAGGTCTTCGTCGGTGACCGTTGGAAGGGTTTCGTCCACCGACTCCGTCTCTTGCGCCTGCGCTTGTTCGCGTTCGCTCATATCCATTATTTCTTCGCGACGTACTTGCGGATATCAAGCGCAACCGCGAATATGATGACAACGCCCTGTACGATGTAGGTGTAGGAGGTTTCCACGCCCATGAACTGCATGGCGATCTTCAACAGCTCGAACACAAGAACGCCGATGAGGATACCGCCGATGCGGCCAACGCCGCCGTTGGTGGAAACGCCGCCGATGGTACAGCCGGCGATGGCTTCGAGCTCGTAGCCCATGCCAAGGTTCACGGACGCGCCGCCGGACTTTGCACCGTAGAGGAAGCCTGCAATGCCGTAAAGCGCCGCGGCAGTGGTGTAAATAACGATCTTGGTGCTGGTGGTGTTGATACCGGAAACCTCCGCCGCATTCTCGTTGCCGCCGATGGCGTACATGTACTTGCCGTGCGGGGTCTTGTTATACACAAACCACATGATCACACCCAATGCCAGCGCGATAATTCCAAGGTATGGCAACCATGTTACGCCGAACAGCGAGCCGGAGGAAATGTTGGTATAATCCTGTCGCAAGCCGCCTATCGGCTGCGCGCCGGTAAACACAAGGCATATGCCGTATACAATGGTCTGCATGCCCAGCGTGGCGATGAATGGCGGCACCTTTAAGAGCGATACCACCAGACCGTTTATGATGCCAAACACCATGCAAATCACGATCACTCCCAGTAAAACCACTAAAATGGGCAACTCGCCGATCGCGGGGTACACCTTGCTGGTATAGTCTCCACGCTGCATGAACGTGGCAGCCAAGCACGCGGCCAAGCCGACCATTCGCCCGGCGGACAGGTCCGTGCCCTTTGTGATGAGGCAGCCGGACACGCCCAACGCTACGATAAAGCGCGCGGCGGTGTTGGAAATGAGGTTCTTGGCGTTATATTCCGAGAAGAACGTGGGACGCAGGATGCCGACCACGATGGCGGCTATCAGCATCAAGAATATAACGGCGTTGTTCAATAAGAAATTGCTGATTTTTTTACTGTTGCTCACTTGCATGTTACACCCCTCCGTTATGACGCGAACTGCGTCGCCAGTGCCATGATGGTTTCCTGATTCATTTCGTCACGGTTTACAATGCCCGTAACGCGCCCGTCGCACATAACCATGATTCTGTCTGCCATGCCGATAAGCTCGGGCATTTCGGAGCTGATCATGATGATGGCCTTGCCCTCGCGGGCCAGTTGCTCGATGATGCAGTATATCTCGTACTTCGCGCCAACGTCGATACCGCGGGTGGGTTCGTCCATGATCAGCACGTCTGGGTCGTTGGCAAGCCAGCGGGAGATGATGACCTTTTGCTGGTTACCGCCGGAGAGAGACTGTATCAGCGTTTTGCCGCTGGGCGTTTTGATGTTGAGCTTTTGGATGTTTTCCTCCACCAGCTTGCTGATGCGCTTTTCATCCAGCATAACGCGGAATTTCAGGTACTGGGAAAGCGAGGCCACGGCCACGTTATCCGTGACCGACAGCACACCGAATATGCCCGTGGCGCGCCTGTCCTCCGTTAAGAGTGCAATACTGTTGTTGATGGCATCCTTGGGGCGGCGAATCTTCAGCGGCTTGCCGTTATAGGTGATGGTGCCGCTTACGGTGTTGCGCAGGCCGAATATGCCCTCCATCAGCTCGGTACGCTGTGCACCCACCAAGCCGCTGACGCCCAGTATCTCGCCCTTACGAAGCGTGAAGCCGGCATCCTTGAAGGAACGCGCATGTATGGAGGTGTAGTTTTTGACCTCCAGTATCACATCGCCCGGTACATTGTGCTTGGGCGGATACAGATTGGTGATCTCACGGCCTACCATACGGGTGATGATCAGGTCGGTGGTCAGCTCGTTAGCGGGCCAAGTGCCGATATACTGCCCGTCGCGCATGATGGTCACTTCGTTGCTGATGCGAAGTATCTCGTCCATTTTGTGGGATATATAGATGATGGCGCAGCCGTCCTCACGGAGTTTGTTGATGATGGTAAAGAGCTGTTCCACCTCGTTTTGCGTCAGCGAGGAGGTCGGCTCGTCCATGATGACGATTCTTGCATTGGCGGACACGGCCTTGGCGATTTCGACCAACTGCATCTGAGACACGGACAGCGTGGACAGTTTGGCGGTTGGGTCGAAGCTCATGCCAAGGCGCTCCAAAAGCGCCTTTGATTCCTCATACATTTTTTTGTGATCTACGATTTTGATGAAGCCTAAGATTTTCTTGGTGGGATACCGCCCACAATAGATGTTTTCCGCAATGGAGCGCTCCAAAATGGGCTGCAGCTCCTGATGCACCATGGCGATGCCCTTTTTCAGTGCGTCGAATGGGTTGGCGATTTTTACATGCTCGCCGTTGTAAATGATTTCCCCCTCATCCATGGAGTACACGCCAAACAGGCATTTCATGAGGGTGGATTTGCCCGCGCCGTTTTCCCCCATCAGCGCGTGTACGGCGCCTGTTCGCAGGTTTAAGGACACATTGTCCAGCGCTTTGACGCCGGGGAAGGACTTGGATACGCCCTTCATTTGCAGAATGTATTCCGACATAGCTGCCCCCTTCTGGCTAGATATTTACGAAGGAAATTGCGTGTGATTGCTCACACGCAATTTCCACGTCGTAAAAGAAAGGTGTTACGCGACCTTCTGATAGTCAACCCAGTTGTAGGTATCCACGGCTTCGCCGTTGATGTACTTCACAGCCATGTCAACAGCAGTGTGGGACTGACCAATGTGGTCGTTCAACACGGTACCGGTCATCTGGCCGTTCTTGACCATCTCAACGCACTCGTCAAGAGCATCAACGCCCAGCAGGTAGATGTCTTCGCCAACCTTACGACCGGCGGCTACGATTGCCTGATAAGCGCCCAGCGCCATGCCGTCGTTGTTGCAGAAGATAACGTCAACATCAGCGCCAAACTGAGACAGCGCGCTGGTTGCCAGCTCCTGACCCTTTGCCTGATCCCAGTCGCCGCGCTGCTCAAACAGCTTCTCAACGGTGATGCCGGCATCGGTCAGCGCCTTGATGGAGAACTCGGTGCGGTACTGCGCGTCCACGTTCTCGGGATCGCCGACGATCATGACATAGTCGACCACGCCGTTGCCGTTGAAGTCGCCCTTGTTTTCGGTGGCGGCGATGATCTCACCCTGGAAGGTGCCGCTCTGGCGGGCATCGGCGCCGACGTAGGCGATCTTGTCCCACAGCTGCATGTCTTCGGCGGTGGGCTCACGGTTGATGAACACGGTGGGGATGTCGGCGGCCTTCACCAGGTCGATGATGGTGGCGGCGGCGGTGGACTGCACCAGGTTGACGATCAGCACGTCGACCTTGTCAGCGATGAAGGAGTTGATTTGGTTGGTCTGCTCGACCTGGTCACCCTTGCCGTCAACGACGGTGACTTTGTGGCCCAGCCCGGTCAGGTACTTTTCAAGCTCGGTGCGGTACAGGGTCATGAAGTTGTCGTCATACTTGTAGATGGCGACGCCGATCTTCAGGGGCTTTGTCTCGGCGGAGACGACGGACACGATGCCCAGCATCATCACGGCGGCGAGAACCAGGGCAAGTAACTTTTTCATGGGGTTCCTCCCTTAGTTTATTTGGGCTTCGGCCAATGGCCGTGCCTTTGGATGTTCTTATTGTACCCAAACATGGCCAGTTTGTAATAGGAAATCTTCCTGTAAAGTATCAAAATCTTCCTGTTTGCATCGCCGCTTTGTTGACAGTTTTGCCCTTATCCTCAATAATGCCAAAGAGGTGGAACGATGTACAAACTGCTGCTGGTGGACGACGAGCCCGAAATCCGCGAGGGTCTGCGGGAGGTCATCCGCTTTGAGGAATATGGCTTTGAGGTGGTGGGCGAGGCCGGCAACGGCGCGGAGGCGCTGCAGTTGGCCGAGGCCCTGTCCCCCGACCTGGTGATTACCGACATCCGCATGCCGCTGATGGACGGGCTGGCCTTGTGCCGCCGGGTGCGTGCGGTATTGCCCACCACCCAGTTCATCATCCTGTCAGGGTACGATGATTTTGAGTACGCCAGGCAGGCCATTGAGGTCAAGGTACTGGGCTACCTGCTCAAGCCCATCTCGGCGGCGGAGTTTGCGCAGATGCTGCAGGACGCGCGCGACAGCCTGGACGAGGCCGCGCGCCAGCGCTCGGACGTCAGCCGCCTGCGCGGGCGGTTTGAGGCCAGCCTGCCGCTGCTGCGCGAGGGGCTGATGGTCTCCCTGCTGTCGGGCGGCATCACGCCCGAAGAGGCGCAGCGCCACGCCGCCCGCTATGAGGAGGACATCGTTGCCCCGGCCTACGCCGTGCTGATGGCGCAGGTGGGCGAGGAGACCGGCGACGACAAAATCGGCGACCCGGAGCTGCTGCCCTTTGCCGTAATCAACATCATGCAGGAGGTGCTGGACAGCTGGGGCCGCAGCTACCTGTTCCGCTATAATGGGATGATTGCGGGGCTGCTGATGCTGAAAGAGGATACGCCCGCGCACTTCAATGAGGTCTTGACCCGCATTGAGGAGGCGCGCAAGACATTCAGCTATTACCTGCAATGCGAATTGTATATCGGCGTATCCACCGCCTGCCGCGACCTGGCCACGCTGCCTGCCGCTGCGCGCCAGGCCATCAGCGCGCTGGACCACGCGGTGCTCTCCCAGGCCGAGCACAGCCTGTGCGTGCGGGATGTGGAGC
>CAYZAW010000035.1:14752-24825 GCA_964476505.1 uncultured Oscillospiraceae bacterium | reverse complement strand
TGCTGCGCATTATGGATTGTCTGCTGGAAAAGGGCGAGGAAACGCTAAAGCTCACGCCCGAGCTGCTGCCCGTCTTGAAGGAAGCGGGTGTTGTGGATTCCGGCGGCAAGGGCTTGCTTACCATCTATCGCGGCTTCAAAATGGCGCTGGATGGCGAGGAGCTGGACGATTATGTGGAGGAATCGGCTGCAGAAACCGTTACGGACAACGAGGATATCACCCTTGAGGACGTATCGGAAATCAAATTTGGCTACTGCACGGAGTTCTTCATTACGCATCTGGCGGAAAACTTCGCGGAGGAAGAGCTGGAGCACTTCAGAGATAAACTGATGCACATTGGCGATTCCGTGGTCGTGGTATGCGACGCGGGCATGGTTAAGGTGCATGTGCACAGCAACTCTCCCGGTAAGGTATTGCAGTTTGCCCTGCGCTTGGGCGAGATCGATAAGGTCAAAATCGAGAACATGCGCGAGCAGAACCGCGAGATCGCCGAGCAGCGCAAGAAGAACGAAAAAGAGTTTGCCATGATCGCCGTGTCCGCAGGCGAGGGCATCAGCAAGGTATTTACAGACTTAACGGTCAACGGCCTGATCCAAGGCGGACAAACGATGAACCCCAGCATCGATACCATTGCCAAGGCCATCAAAAAGGTCAACGCGCGAAACGTATTCATACTGCCCAACAACAGCAACATCATTCTGGCGGCAACGCAGGCGGCGGAGCTTGTGGAATGCAACGTGGTGGTGATACCCACCAAAAGCATCCCCCAAGGCATTTCTGCTGCAATGGCCTTCCATCCGGATCTTTCAACGGAGGAAAACACCCGCCGCATGACGGAGGCCATTCAAAGCGTGATCTCCGGCTCCGTGACCTACGCGGTGCGTAATACCTCCTTCAACGGAAACCAGATCGCCAAGGGCGATATCATCGGCATGATGGACGGCAACATTGCCGCTGTTGGGCATTCCGTTGACGAAACAGCCGAAAAGCTTCTTCGTTCCATGCTGGAGAAGAAGGGTGAGCCGGACTGCATCGTGACCATGTTCTACGGCGAAAACATGGACGAAGCAAACGCCGCCTCCATTTCCGACGAAATGCGCAAGGATTATCCCGAGGTGGAGTTCATTTCGGAAAATGGCGGTCAACCCCTTTACTACTACTATTTCTCGGTGGAATAATGCTATTTTACTTAGAAAAGAGCCGCAGCATATGCGGCTCTTTTTCAGAATAACAGGAGAAGGTACATGCAAAACACGCCTGTTGCAAACCTAAAAGGCGTTGGCGCTGCGCGTGCGGAGGCGCTAAACAAGCTGGGGATCACAACCTACGGCGATCTTTTGCTGCTGCATCCGCGCGGGTATTTGGATTATGCAAATCGCTCCTTTGCGGGAACGGTGCAGCATGGGGACATGGCTGCGGTGCAGCTTTTGATTCATACACCGCCGCGGCAGATACGCCCCAGAAAGGGCTTGCAAATGACGGTGGTCGCAGGCAGTGACGAAACGGGTGCCGTACAGATCACATGGTTCAACCAGCCCTTTCGCATGCAGCAGATCACAGTAGGGGAGCAATATGTGTTCTGCGGGCGGGTGGATACGCGCCACGGCAAAAAACTGATCAATCCGGATATATACAAAGCGCTTCCGGGCGTATTGCCGGTGTATCCGCTGCGACAGGGCTTGTCTCAAAAACAGCTGCAATACTATATCCGGCAGGCGCTTGACGCTTGCCTGCCAAGCATTGAAGAAACGCTGCCGGAAACGCTGTGTAAGCAGTACGGCTTATGTGGCAGGAAACAGGCGCTGCACGACGTGCACATGCCGCCGGATAGGATTCATGCCGAGCAGGCAATGCGCCGCTTGGCCTTTGAAGATACGCTTTTGTACATGGTGGCTATCAGCATGCTAAAAAGCGAACGCGCCGGAGAGCGGGGGATCGCTTACCGTACGGCGGAAGCAAAAAATCGAATTAAAACCGCGTTCCCCTTTGCGCTGACGGAAGCACAGCAGCGCGTGGTTGGGGAGATCGCGGCGGATATGGAAAAGCCCGCGCCTATGAACCGACTGGTACAGGGAGACGTTGGCTCGGGAAAAACCGTGCTGGCTATATTTGCCATGCTGGTAGCGCAAAGCAATGGCAAACAGGCGGCGCTGTTAGCGCCTACGGAGCTTTTGGCGCAGCAGCACTATCAAACGCTTACGGGGGTGTTTGGGGAAAACGTGGTGCTGTTAAAAGGCAGCATGAAAAAAAGCGAGCGGGATGCCGCATATCACAAAATTGCATCGGGAGAGGTATCCTGCATAGTTGGTACGCATGCGCTGTTACAGGAGCAGGTAGCCTTTCATGACCTTGGCCTTGTTATTACGGACGAGCAGCATCGCTTTGGCGTGCGTCAGCGCGCCACGCTGCCGGAGCGTGCAAAAAACAGCGCGGTTTCCGGTATGCCGGACATGCTGATCATGAGCGCAACGCCTATTCCGCGCACATTGGCAATGCTGTTGTACGGTGATCTGTCCATATCCATAGTAAACGGTATGCCGCCGGGGCGCATGCCTGTTGTGACCCGCTATGTGCCGGAAAACAAGCGGGAGGATATGTACCGGTACTTGGCGGAGGAAAGCCGAAAGGGAAATCAGGCGTATGTGGTGTGCCCGCTTGTGGAACAATCAGAAGCGATGGAGGAAACGCGAAGCGCAGCCGAGGTCTATCAGGAACTCAACAGGCTGCTTCCCGGCATCAGGATCGGCCTGCTGCACGGACGGATGGCGTCCGCGAAGAAAACCGAGGCACTGCAAGCCTTTCGGGACGGCGCGCTGGATATGATCGTTGCCACCACGGTGGTGGAGGTGGGGGTAGACGTACAGAATGCTACCGCCATGGTGATCGAAAACGCGGAGCGCTTCGGTTTGGCACAGCTGCATCAGTTGCGCGGGCGTGTAGGCCGCGGCAGCAAGCGCTCCTATTGCTTTTTATTGAGCGAAAGCGAATCGGAGGTTGCAAAGCAGCGCTTGGAGGTGCTAACAAAAACCAACGACGGCTTTGCGGTAGCCCAAAAGGATCTGGAGCTTCGCGGCCCGGGTGAGTTTTTAGGCACCCGCCAGCACGGCTTAGACGAGTTTTCCGCTATGCAGATGGCGGGCAATATGGATATCTTACTGATGGCGCAAAAAGCCGCAGAGGATGTAATGGCGCATCACCGGGAGGCTGAATATCAGGCGGTGTACGAAAGCGCCAAGGTAATCTATGAACGGCGCATGAAAAACACCTCGCCAAATTAGCGTAATGCGTATTTTCGGCAAAGCAATAAACCGGGCATTACGGCGCATCGAAGGGAGCAGATGCAGTTGAAAGGAAGGGCAAAAAATTTGTGGTTTTTGTTTGCACTGTTGTCCGCCGTGTTCGCGGCGGCAACATCCCTGTTGGCAAAGGCCGGCATTGAAGGCGTAAATTCCAATGTAGCCACGGCAATTCGCACGGTGGTGGTGGTAGGCATGGCGTGGGCGATCGTGTTTCTCACGAACACCCAGCATGAGATCTCCTCCATCAGTACTAGGAGTTGGGTATTCCTGATACTGTCCGGCTTTGCCACAGGTGCGTCGTGGCTGTGCTATTTTAAGGCAATTCAAATTGGCGAGGTCTCCAAGGTGGTGCCGGTGGATAAGTTCAGCATCGTGATCACGCTGGTATTGGCGGCGATTTTCCTGCATGAAGAAATGAACGCAAAAACCGTGATCGGCGCGGTGCTGATCACGGCGGGCACACTGGTGATGATACTATGATTATTCAGCGGTGGATGTATGTTGAGAAGCCTTTTTCAAACGACTCCTTGCGATCAGCAATATCCCGGCAATCAAAAGTACAGTAACAGCGGCATAAATAGTGGTGTCGCTTCTAAAGGGCGGGAACTGTTCGGAATTTAACAGATAGGTGATAAACGCATTAGGCAGATTTACAAAATACGAAACGATCAGGTTATTATTGGACAGCTTAAACGCAAGCGCAAACCCCAGACCAACGGCAAACAGAAGCAGAAGATCCCCCGGAGTGCGAAAGCCGGGATACCCCAAGTGATAAAAGGAGAAAAGAAGCCCAGAAACGATCACGGCGGGAATGCTGCCGAATTGCTGTTCCAACCGTGTTTGTAGAAACCCGCGAAACAGAAATTCTTCAAAAAACGTGGTCATAATCAGCGGCACAACACAAATCGTAAGCAGCTTCCATGGCGTTTGCACCCCGGAAACAATGCGGGGTATCAACTGCCCGCCAACGGAAAACAGAACAAACCCGGCAAGCACCAAAGCCTGCCGTTTTTTGATGGGTTTTATTCCAACGGAGGCGAGGCTTGCCCCGGCTTCTTTTTGCAGCAGCAATAAGGGAATAAGCGTACTTATGACAAGGCCGTAAAGTACATTATAGAATACAAAGAACAGAAAGCCTTCAAACAGCGTGGCAATGGCAATGCAAAGTATCAACAGGCATTCCGCGATAACACAAAATAAAACCAGTCGGCGTTTCTCCATAGGATGCTACCTTTCTGTGAATAGCTTTACTATGCAGCAGGCTGAAACGCATTGCGGCACAGCAGGTAGAACACCATAAATACCACAAGGGAGATAATGATGGAAATGCGCATAGCCACCATTTTGCGGTCTGCGCGCTTTTCCACGAAGTTCGGAAGAATCAGTGCCAGCACGGCGGCAATGATCAAGCCGTAGTTGCTGAAGGTTTCCGTTTCGGAAAGAAAGCTGATGCAATATCCGCTGATGATACCCAATATGCTGCCGCTGATGATCTGGATGCGCTTCCAGTTTTTATCGCTGATGGCGGCAACGCGCTTCTGGAACGCAGTGGGCTCCGGCTCCGGCTCGGGTTCTGCTGCCGTTGGCTCTTCCGGCGCAAGAGAGCCTTCTTGCGATTGCTCCTTTTTCTTACTGCCGTCGGAAAGATCAGGGTAAATGTCGAAATCCTCGCCTAAGAGGGTGGGCGACGGGGTATCCTCGGGCTTCTTTATGAGTTTGTCGAATAACATAGTTAACCTCCGTGATGGATGGAATGAAAACGCGTTATGGATCGGCCGGTTGCGTTATTTTACAAAAACCCCGCATATGCGCCTAGCGGTCATTATTACATAAAGCGGCTGAAAATGCAAATCAACCGTTGATAAGAAGAAAAGCGCGAAAGGATATGCACGAAACAGGCCGCAATACGGCAGGTGGATAAAATAACCGCGCGAAAACGGTTTACAAAGCCGTTTGACGCTGATAAAATGAATGAGGAAAATGGGCATGTATGGTAATGCGTGCTTTCAGGCAAAATTCTTATAAATATCCAAACCAACAGGGGGAACATCACGAATGAAAGATTACACCGCGAACATGATCCGAAACATCGGCGTTTTTGGCCACGGCGGCGAGGGAAAAACCACTTTAACCGAAGCCATGCTCTTTAATGCCGGCCTGCTGGATCGCGTAGGCCGCGTGGAGGATGGCACCACCACGACGGATTACGATCCGGAGGAAAAACGCCGTACGATTTCCATCGGTGCGGCTCTGGCGCCCTACGAATGGAACGGCACCAAGGTAAACCTCATCGACGCACCGGGTTTCTTCGATTTTTACGGCGAAGTTGTGGAAGCGATGACGCTTGCCGACGGAGCGCTCATCGTAGTGGGTGCGGTATCCGGCGCTGTGGTTGGCGTGGAAAAGGCCATGGAGATGTGCAAAAAATCTCAAAAGGCCCGCATGATGGTCATCAACCAGATGGATCGCGAAAATGCCAACTTCAACAAGGTCTATGAAGAGATACAGTCCAAGTTTGGCACCAGCGTTGTTGCCATCCAGCTTCCTATCGTGGAAGGCGGCAAGTTCACGGGTTATGTGGATATCGTGAACATGACCGGTAAAAAGTTCGACGGCAAGGGCGAGAAGGACTGCGACATTCCCGCGGCGCTGGCTTCGCAGGCGGAGAGCATCCGCGAAGCCTTGGTAGAGGCTGCTGCCGAGAGCGACGAAGAGCTCATGGAAAAGTTCTTCGAAACCGGCGAGCTTTCTCAGGAAGAAATCATCAAGGGCCTGTGCAATGGCGTTGCAGAAGGCATTGTAACGCCCGTATGCTGCTGTGCGGCGCAGCCCAACATCGGCGTGTACACACTGATGAACAACTTGGTACATTATATGCCCACCGCAGACAAGGCGGCGGCGCGCAGCGCCAAGAACGCCAAGACCGGCGAAGCCGTTGAAATCAAAAAGGACGGCAAATTTGCGGCGCAGATCATCAAGACCGTGGCTGACCCCTTCGTTGGTAAGATCTCCATCTTAAAGGTGTATTCCGGCACGCTGACCGCGTCCGTTGCGCCCTTCAATTCCAGCAACGAGAAGGCAGAGAAGCCGGGCAACGTTTCCATCATGCGCGGCGCAAAGCTCATCAACGTGGATAAGCTCAATGCGGGCGATATCGGCGCATTGGCAAAGCTGCAGTTCACCAACACCGGGGATACCCTTTGCGATGCCGCAGCTCCCGTGGTGTTCGATCCCATCGAGTTCCCGCAGCCCTGCATCTATCTGGCTGTTACCGCCAAAAAGCAGGGCGAAGAGGATAAGGTCATTGCAGGTCTGAACCGTTTGAAGGAAGAAGACCCCACCATGTCTCTGGAAAAGGATTCCGAAACCGGCGACGTTCGCATCTGCGGTCTGGGCGAGATGCATCTGGACGTGATCTGCGCCAAGCTGAAGAACAAATTCAACGTGGAAGCGCAGTTGGTCGAGCCCCGCGTACCGTACCGTGAGACCATCCGCGGCAAAGCGGAAGCGGAAGGCAAGCATAAGAAACAATCCGGCGGTTCCGGTCAGTTCGGTGTTGTGCAGATGCGCTTTGAGCCGCTGCCCGAGGGTGACTTTGAGTTCGTAAACGCCATCGTTGGCGGCGTTGTTCCCAAGGAATACATTCCCGCTGTTGAAAAGGGCACCAGAGAAGCCCTGCAGCGCGGCGTTCTGGCTGGCTACCCCATGGTAGGCGTTAAGGCCACGCTGTACGACGGCAAGTATCACCCCGTAGACTCCAAGGAAGTGGCGTTCAAATCGGCGGCGCGCCTTGCATATAAGGCTGCCTGCGCCAAGGCGAACCCCACTCTCATCGAGCCGATCTACCGGCTGGATGTATTGGTTCCCGATGAGTACATGGGCGATGTCATTGGCGATATGAACCGCCGTCGCGGCCGCGTGATCGGCATGAACCCCGCCGAGAACGGGCAGGAAGTGGTTGCGGAAGTACCGCTGGCGGAAGTATTCAAGTATGCTACCGACCTTCGCGCTATGACGCAGGCGCGCGGCTCCTTCAAAATGGAGTTTGTGCGCTATGAGGATGTTCCCTCCAACATCGCACAGAAAATCATTGAGCAGGCGAAGAAGGAAGAGGACGAAGACGAATAAGCGGGATGCCGCATAAAAGGCCAAAAGGCTCCTCCGGAGCCTTTTGGCTTAGATGGAGAAATTTCTGGAACGGCAGGAGCGGGTTGATATCGATTGCCGCACTGCCGGTTGAAAAAGGAGTAAACGTATGTATAAGGTGCAGGTTCCGGCAACCACCGCAAACCTTGGCCCCGGCTTTGACAGCTTGGGCATGGCGCTTTCCTGCTGCAACAGCGTGTCCTTTGCATTCATGGAATCGGGCTTGGAGATACAGCTTCCCGAGAAGGATCGCGGGCGTATCCCGGAGGACGAAAAAAACCTGATCTACCGCGTGTTTTGCCGCACAGTGGAACGCTACGGACAACAGGTTCCCGGCGTTCGCTTCTCGCAAACCAACGATATCCCCGCCATGCGCGGCATGGGCAGCTCCGCAGCCTGCGTGGTGGCGGCGGTGGCGATGGCAAATGTATACCTTGAAAACAAAATCAGCTTACAGGAAATGCTGGATATCTGCACAGAGGAAGAAGGGCATCCGGATAATATCCTGCCTGCCATTCTGGGCGGAATTACGGTAGGCTGCATGGATGAAGGTAATGTGCGTTATGTACGCATCGCGCCGCCAAAGGGGTTGTATACGGTGGTGTTTGTGCCAAGCTTTTCCCTCTCTACAAAAAAAGCAAGAAGTGCGCTTCCCCAAAGCGTGTCTCTCAAGGATGCGGTATTCAACCTGTCCCATGCGGCGCTGTTAACGGCGGCCTTGGCGCAGGGCGACATTGACATACTGCAACACGCTATAAAGGACAAGCTCCATCAGCCGTACCGCAAGGCGCTCATTCCGGAGTACGACGATATCGTTGCCATATCCAACGCCCACGGCGCTGTTGCTACCTGCCTTTCCGGCGCTGGCCCCACGATGATCGCATATCTGCCGGAGAGCAATACGGATTTTTGCAGCGCTGTTATGCCGGAAGTAAAACGGTTAAAGAATAATTGGACGGTTTGCAGAATGGATATCAGCGAAACCGGCTATACGGTTACGAAAGAGGAGTAAACATGCAGGTATTGCGCAATAAAAAAACCTTCATATGCGATATGGACGGTGTGATCTATCATGGCAACCGGCTGCTGCCGGGGGTGCATGAGTTTTTGGATTGGATCAAACGGGAAGAAAAGCAATTCCTGTTTTTAACCAACAACAGCGGCTATACGCCAAAGGAATTACAGCAAAAGCTGCTGCGGCTTGGCATTGAGGTGGATGAACACTGCTTTTACACCAGCGCCCTTGCCACCGCCAGCTTTTTAAACAGCCAGTCTCCCAAATGCTCCGCATATGTGCTGGGGGAGCCGGGGCTTATCAACGCTCTGTATGACGTTGGTGTGATTATGAACAACGTCAATCCGGACTACGTGGTCGTGGGGGAGACATACAGCCTGAATTACGAAATGCTGGAGCGCGCCACCTACTTGGTCAACAAGGGTGCAAGGCTCATCGGTTGTAATTCCGACCTTACCGGCCCCACCGAGCAGGGTATGGCGCCTGCCTGCAAGGCGCTGATATCTCCCATTGAGCTGGCAACGGGCGTTACCGCATACTTTGTTGGAAAGCCAAACCCTCTGATGATGCGAAACGCCATGAAACAGATCGGCGCAAAAACAGAGGAAACGGTGATCGTTGGCGACCGCATGGATACGGACATCATGGCGGGCGTGGAGGCGGAGATCGACACCGTTCTGGTGCTTTCCGGCGTTACCACGGAGCAAATGCTGCCGAAATTCCCGTATCGCCCCAAGTATGTGCTTTCCGGTGTTGGAGACATTCCGGGTTAAACTTACAAAACCGCTTAAAAGCCCGCAAGGGCTTTTTTAATTTGACTATAAAGAACTCCTGTATTGGGAAAGCTATATGAAAAAAAGGAGCTTTCGTATGCAGGAGAAGCAAAAGGACGCGGCAAACCGCCGAAAACACGGCCTTGGCGGAAAAATTGTATTGGGCACACTGCTCTGCGTGCTTTCCTTTGGCTTGCTGTTGTTTGCATATGTGTTTGATATTGCCTCTTGGAGCACCTTTGATGCGGGAAAAATCAAAAACGCAAAGCAGGCCTTGATCGTGTATGACAACGCGGGAGAAGAGGTCAGCGTGCTTTACGACCAAGACAAGCAAATTCGCATCCCCATCTCTATTTCCCATGTGCCGGAGCATGTGCGCTATGCGTTTTTAGCGGCGGAGGACGCAAGGTTCTATGAGCATATCGGCGTGGACTTTATTCGTATTGCGGGCGCGGCGTGGGAGGACATCAAGGCGGGGGCGTATGTACAGGGCGCGTCTACCATCAGCCAGCAGCTGGTAAAGCTAAGCCATCTGTCTACGGAGAAGAAACTCTCCCGCAAACTGGAAGAGGCTGTTTTGGCTTATCAAATGGAACAGCAGTTCAATAAAAACGAAATACTGGAAATGTATTTGAACTATGTATACTTCGGCGGGGGCTACTACGGTATAGAAGCGGCGGCACGCGGATATTTTGGGGTGCACGCGGACGATTTAACCGTTGCACAGGCGGCGCAGCTGGCGGGCATATTAAAGTCGCCGTCGAACTATGCGCCGCATTTGGATATGGAGGCCAGTATTGGCCGCAGAAACGTGATATTAAAAGAGATGCTGGAATTCGG
>CAYZAW010000035.1:0-14742 GCA_964476505.1 uncultured Oscillospiraceae bacterium | reverse complement strand
GCTTTCTGGATCAGGCGGCATATGACAGCGCAAAGGGGGAGCAGCCTGTATTGGTCAACAGCCTGCCGTTAAACAAACGCGGCTACTATGTAGACCTTGCGCTGGTACAGGCTTGCGGCGCTATGGATATTTCCATGGAGCAGCTTTTGGCGGGCGGGTACCGCATCCATACGGCAATGGAGCCGGAAACGCAGGCGTGCTTGGAACAACTGATGCAGGATGAAGCCATGTTCCCGCAAGCCGCGCCAGACGCGCAGGCAGCCGTGGTGGTGATAGACGCCAAAACCAGAGGCGTTGTGGCGCTGACGGGCGGCAGAAGCAACGAAACCGCCATGGCCTTCAACCGTGCGGTGGATATTCGGCGGCAGCCGGGTTCGGTGATCAAACCCATCATGGTTTACGCCCCTGCACTGGAGGAATACCATTACACTACGGTTTCTATGCTGCTGGACGAGCCAACGGATTTTAACGGCTATCAGCCGGAGAACTTCAGCAAGAAGTACAGCGGCTGGGTCACGCTGCGGCGTGCCGTGCAAAGCTCTTTAAACGTACCGGCAGTCAAGGTGCTGGATAGCATCGGCTTGGAAACGGGTAAACGCTTTGCCGAACAGCTGGGCGTTGTATTCGATCCGCAGGACAACAGCCTCGCTTTGGCGCTGGGCGGCTTTACCTACGGGGTATCGCCGTACCAAATTGCCAACGCATACGCTTCCTTTGCAGCGGGCGGCGTGTATGCAAATGCAGCGCTGGTTAAAACCGTAACAGACGCAAACGGGCACACCGTATACGAGCATAAGCCGCAAGCGCAGCGCGTGATGAGCGAGGAGAACGCGTATATACTCACCAATATGCTGGAAAGCACGATCGCCAGCGGAACGGGGAAGCGCCTGCACGGGTTAGGCATTGCGCTGGCAGGCAAAACCGGCACCTCGGGAGACGAAACCGGCAACCGGGATGCATGGATGGCGGCCTATAACGCGGAGTATGCAGCGGCGGTATGGATGGGTTATGACGATGCCTCGCAGGGGAAAAGCCTGCCAAACGACGCAACAGGCGGCACATACCCTGCGCTGATGCTAAAACAGATATTTCAAACGCTGTATCAACAGCAGGAAGCCCCGCCGTTTTTGATGCCAGATGGCGTAAAGGAATACCGGCTGGACGGTTACACCCTGCAAAACGCCTATACGCCGGTTCTGGCAACGGCACTCACGCCCGAGGGGCAGATCGTGCGGGAGGTGTTTGCGGAGGGTACCGAGCCTAAAAACGTGAGCGATTATTGGGCTGTACCCATGCCGCCGGACGATCTGTTTGCCCGTTACGATAACGGAACGGTTTCGGTTTTCTTTACCCCGAAGAATGATTTTGTGCTGTACAGGCTGTACCGAACGGAGGAGAATGGCAGTACGGAGGAGCTGGGCGAGTGGCCCGGCACGCAGGGAAGCATTGCGTATACCGACGATACGGCAAAACATGGAAAAACTTACGAGTATTATGTTTTACCGGTACATCCGCAGTTGATAATACAAGATAAGGAGGTGGTTGGAGCACCTTCCAGAAGGTGCAAGGTGGTTGTGCCGGAGGAGGCTTTGTTCACCAAGTTAGCAGAGATTACTTCTTAAACGCCAAAAATCTAAAAAATAAGCAGGTATACTAAATAAAAGTATTGACGGATTCCGGTAATAACTATATCATATAATAACAGTGTATACATATGTTTACGGTTAGTAGTAACTGGTATCATTGTAAACGGAAAACTTCAAAAGACGAGAGAGTGTGGTAAATATGGATTTAAAACAAATCGCAAACGAAATGCAGCAGAAATCTATGGCAGCCAGGGACTGGGTGTTCCAAGTGATACGAACCGCTATCGTCCGTGGCGTGTTGCCGGGCGGTATGCCGTTGCGTCAGGATGAAATTTCTGCGGCGTTGAGCGTTAGCCATATTCCCGTTCGGGAAGCGTTCCGGCAGTTAGAGGCGCAGGGGCTTGTTCGCATATACCCCAATCGTGGCGCCGTGGTCACCAAGCTGACGCTCAAGGAAATGGAAGACATCATGGACGTGCGCTCGCTCTTAGAGGTTGGGGCGTTGCGCGGCGCTTTCCCGAAGATCACGCCGGAGGTCATTGCAAAGGCGCGCGGCATCTACGAGGAAATGAACAACAACATTACCGACCCTAACAAGCTGGAGGAGCTTAATCTGCAATTCCACTTTGCATTATACGATCCGTTGGAAAACGAGGAGCTGTTTAAGCTGGTGGATCAGCTGCATGCCAATGTTGACCGGTACGCCCGTGTTTATTACATCGAAGCCGAGCATAACGCCGAATCACAAATTCAGCATGCTGAGCTGCTAAAAGCCTGCGAAGAGGGCGATGTTAACAAAGCCTGCGATATTCTTCACAACCATATCAGCAATACCAAGGCGCTGCTGGAGCCGCGCATGGAGCTGTAAACGTAAACCAATCCACACAAAACGCAGCCCTGCCAAAGCGAATTGCTTGGCAGGGCTGTTTTTTGTTTTTGCGGCGCATATACCTAAAGAAAAATCACAGCTTCCAAAAGCATTGCCGGCCATGTGCGTCTACTGTTAGTATGGCCGGATGGCTGCCCTTTGCATATAAAAGCGTAAGCGGCAGAGTTGGGTGAAAGGCATAGGCCGTTGTTTCAAACGTATTCTCGCGGCAGCTTCCAACGGCGGCGTAAGCCAATGCCAAATCGCCCTCCGCCGTGCGGTATTCCGTAATTCGTACGCCGTCCGGCAGGGAAACGGCGCTGCAGTTGACGCTGTCGTTACAGCAATCATCCCCGGCAGTATAATACAAGGCCATGGGCTGTTCCTGCCGCAGCATGGAAAGCGCGGCATGACGGGATAATTGCCGTTTACGAAACGCAAAGGCGGCAAGCGGCGAGCAGTCGCAAACCAAATACCGCCGCCCCATTTCCGCCGCGGCAGCCGCCGTTGTGCCGGAGCCAGAAAACAGATCGCATACCAAGTCTCCCGGGCGGGAGGACGCGCCAATGATGCGGCGCAGCAGCGCTAAGGGCTTTTGCGTGGCGTAGCCAACGCGCTCCGGGTCGCGCTGGTGCAGGTGTTCAATATCCGTCCAAACATCGGCGGGGTAAATGGGCGTATCCTCATGATAGGTATAGGTTTTACCGCCTGAGCGGATGGAAAAGCAAATGCGGCCGTTTTCGTCGATGCTCCGCTTCATGTGATTGCGCCTGTCCGGCCCGCGGGGCACACCCACCGCATGCACGTCAAAATACACCCTTGGGCTTTTCCTGTAAAACAGGATGGTATCATGCTTGCGGGAAAAATGCTTCTTGCTTCTCCCGCCGGACTTGTACATCCAAATGATCTCGTTCAAGAAATTTTCTTCGCCAAACAGCTCGTCCATCAACAGCTTAAGATGGGCGCTCATGCGCTGGTCAATATGCAAATAGATGGAACCCGTATCACAAAGCAGCTCCCGGCAGCCGGTAAGAACGGTGCGCATCATGGCAAGGTAGTCCTCCCGGGAAAGCGTATCCTCGTAAGCGGGCAGCGCAATGGGTTTCTCTGTGCCAAGCTGCATTAAAAAGGTATCCCCGGTGCCAAAGGGCGGGTCCAGATAGATCAGCTGTACCTGTCCGGCATACTGCTTTAGCAGCAGCGGCAGCACCGCCTCCGCGCGTGATAAATAAAAGCTGCCATCGCCGCCTGCGGCATGCATCTCCCAATCGATTTGCAATCGTTCCATATGCATTTCCCCCACCGTTATGCTGATATAAAAAAGAGCGCGTTTAGGCGCTCTTACGCATTGTCGTCTTGAAAATGGGACGCGGATTTGATGTGATGCTCCATTCGCTGCTTAGCCAAATCGCAGTCGTGCGCCTCCAATGCGGCATAGATCTGCTTGTGCTCGTCCAAGGATTTCGGTGTGCGATCCTTAGACATCAAAGAGCTTTGCCTTGCCTGTCGCATGTTTTGATGTAAAGAACCCAATACGTGCTTTAGCGTGCGGCTGTTGCTGGCGGTGTAAATGATTTCATGGAATTCCGTATCTAGGCTTGCCAAATGCGAGGAATCGTTACGGCGTGTGTAAAGCTCCATCAACTCCACCAGCTCTGCCAGTTGATCCAGCTGATCCGGACGGATACGTAGTGCGGCCCAGTACGCGGCCTGCCCTTCCAACAGCAAACGGATGGTAAAAATATCTTCAATATCTTCCTGAGAAATACCTTTTACAATGACGCCCCGGTTGGGAATGGATTCTACCAAGTCCTCCAGCTCCAGCTGCTTAAGCGCCTCGCGAATGGGCGTGCGGCTCACGCTCAACTCCTCCGCCAAACGTGTTTCCACAAGGTAATCGCCGGAGTGATAGCGCCCTTCTAAAATACCGTCGCGGATATAGCGAAACACGCGGGAGGTTAAGGATTGCTTATCCTGATTGTCGATATAATTGTTCATATGGGCTCACCTCTGTATATTCAGTGTACTCCACGCCAAATAGAAACACAAGAAAAACATGTATACAAAAATGCATTTGTTTTTGTCCTTCCAGCGTGAATTGTATTCTGAAACACGTTTCATACGCATAGATATAACACATCACAATGCGAGGAAGAATGGTATGACAGAAGCACATTGGAAACAGGGCTTATCAACGTATTTCCCTAAAAGGCTTTGGGAGCTGCTGTTGGAACAAAACGAGGCAGAACCGCTGGAGGAAATCCGCCTGCGCGCAGGTCAAGGCATTCAGCTGGTGTATGCAAAACGGGATACGCTGATCAATACGCCGGTATCCGGGCAGGACTGCGAAGCCGTGCTAGAGCGCATGTGCGAGCATTCTCTGTATGCGTGGCGCGAGGAAATGCGGGCGGGGTTTATAACGCTATCTGGCGGATATAGGGTAGGGCTGTGCGGCAAAGCCTTGGTGCAGGAAGGGAAAATGCTGCGCTTTTCGCACATTACATCATTAAATATCCGCATTGCGCGGGCGGTACTGGGCGCAGCCGACTCTGTTATGCCATACATTACCGAAAAAAACGGGCAGGTGCATTCCACGCTGCTGTTTTCAAGCCCCGGCTGCGGAAAGACCACGGTTCTGCGAGATGCCGTAAGGCAGCTTTCCTACGGCGGCGTTGGCAAAATCCCCTGCCGGGTTTGCGTTATGGACGAGCGTATGGAGCTTTGCGCCGGTACCCGCGGAATCCCGCAGATGGATCTTGGGCCCAGAACAGACGTGCTGTGCGGCTGCGGCAAAGCGGAGGGGATGCGGCTTTTGATACGCAGTATGAACCCACAGGTGCTGGTAACGGACGAGCTGGGCGGGGCGCAGGAAGCAAGCGCAGTGCTGGAGGCGGCGGTAAGCGGCGTTAAGGTGATCACCACTGCCCATGCGGACAGCATGGAGCATTTGTATCAACGGCAAAGCCTTCGCCGCTTATTGGAGGAAAATGTGTTTTCGCGCATCGTGCAGTTGGGAAGAGATCCAACGGTGGGTACGCTCACCGGCGTATGGGATGCCGCGAAACGGCCTGTGCTTCGAAAGGTGGAAGGCTGATGCGCGCTCTATCCTTGCTGGCGCTGTTTCTTCTGTTTTGCGCTGCCGGCGAATTATCCGCCGGGCGGCTGAAAATGCGGTGCCGTTTGTTGGAGGAGCTTACATGCAGGCTGCAGCAAACGGCACTGCAAATGGCTATAGAGAAGCGTACCGTTCACGACATTATCGCCCGGTGCCGGGAGGGATGCAGCGCAGCACTTTGGGCAGAGCTGGAACGGCGGCTTGCCGAGGGCGAGCCCGTGGAGGCCGCATGGGAGCAGGCCTTGATTACGGTGTACCGCAGCAGCGCGGCCTTTGCCGCCTTACGGCAGGAGGAACGTGATGTTTTGTTGGACTTTGGCGCGGTCTTTAGCGCCCAAGACCCTACCGTTCAGCGGGAAAACAGCGGCAGCATACAAAAACGGCTGGAGCTTTTAACACAGCGGGCAGGCGAGGCCAGCCGCCAAAAAGGCAGGCTGTACCGCACCATGGGAGCGCTGATGGGCGCAGGAGCGGTGTTGATGATTTGGTAAACAGTGAGGCGAACATGGATGTAGAGCTTTTGTTTAAGATCGCGGGGGTGGGGATACTGGTGGCGGTGGTCACGCAGCTTTTAAAGCAAAGTGGGCGGGATGAGATGGCGACCATCGCGGCTATCGTTGGCTTGGTGATAGGTCTGTTGATGATGTTGGAAATGATAGGCACTCTGTTTGACAGTGTGCGGCAGGTATTTCAACTGTATTGAGGAGAAGTATGAATATCATAAAAATCGCAGTTTTTGCAGTGATCGCGGCGGCTATTGTGGTATTGATCCGAAAAATACGTCCGGAAATGGCGCTGCCGATCTCTTTGGCGTCGGGGGCGCTGATGCTGCTTGCCATTGTTGGCGAGCTTAGCGGGCTGATGGAAAGCATAGACGCTATAGCGGCGCGCTTTCATATGGACACGGCGTTTGTAGGAATCATCTTCAAGGCCATCGGCATAGCCTATATCGCGCAGCTGGCGGACAACATCTGTAAGGATGCGGGCGAAACGGCGTTGGCCTCTAAGGTGGAGCTTGGCGGACGCATCATGATACTTTTAACCGTAACGCCGCTGGTGCTTTCCATGCTGGAAACCATTACAGGAATGCTGCCCGCAGGCGCCGCATGAAGAAAATTGCCGTTTCCGTACTGCTTCTGTGCGGCGTATTGTTTTATGCGGCGGCGGCAAAGGGCAGCGTGCTGGAGGAGATCCGTACCGGCGTGGAGCAAGCCATGCAGGACGCAAACGTATCCGCATGGGACGAACTGTTGAATGAACTGCCGCAGGAAACAAAGCGCTTTTGGGAACAGAAAGATGCCAACACCTTGGTACGCGATTATGCAACCGGAGAAACGCCATACTTGGGCGATACCGTGTTTTCGGGCTTATTGGAGCAGCTAAAAAGCATCCTGCCGGATTTTTCGGGAGCGCTCATTCGGCTGTTGATCGTATCGCTCATCAGCGGCTTTGTAAAGGCGATGGGCGAGGCGGGTGTCAGCGGCTTGCAGGATGTTGCAGGCTTTGTGTGCCATGCTGCCGCCGTGATCATTGCCGTTGCCACCTTTATGACGTTGGTGGAAACAGCCAAGGACACCATGGATCGCACATCGCGGTTCATTGCACTGTGCTTTCCGGTGCTTTTAACAATGCTTACGGCGCTGGGAGGTATCAGCGCGGCAGGCATATTCCAACCCGCCATGGCAATGCTGACAGGCGGAATATCGCTGTTGCTGCAGCGCATTGTGCTGCCGCTGATACTGGCGGGCAGCGTTCTTGCGGTATTGAACAACATGACGGGAAGAACGCAGTTAAAGCACTTGCTGGGCTTATGCAAATCGGCGGTGAAATGGATATTGGGGCTGGTGTTCACCTTGTATTTTGGCGTTACAAGCCTGCAAGGGATGACGGCTGCCGCGGTGGATAACATCACCGTGCGCACCGCGAAATACGCGATGGATAAAATGATACCCATCGTAGGCGGCGCGGTGTCCGGCATGGTGGATACGGTTCTGGGGTGCAGCCTGCTGGTAAAAAACGCGGCGGGTGCGGCGGCGATACTCATAGCCTTTGGCATCGTTTGCAGGCCACTTCTTGAGATCGCGGCGGGGATATTTGCCTTTCGCATTGCGGCGGCGGTATCCGAGCCTATTGCCGACGCGCGTCTCCCGCAGATGATGACGGCGCTTTCCGAAATGCTTACATATTTATTTGCCGTAACGCTGGTACTGGCGCTGATGTTCGTTTTAACCGTAGGGCTGGTGATGAGCGCGGGTACCGGCGCTGTAGCGGGGTGAATAAGGCATGGCAGAGTTTGTAACAACGGTAGCGGCAGCGGCGGTGCTGTGTACGATATTAGAATTGCTGGTGCCAAAGAGCGGGTTAAAAAACACGGTGCGCTTTGCAATCGGCCTGCTGTTTATGGCGTTGATGCTAACGGCGGTAGAAACACTGCTGCGGCAAGGAGAGGCTTTTACGCTTTCATGGAAGCAAACGCCGCCGCAGGAGTGGGCCGAACAATCGCAGGAGCAGATGATCGCGGACTTGTACGAAAAAGAGTGGGAACGGGTTTTATCGGAAGAGGAGCATAGCGGGGAATGAAAAGTAAGCAGAAGCAAATCGGGCTGCTGGGGGTACTAGCCGGCAAGCTAAAGGAGAACCGCAAGCTGGAATATGCGGTATATGGGGGCATACTGCTGCTGTTGGTGCTGCTGCTCGTTTCCTCCTTTACTCCAAAGGAGGAGCCGCCAAACACAGATACGGCCGAAGCTGCGGCAAACGTATCGTTGGATGCGGCGCGGGACACGGAGCAGCGCTTGGAGGGGATACTCTCCAACATTCGCGGTGCGGGGAAGGTCACCGTTATGATCACCTACGACAGCGGGCCGGAGCTGGTTCCCGCTATGAACGTGGATACCAACACCAACCGCGCGGAAAGCGCGGACGGCGGAAAATCCACCAATTCGGAGCAGAAAACGGAAACCACCAAGCCTGCGGTAATCACGGGAGACGGCGGCTCGGAG
Organism: uncultured Oscillospiraceae bacterium; assembly: GCA_964476505.1. Lineage (GTDB taxonomy): Bacteria > Bacillota > Clostridia > Christensenellales > CAG-138 > CAYZAW01. The sequence continues at coordinate 6,171 of CAYZAW010000035.1, read as the reverse complement.
CCTATTGTGCTAACGCAAAAGGAACCGGCGGTGCGCGGCGTGATCGTGGTAGCGCAGGGGGCGGGGGATATGACCGTGCGGATGGATCTGCAGCGTGCGGTGCAAACGGTGCTGTCCGTACCGGCGGCGTGTATTGAGGTTTTTGAAATGCAAGACAACAATGGGGAGGAAGAACAATGAAAAAAACGACCATGGTGCTGTTAGGAACCGGCGCGCTGCTTCTTACCGCAATACTTGTAAACACCGCAAAAAACAACAAAGTCGAAGCGCCCACGCCGGAGCCTACGATGCAGATCGAGGCGCAGGCCGCATCCTTGGAGCAGGAAGCGGATTACTTTGCCGTGTTCCGGCAGGATCGGGAAAACGTGCGGGAGCAGGAGGTGCAGTATCTGGAAACCATCATTCAGGAGGAACGCACAGATGCGGAAACCCTGAGGGACGCACAGGAGCGAAAGATCGCCTTGGTAGAACTGATGGAGCAGGAGTTCAATGTGGAAACGCTGCTGCGGGCAAAGGGCTTTTCGGATGCCGCCATTACCATTCATAACGGAACGGTGAACGTTGTTTTAAAAACCGGAGAGTTGACCGATAAAACCGTTGCGCAGGTTTTAGACGTTGTTTGCAGGGAAACCGGCGCAGAAGCGGAAAATGTGAAGATCACGGGAACCAAATAGCAGGCGGCTTCACCGTTTTTTTACAAGTGCCGGTTTGCATTGTGGATACTTTCTGATATAATGTAAGCATTCCATCAATCATGAAGGAGGCTGCCTGAATGGATAATCCCGCTGAAATCACCAATACTGTAAATAACCCCGGCGATCAGGTCGTATTTGCAAACGATGTTATTGCAACGATCGTTGGGCTGGCTGCTGCGGAAGTAAAGGGCGTTGTAGGGTTAAGCGGCAACGTAATGGAAGGCTTTTCCGAGATGCTCGGGAAAAAGAGCCTCACAAAAGGCGTAAAGGTAGAAGTCGGCACGGAAGAAGTGGCGGCGGACGTAAGCATCGTGGTGCAATACGGGTTCAAAATTCAGGACGTTTGCGCGGAAGTGCAAAAATCCGTGCGTAAATCCGTTGAAACCATGACGGGCCTTCGCGTAGTGGAAGTCAATGTGTACGTGCAGGAGATTTCCTTCGAAACCGAAACAAAAGAAGCAAAACGCAAGAGGGAAAAGCTTGAAAAGGCAGAGGATGCGGAAGCTGTTCCCGTTGAACAACCGCGGGTAAAATAATTAAACTTAGGCATTGCAACGGACGAAGCGCATTCGTCCGTTGTTTCGGAGTTTACACAAAGGAGAAACCTGCAAATGAAATGGAAGTTTTTTGACCGTTTGCTGCTTGCGATACTGCTCATCGTGATGATCGCGCTGTCTCTCGCGCTGGTGTTGATTGCCGCCGGTTTTATCACGGGAGATATGGCATACAACACGGTCGATTTCATGTATAACGGCAAAACCGAAACCATCGTTATCCTTGCCGGTGCGGGCGTGCTGCTGTTGCTCATCGCCATCCGCCTGATGTTTGCCGGCCGGGGCGCAAAGCCCTTGCCCACTACGGCGCTTATTCGCAGTACGGAAATCGGCACGTCGTTCATCAGCCTTTCCGCGCTGGAAACCATGGTGCTTCGGCATTGCGGTTTGAACACTAACATCAAAAGCACGGTTTGCGGCATCAAATCGCTTGGCGGCACCGAAGGCGTTTTGTTGAGCCTGCGTTTGGCGCTCATGCCGGATACGGATATTCCGGCGCTCATTGCAGAGCTGCAAACAAGCCTCAAGGCGTACATCGAGAACACTGCCGGCATCACCGTAAAAGAGATCGGCATTTTGATCGACAATCTGGATTCGCCGGTAAGAACGGTTTCGTAGAAGGGATTGCACATGAAAGAGTTTTATGAAAGATATCGTTGGACAATCCTTCTGGTGCTGCTGGGAATCATATTAACGGTGTTGATATTCACCATCAATTTCTGGCGTACGCTTTTGCTGTGCGTGATCGTAGGCGTGTGCTTCCTGATCGGCAGCTTATTGGATAAGGGCGGCAAGGATGCCGTAAAGAGTTTTTTTGATAAAATCCTGCCTAAGGGTTAACACAAGCGTACGGAGGGATTAAAATTCCATGAGCAGACGAACCGCGCGGGAAGTTGCGATGAAGGTGGCATTTGCCAGGCTTTTGGGCGGCGAAGAAACCTATGAAAGCATACTAGATCAGTCCGGCATAGAAGAAGCGCCAACAGAAGAGGACATGCAGTATGCAGACGCTGTGGTAAACGGCGTGAACGAGCATTTGGCGGACTTGGACGCAAAAATTGAGGAATGCGCAGTGGGCTGGAAGCTGACCCGCATGCCCAGAGTGGACATTTGCATCCTACATATTGCGGTATATGAAATGCTTTACCGGGAGGACATCCCGGAAAGCGTATCCATCAACGAAGCCGTTGAGCTTGCGAAACGCTTCGGCGGGGAAAAATCACCGTCTTACATCAACGGCGTGCTTGGCACACTATCAAAAAGCGCGAAACAGGAAACGGTGTGATTATAGCGCAGTAAGCATTCATTTCGGCGCCGCCAACAGGCTTTGGCGGTGCCGTTTCTTCTTTGGAGGGTAACCATGCCGGAAGGTGCATTAACGGTATCAAAGCTCAATGCGTATGTGGCGGCGGTGTTGTCCCGCGACCCGTATTTGAAGAACCTGCGGGTCAAGGGCGAGATCTCCGGCTTTAAGAGGCATACCTCCGGGCACCTGTATTTTACCGTTAAGGACGAAGCCGCAAGCGTTCGCTGTGTGATGTTTCGGCAGGCAGCCATGGAGCTTGGCTTTGACCCGAAGGACGGCATGCAGGTGGTGATCACAGGCTATGCAACCATCTACACCCGTGACGGGCAGTTTCAGTTGTATGTGCAGGAAATGCAGGAGGACGGCGAAGGGGAACTGTACCGCCGGTTCCTGCTGTATAAAACCCGGTTGGAGGCGCAGGGGTATTTTGACGAGGCAAGGAAGCGTAAGCTCCCGTTTTTACCTGCCTGCGTAGGGCTCGTAACGGCAAAAACCGGCGCTGCCGTGCAGGACATGTATAACGTGATACAGCGGCGCTTTCCGCTAATGCCTATCGTGCTGTACCCCGTAACGGTGCAAGGAGATGCTGCTGCAGCGTCCATTGCCGAGGGAATCGCGGCTGCAAACAGGCAGCAAAAAGCACAGGTGCTTATCGTAGGGCGCGGCGGCGGCAGCATGGAAGACCTTTGGGCATTTAACGAGCCTGCGGTGGCAAAAGCCATATTTGACAGCGCTATTCCCATCATCAGCGCGGTAGGCCACGAAACGGATTTTACCATTGCGGATTTTGTTGCCGACCTTCGTGCACCAACGCCTTCTGCGGCGGCGGAGCTTTGCGTGCCGGAGTATAACGCTTTGCAGCAATGGCTGGATACTGTGCAAAACCGGCTGGAATTTGCACGGCAGCAGGGCATTGCCAGAAAGAAGGAGCGTTTGCTGGCGCTATTGCGCTCCTATGGCATAACGGAAGTGCGGCATACGCTTGGAATGGAACGAAAAAGCCTTTCCATGCAGCTTTTGCAGATACAAAACAACATGAATAACGGTCTTCAACTGGAGAAAAAACGCTTGGATGCGCTGCTTGGAAAGCTGCAAGCCTTAGGCCCCGCCGGGGTAATGGGGCGGGGGTATGCAGCCATCCAACTGCCGGGCGGTGCGTATGCCTCCTCGGTGGAGGACTTACAAGAGCGAAAACCGGTTACGATCATCATGCAAGGCGGCAGCGCAAATGCAATGATCGATACGATCACAAAGAGCGATAGGAGTTAAGCCATGGCAAAAGCAGAACAGCAGCATTCCTTTGAGGAGGCAATGACGGAACTGGAGGGCATCGTTTCCAAGCTGGAAAACGGGAACATTCCCATGGACGAAATGATGACACTGTATGAAACGGGCATGAAGCTTGGAAACGAGTGCGCCGCCATGCTGGAACGCTACGAAAAGCGCATGCAAAACGCCAAACCTGCCGTGCTGGCGGAGGAGAGCCATGAATAGCCAATTACTGGAACAGCAGCAGGCTTACATCAAGGCGGTCAATACGGCGCTGGAAATCTATATGAAGCGCCCGGGCATACCCGACCGCCTGCGGGAGAGCATGGCGTACAGCCTGTTTGCAGGCGGAAAACGCCTGCGCCCCGTGCTGCTGCTTGCCTGCAATCAAATGTTGAGCGGCGATATGGAGTCCGCAATGCCCTTTGCCTGCGCCATCGAAATGATCCATAGCTATTCCCTCATCCATGACGATCTTCCCGCTATGGATAACGACGACCTGCGCCGCGGCAAGCCCACCAACCATAAGGTGTTTGGCGAAGGCATGGCGGTGCTGGCGGGAGACGGGCTATTATCCTATGCGGTGCAGATCATGGCGGAGGCATGCGCCGCAGGAACCAGAGCGCAGATGCTTGCCATGCAAGCGGTGCTGCAAGGCGCGGGCGTTACGGGGATGGTGGCCGGGCAATGCTTGGACTTGGAAAACGAGCGCAACCCTGTGCAAAACGAAGCAACGCTTCGCGCCATCCATGCGGGAAAAACCGGCGCGATGCTCATTGCCGCGGTAACAGCCGGCGCGCATACGGCAAATGCCAACGCGTCGCAGGTAACGGCGCTGGCGCGCTTTGGAGAGCAATATGGGCTGCTGTTTCAAATAACGGACGATATATTAGACGTGACCGGCACCGCCGCGCAAATGGGAAAAACGCTCGGAAAAGACGCCGCGTCTGGCAAGCTAACGTATCCGTCGCTGTTCGGGCTAAACGAATCCAAACGGAAAGCGGTTGAAACGGCTGAGCTGGCAAAGGCTTCCTTGGAAATATTCGGACAGTCCGCGGCATTTTTACATGAATTGGTAAGCGATACGCTGAAGCGGGATTATTAACGATCATATATCAAAAGTGAATAAGCTGTAAACTTCGGTGATGCCAGAATGACAATGCGCGGCTCTCACTTGAATTCCACCGGTGCCTATGCTATGATTTCGCTGGTGGTGCAGTATTCTAGTCAGTAATGCTGCTTCTGAAAGCGGGCCTAAAAATCCGTTGAGGGCACATCGATGAAGTTTCTGGTGTTGGCTTTCGACGCCCAGTCGGGGGTCGATGCTGGGAGTTAAGAAAGCTGGGCGATCCGCAATGGCATGCGGGCGTTGACCCATCTTTCGTGGAGACCCAAAGGGGTGGCGCTTTATGCGGTACTCCCTGGGATTAAACCTGTATTGCGGTGATGACTGTGTACAGCGTAGCCTGCCTTGCGTGGCAGTGGTGGATACTTGGAACACACGCACCGGTCGTTGGGCCAAACGCATTGTGCGTGATTGCCGGTTGAAACCACGGCTGCAAAAGAGGCTAGGAAGCAGCGGAGCTGTCGAGGAAAGCTCCTAGACTGTTAAAAAGGCATATTGGGGATTACGGTGTGGCCTGAGTGGTAATTCAGTCTCGGCTATGGCAACATACCGGCGTTGGGCTTAAAGGGAAACCGCTTCTATCGGCGACGGGAAGTGAACAATGGGGAAATCCTACTGGACCTAAGCCGCAAAGTCTACTCAATATGCCACCACCAATCATTTTGAGGTAAACTGTGGACCTAACACAAGAAAAAAGCAAAGGCAAAACAAAAAACAAAAAACATGATCTATGGCCAGTCAAAGTGTTCTTTTTGACATTTGCGCTGGCCATGCTTTTCAGCTTTTTTGCTGAAACCACGCTTGTAGGTGTGCCAATTCCCGTGGCGGTGCTGGTGCTGGCGGTCATCGTTTTGATCGGTATTGTTTTTGACATCATCGGCATTGCCGTTACCTATCAGGAGGTAACGGCATATACCGCTATGGCGTCAAAGAAGATCCCGGGCGCAAAGCAAGCCATTCGTTTGGTGCAGGAATCGGATACCGTATCTAACATCTGCAACGACGTTGTGGGCGACATCTGCGGCATCGTGTCCGGCGCTATGGGTGCGGCGATATCCGTTCGCTTATTAACGGTCAGCCAGAACGCTAACGAGCTGATAATCGGCATTGCTGTGTCCGGTTTGATTGCCGCCGTTACCGTTGGCGGGAAAGCTCTGGGAAAGAAATATGCTGTGAACAACAGCCATCAGATTGTATTTTTGGCTGGAAGGCTGCTTGCGG
>CAYZAW010000034.1:0-25475 GCA_964476505.1 uncultured Oscillospiraceae bacterium | reverse complement strand
GCATCAACCCGGACGAGTGCGTCGCCATCGGCGCGGCGATTCAGGCGGGCGTGCTGGGCGGCGAGGTCAAGGATATCGTCCTCTTGGACGTTACCCCGCTGTCTTTGGGCATCGAGACCGTGGGCGGCGTGTTCACCCGCCTGATCGACCGCAACACCACCATCCCCACCAAGAAGAGCCAAATCTTCTCCACGGCGGCGGACGGACAGTCCTCTGTTGAGGTACACGTGTTGCAGGGCGAGCGCGAAATGGCGCAGTACAACAAAACCCTCGGTCGCTTCCAGCTGGCAGGCATTGCGCCCGCACCCCGCGGCGTGCCGCAGATCGAGGTCAGCTTCGATATCGACGCGAACGGTATCGTGCACGTTTCCGCCAAGGACCTTGGCACCGGCAACGAGCAGAACGTAACCATCACCGCGTCCACCAACCTGAATGAGGACGAGATCAAGAAGGCGGTGGAGGAAGCCGAGCGCTACGCCAACGACGATAAAAAGCGCAAGGAAGACGTAGAGACCCGCAACCATGCCGATCAGTTGGTCTACACCACGGAAAAGACACTGAAGGAGCTTGGTGATAAGCTTTCTGCAGACGATAAGAGCAAGGTGGAGGCTTCCATTGCAGACTTGAAGAAAACCTTGGAGGGCGACGACTCCGCTATGATCAAAACTGCTACCGAAAAGGCAACGGAGGTTTCCTACGAGGTATTCGGCAAGATCTATCAGCAGGCACAGCAGGAAGCACAGGCACAGCAGCAGGCAGGCGGCGCGAACGCCGGAGCAGACGCCGGTGCACCGCATGACGATACCGTTGTGGATGCGGATTACGAAGTCGTGGACGACGATAAGAAATAAGCGTACCGTGTAGCTGTATCAAATAGAGTTGCCCGCCACGGCGAAAGCCCGCGCGCGGGCAGCTTTTCCTTGATACAGGGCAAACCCACGGGGGAGGGGAACCGATTTGGCGGATAAGAAGGATTATTATGAGGTGCTTGGGGTCAAGAAGGGCGCAACGGACGACGAGATCAAGAGCGCGTTTCGCAAGCAGGCAAAAACCTGTCACCCAGACCTGCACCCGGGCGATAAAGAAGCGGAGGCCCGCTTTAAAGAGATCAACGAGGCGGCGGAGGTACTGTCCGATCCGGATAAGCGCGCCAAGTACGATCAGTTTGGCCACGCAGCCTTTGAACAGGGCGGCGGGTATTCCGGGAATCCCTTTGGGGGCTTTTCCGGCGGCTTCGGAGATATTTTCGAGAGCTTTTTTGGCGGCGGCTTTTCCGGCGGCAACAATCGCAGCGGCCCCATGCCGGGCAATGATTTGCGCTATTCCATGACCATTGCCTTTGAGGAAGCGGCCTTTGGCGTTAAAAAGGAGATCAACGTTTCCAGAGAAGAAAACTGCGCTGTCTGCGGCGGTTCGGGCGCAAAACCGGGCACGGAGCCTCAGCGCTGCACAAACTGCAACGGCACCGGGCAGGTAAGCACGCGGCAAAACACCATATTTGGCGCGGTAATGGCGCAGTCGCCCTGTCCTGCCTGCCATGGTACGGGTAAGATCATCAAGGAGCCCTGCTTGGATTGCCGGGGCGCGGGGCGCGTTAAAAAGTCCAGCCGCATCGCGGTAAACATCCCCGCCGGTATCGACGACGGGCAAACCCTAAACATCCGCGGCGAGGGCGAGCAGGGCTTGCGCGGCGGCCCCCGGGGCGATTTGTATGTGACCATCCGCGTAAAGCCGCATAAGCTGTTCCAGCGGGACGGCAGCGACCTGCATCTGGACATGCGGGTACCCTTTGCGGTGGCGGCGCTGGGTGGCGAGATCAAGGTGCCAACGCTTACCGGCACGGTAAAATACAACGTGCCCGAGGGTACGCAAACCGGCACGGTGTTCCGCATGCGGGAGCAAGGCGTACAGCGGCTTCGCGGCGGCGGCAAGGGCGACCTTTTGGTACGGCTGGTCGTGGATGTTCCTAGAAAGCTGACGGATAAGCAAAAGGAGTTGCTGCGCCTCTTTGGAGATTCCATGGGCGAGAGCTATACGGCAGAGCCGAAAAGCGGGAAAAAGGGCTTCTTTGACAAGGTCAAGGATGCTTGGAACAACGAATAATGAAGGTAGCCATCATCGGTTCGCGCGATATCGAAACAGACATCACGCCCTTTGTTCCGGCGGAAACGACTGAAATCATTTCCGGCGGTGCAAGGGGCGTGGATTCTTTGGCGGAACAGTACGCAAAGGCACACGGCATACCCTTTACGCTGGTGAAGCCGGAATACAAGCTGTTAGGGAAGCACGCGCCGCTGGCTAGAAACGTGGAGATCGTGCGGCGGGCGGAGTTGGTGGTTGCCATCTGGAACGGCAAATCCAAGGGAACGCGCAACACCATTCAAACGGCAAAGGAATTGGGGCGGCAGGTACGGGTGTATCTTATTCCGGAATAAACGGCAAAAGCGCGGCGTTTTGCATATCCAGCCCGCGGGGCGTTAAGGCGGCATAACCGTTTTTTATTTGCAGCCAGTTTTGCTTTTGCAGTTGGGCGATCGCCTCTGGATAACAGTCCGCAAAGGCTACGCCAAAGCGCTTTATAAAGGCGGATAACTCCAGCCCCTGTACTGTGCGAAGGGCCAGCATCACGCATTCAAAACGCTCCTCCGCCGCGGAAATGCGCTGTATTACACGGTTGGAGAGGGGAACGGCAGCCGCACGGATGTACCCAACAATTTCCGCCGGATTGCTCCAGCGCTGCCATGCGTCATCCATGCGCCAAGCGGAATGTGCTGCCGCGCCTAAGCCAAGATATGCGCCATTTTGCCAATAGTTCAGGTTGTGGCGGCACTGATAACCGGGCTTTGCAAAGTTAGATATTTCATAGCGGCTATACCCCTGACTTGCTAAATACGCCATGCCAGCATCCTGCATGTCTGCTGTTTCGTCCTCGGAGGGCAAACGCTGCGTACCCTTTTGCACGCTGTTATACAGCGGGGTATGTTCCTCCAATATCAGGCTGTATGCGCTGATATGGGTTGGCGCAAGGGCGCAGACCTGCTGTAAGGTGGCAAGGTAAAGGGCTTGCGTTTGCCCGGGCAAGCCATGCATCACGTCTATATTGATGTTTGAAAAGCCCGCCTTTTGAGCGGCTCCGTAAACGTTTTCAAAGGCTTGATAATCATGGATGCGTCCAATGCGCCGTAAAAGTCCGTTGTCCGCGCTTTGCAGGCCGATGGAAAGGCGGTTTACGCCTAAGCTGTGGCAGAGCGCAAGCTTGCTTTTATCCGCTGTACCGGGGTTGCATTCCATGCTGATTTCCGCATTGGGGTCGATGTTAAAATGATCGTGCAGCGCATGTAGGATATCCGCCAACGCCTGCTCCGAAAGATAAGTGGGTGTACCTCCGCCAATGAATACGGTGGAAAAGGAATCGGGAAACAGCGGCGACAGGGCTTCCATCTCCGCTTTTAGTGCAACAACATATGCCTCTATACCGTCTTCCGCTCCCGCGTAGGAGGAGAAGTCGCAATAGAGGCATTTCTGCATGCAAAAGGGAATGTGAATGTATAGCCCTGCCATGCTAATTGATTCTTAAAACGCTCATGAACGCTTCGCTTGGCACTTCTACGGTGCCGATCTGCCGCATGCGTTTTTTGCCTTCCTTCTGTTTTTCCAGCAGCTTCTTTTTCCGGGTGATGTCGCCGCCGTAGCACTTTGCCAAAACATCCTTGCGTACGGCTTTTACAGTTTCGCGGGCGATGATGCGTCCGCCAACGGTGGCTTGAATGGGTATCTCGAACTGCTGGCGGGGAATCACGTCCTTCAACTTTTCCGCTACGGCGCGGCCCTTATTATAGGCCTTGTCCTTATGCACGATGGTGGATAGCGCGTCGCACACATCGCCGTTGAGCATGAAATCCAGCTTGACCAAATCAGACTTCATGTATTCCTTCATTTCGTAATCGAAGGAGGCGTATCCGCGCGAACGGGACTTCAACTGATCGAAAAAGTCATAGATGATCTCGTTTAGCGGCAGCACATAATGGATATTCACGCGGGTCTCTTCGATGTATTTCATGTCTACAAAGATACCGCGCTTTTCCTGGCATAGCTCCATAATGGTGCCCACATAAGCGGAGGGGGAGAGGATATGCGCGTCCACCATGGGCTCCTCCATATAGGCGATCTCCGTGGGAGAGGGCAGGTTGGAGGGGTTGTCGATGGTGATATCGGAGCCGTCCGTTAGCTTTACATTGTAAATAACGGAAGGGGCGGTGGTCACCAAGTCTAAATCGAACTCCCGCTCCAGCCGCTCCTGAATGATCTCCATGTGCAATAAGCCTAAGAAGCCGCAGCGGAAGCCAAAGCCCAAGGCGATAGAGGTTTCAGGTTCAAAGTGTAACGATGCGTCGTTTAAAAGAAGCTTTTCAAGCGACTCCTTTAAATCGTCATACTTCGCGCCGTCTGCCGGGTAAATACCGCAAAACACCATGGGGTGCGCCTGCTTGTAGCCGGGAAGCGGTGCTTTTGCGGGGTTCTCCGCGTCGGTAATGGTATCGCCCACCTTCGTTTCCGCCACGCTTTTGATGGAAGCCGCTACATAGCCTACCTCGCCTGCGGTCAACTGCTCCACGGGTGTATGGGAGGGGGAGAATACACCAACCTCCGTTACCTCAAATTCCGCGCCGGAGCTCATCATGCGGATGCGCATACCGGCTTTTACAGTGCCCTCCTTTACGCGAACGTAGGAAAGCGCGCCCTTGTAATTATCGTAGTAGCAATCGAATATCAACGCTGCAAGAGGCGCAGCGGGGTCGCCCTTGGGAGGCGGAATCAGGTCTACCAGCTGTGAAAGCACGTCCGGCACGTTTTCGCCGGACTTGGCAGAAATGCGTGGCGCATCCTGTGCTGGCAGGCCGATCACGTCTTCAATTTCCTTGATGACCTCCTCCGGCTGGGCGGAGGGCAGGTCTATTTTGTTGATAACGGGCATGATCTCCAAGTCGTTATCCAGCGCAAGATATACGTTTGCCAGCGTTTGCGCCTCAATGCCCTGCGTAGCGTCCACCACCAAAATAGCGCCCTCGCAGGCGGCAAGCGCCCGGCTGACCTCATAGGTAAAGTCCACATGCCCCGGGGTGTCTATCAAATTGAACATGTAGGTTTCCCCATTGCTGTGGGTATAAAACATGCGAACGGCGGTCGCCTTGATGGTGATGCCGCGCTCCCGCTCGATGTCCATGGTATCTAACAGCTGATCTTCCATATCCCGCTGGGCAACGGTATCGGTCAGCTCCATCATGCGGTCTGCCAAGGTGGATTTGCCGTGGTCAATATGCGCAATGATGCAGAAATTGCGTATTTTATCCATGGGGAAGGGGGCGGAGGCGTTACTCATAAGGATGCTTCGTCCTTTCAAATATGGCTATTTTCGAGGATTTATTATATCATTGCGGGAGAAAACAAGCAATCAAATTGTATGAAGTACGCTTGCGGCAAAAAAATTTCAAAAAAAGGGTTGACTCTAACGTTACGTCATAGTATACGATAACATCGTACCGGTACGAAACGAGGTGTGAAGAATGAAGATCAACGAGGTTGCCAAGCTTACGGGTGTGACGGTGCGGACGCTCCACTATTACGACGAGATCGGCCTGCTAAAGCCGAGCCAAGTAACGGAGGCGGGGTATCGCCTGTACAACGATGCTGCGCTGTCGCGCCTACAGCAAATTTTATTCTTCCGGGAATTGGATTTTGAACTGACGGAGATCAGGGAGATCATGGACAGCCCCGCTTACGATGCGGCGGAAGCGCTCCAAAAGCAAAAAACGCTGTTAGAGCAGCGTAGAGCACGGCTGGACGGATTGATCGAGCTGACGGACAGGGTATTGAAAGGAGAAAACACTATGGAATTCAAGCAATTTGACACGTCCGCCATCGAGGCGGCAAAGGATCAGTACAAGGCAGAGGTGAAACAGCGCTGGGGCAATACGGAGGCATATCGCCAGAGCGAGCAGAAAAACACGAACTGGGAAGCCTTTAACCGGGACAGCGCGGCCATCTTCAAAAAGTTTGCCGCCAATATGGATAAAGACCCCGGCGACCCCGCCGTACAGGCGCTGGTTGCACAATGGCAGCAGTTTATTACAGACCGCATGTATACCTGCACCAAAGAGATTTTAAAGGGTCTTGGGCAGATGTACACGGCGGACGAGCGCTTCACCAAGAACATCGACCAGAGCCGAGAAGGCACGGCAGCGTTTATGAGCGAAGCCATCCGCATCTACTGCGCGTAATCATGTTGTACGATAAAAGCATGGCGGTGCACATACTGCCATGCTTTTGTTGTATAACCAATTTGTTATAAACGGTTAATGTAGGTTGGTAAAGCCCACCTGCCGCAGGGCCTCGTACAGTACAATGGCAACGGAATTGGAGAGGTTCAAGGAGCGAAGCCCGTCTCCCATGGGGATGCGTACGGCATGCGCGGCGTTTTTTTGCAGCAGGTCTTTGGGAAGCCCGGCGGTCTCCTTGCCAAACACCAGAAAATCCCCGTCCTGATAGGTAGCCTCGGCATAGTTGTTTTGTGCGTGAGTGGAGGCGTAGTGATACCGGGCGTTTGGGTATTGGGCTTGCAGCTCATAAAAGCTGTCGTAATAGCGAACGTCAAGAAACTGCCAGTAATCCAGCCCGGCGCGCTTCAGGGTTTTATCGTCCGTGGAGAAGCCCAGCGGGCGCACCAAATGCAAAACGCTGCCCGTTACGGCGCAGGTGCGAGAAATGTTGCCGGTGTTTTGCGGTATTTCAGGCTCAACCAATACAATGTGGAACATGTGCGCGTCCTTCTTTTTGTCAGTCTTAGGCATCATTCTAACACGACGGCGCGTATTTGCAAACAAATTGTCAATTCTATCAGGGAAAGACCCCCAATACTTGCGGCGAACTTCCGGGATGGTGTATAATAACAACAATATGCGGATTTGATTTGTTCGCAAATTTGGCAATGGAGTGTTACATGAGTCAAAATACCGTTCGGGGCTCAAGATCCGAGCCTCAGATACCTAATTATATGTATCAATCCGGCAACGCAGGAAGAGCCAGCGGCGCGGTTCCGGCACGGAGAACAAGCTCGCAGGGCAGTTCGTCCTCGCGTGGCTCCGGAAGCGGCGGCGGGAGAAGAAGCGGCTCCTCCGGCGGCGGAAAGAAAAAACGCACGCTTCGTTTGCAGCGCCTGTTAAAGCTGGCGCTTTGTGTATTGGGCGGTTTATTGGTCGTGGTGGCTGTGCTGCTTTTGGTAACGCGCAAACCGCAGGAACAAACGGCGGCGGAGTATGAAGAAAAGGGTACCGTATATAACACCGGCGTTACGGTCAACGGGGTCAGCGTTGCTGGCATGACCATCAACGAAGCGCGCGATGCCGTGAGCGCGTCCTTAAACGAGGAGCTTGCCTCCATCAACATCAGCATTCAGGAAAGCACCGGCAGCTTTTCCCTGTCCGCTGCGGATATGGGAATCACCACCGATATCGACGACGTGCTTGCCGAGGCAATGTATTTTAGCGCTACCGGCGGTACCGGCGAGGGCGAGATGCAGCCGGAGGGCAGCGACGGCGCCCGCGATTTCGACATTGCGCTGAATCCCGATGAAGACGCTATTGCCGCCAGATTAGACGAGCTGGTACTGGACGAAAACGTAGCGCCCATCGAACCCTATGCGGTAGCGGAGTTATCCGAGGAAAACGTGCCGCAGTTCGAGTACTTTGAAGGCACGGACGGGCGGATATTAGATAAAGAAGCCTCTGTGGAAGCCATTGTGCAGCTTATTAAAGAAGGCAAGTATAATACAACGGCGGAGCTCGCGTATACGTTGGTTCCTCCCACGACGGAGCTTTCCTACATACAGCAGAACACCCAGTTCCGCGCCAAATTTACCACCCGGTATAAACGCAGCAGTTCGGATCAAGTGGTGCAAAACCGCTGCTACAACGTAGAGAAGGGCTCCGGGCTGTTAAACGGCTGTATCGTGCTGCCGGGCGAGGAGTTCTCCTTCAACGGGTACGTTGGGCTTCGTACGGAAGCGGCTGGCTGGAAGCTGGCAAACGGTATCTCCGGCGGTAAAGAATACACCCTGCAAGCAGGCGGCGGCATCTGTCAGGTAAGCACCACCCTGTATAACGCGCTTTTATGCGGCGATGTTACGGTAACAGATCGCAAAGCGCATTCCATTCCTTCCGATTACGTTCCCAAGGGGTTGGATGCTACGGTGGATTCCAGCGGCATTGATCTAAAATTCGTCAACAGCACCAATGCACCGCTGTACGTTTTCTCTTATATCACGAAGGACCCGGATAGCTCCCGTTACCTGAACATAACGGTAGAGCTGTACGGCGAACCGTTACCGGAGGGCGTTACCTACAAAACCCGTAGCGAGATCACGGAGGAGATTCCCCGTGAGGCGGATACTGTGTATACGGAAAGCGCTGAGATTCCTGCCGGGTATCAAATGACAACGGTCATCAAGCACGACGGTTACGTGGCAGAAGCCTATGTAGATAAGTACCAAGACGGCAAAGTGGTGGATACCAAATCCCTCGGTACCAATAAGTATCGTGGAAATGCGGCGGAGATATCCGTTGGTACAGGCGATCCGGCTCTGATTCCCGTACCGGAGGGCGCTGTGCCGTATACGGGCGGTTATATACCGCCTGCCGCGTAAAACGCCAATGATCAGCTTTGAAAAATCGTGTCTTTGACGCGATTTTTCTCGCTGTAGGCCGTGCTTTGATCGGTCAAAAACAAGTCAAACTTTCTTAATACGTTTTCTGGGATATTTTGCAACCAATTATCAAACACATGCGTTATATAAGTAGAATGAGGATAGAACACAGCCCCAATACAGTGCAACAAGGAAGGATGGAGAATATAGTATGAAAAAAAGGATCATTGCTTTACTTATGATCGCGGCGTTGCTGCTGTCATCAGCTGCTTGTGCTGCAAGCCGAAAGGATTCTGACAACGGCTACTTTGCCGCAGCAGAAGCGCCGGCTGCGCCCGCACCGATGGCGGAAGCCCCCGCTGCGGAGGAATTCAGTTACGACAGCGCGGAGGCAGAAACCACAGCAGCCAAGGGAGACTGGGGCGAAAGCGGAACACAGTCTGCCGCGGAGGCGCAAAACAACTACGGCGGGCATAAAATCATCAAAAACGCGGAGTTGGGCTTGCAGACCCGTGATTTTGACGCAGTGCTAGATACCATCAATCAAAAGATCAGCGAAATGGGCGGCTTTGTTGCGTCCTCCAACATCAGCGGCAAGGAGCCGGAAAAATACGGCGAATCCGGGCGGTATGCCTACATTTCCGTACGCATTCCACAGGAAAACATGGAAGCGTTTTTAGAAAGCGCCAAGGGCCTTGCTACGGTGGACTACGAAAATACAAGCGGCGAGGACGTGACCTATGCGTACTATGATACGGAATCCCGCTTAAAGATCTACCAAACCCAACGGGAACGCATCTTAGAGCTGTTGGCGCAGGCAGACAGCATCGAAAGCGTGATCGCGCTGGAAACCGAGCTTTCCCGCATCACCTACGAGATCGAAAGCCTCACCAGCGACTTAAAGCGTTGGGATGACTTGGTGGCATTTTCCACCGTCAACATCAATATCAACGAAATACCGCCGGTGTCCGCCGTGGCGGATGACGACAGCTTCGGTACCCGCGTCAGCGAGGGCTTAATGAACACCTTGAGCGGTATCGGTGTATTTTTCGAAAACTTGGCGATCTACCTCATCATCATTCTACCGGTGCTGGTATTGATCGGCGCAATCGTGTGGATCATTATCGCCATTGTGCGGGCAAATCGCCGCAAAAAGGGTCTGCTGCCGCCAAAGCACAAGAAGGGTGCAGCCGTTGCCGTGAAGGAGTCGGAGCAGCCGGAGAAAAAAGAGTAACACAACAATAAAAAAGCGCCGCGAGGCGCTTTTTTATTGCTGTGTTACAGGCTTACTTCTACAAAGCCTTGCTTTGTTAATTCCATTTGTGCGGCAAACCCTATGTTTTTTAGCATTGCAGTGGTCTCCGCGAAGGCGTAATCAATGGTTGTTGCCGCGTGCGTATCGGTAGAAAGAATGATGGGCGCTTTTCGCTCCAACAACCGCCGCAGCAAGAACGGGGCAGGGTAGGGCGTAGTACGCCAGCCACGAGACATTGCCCCTGTGTTTACCTCCACGATAGCGCCCGTGTCAATAACGGCATCCAGCGCTTCCAGCGCCGCTTTCTGGTAGGCGGGGCAGCTTTCATCAAAATACACGCCTGTTTCGTTGAACTTGGTGACCAAATCAAAATGCCCGATGATGGAAGGGCGAAGCCCTGCCGCCATTTCCGAAACGGATCGAAAATACGCTTTTGCCATAGCCACGCCGTCGCCATGAAAGGCCTGCTCCTTACAATCCGCAAGCATTTCCGGTGTATTATCCACAATAAAGTAAGTGCCGTTTTGTGACAGCGTATGAACGGAACCTATCACATAGTCAAGCGCCGGGTAGGAAAGGGGCTCCAGCCAGTCGATCTCCAAGCCGAGAAAGATGGAAAGCCTATTTGCGTACTTGTTTGCTAACGTACGCACTTCCTCAAAATACTGCAGGGTGGATTCCGGGGTCAGGCAGCAGGTGCTATCGAAGGCGGTATAGGCATGCTCGGAAAACCCAAGAGAAACAAAGCCGCGTTCTATGGCGGCAAGCACCATCTCCTCCGGGCTGTTTGCGCCGTCTACATAGGTGGTATGGGTGTGCAGGTTGGAGCGCGTCATTGGAGCGTCTCCTGCTTTACCTTATGATCTACCACATGCCGGGAGGCAAGCTCGTTTTTGATGTCGTTTACGGTGATGCCCATTTCCGCCATCAATACCAGCAAATGATAGGCAAGGTCGGAAATCTCGAATATGGTTTCCTCCTTACTGTTTTTCATTGCGCCGATGACCACCTCTGTAGATTCCTCGCCCACCTTTTTAAGTATTTTGTCCTTGCCTTTTGCAAACAGGTACGAGGTATAGGAGCCCTCCTTGGCCTCCCGCTTGCGCCCCATAATCAGCGAATAGAGCGATTCCAGCGAGAAGGCGGGGGCAAGCTCCGTATCGTACAGCAAATTGAAGAAGCAGCTGTCTTCTCCGGTATGGCAGGCGGGGCCATCCTTGATGACCAATACAACAAGCGCGTCCAAATCGCAGTCCGCCGTGATGCGTACCACATGCTGCACGTTGCCGCTGGTTTCCCCCTTGCGCCAAAGTTCCTTGCGGGAGCGGGAATAAAAGCAGGTGCGCTTTTCCTTGAGGGTAATATTCAGACTTTCCCGGTTCATATACGCAACCGTCAACACATCGCGGCTGTAAAAGTCCTGCACTACGGCGGGGATAAGCCCGTTACTGTCGAATTTTAACTGATCTAGCAAGTCCATAATGGTTACTCCTTTAAACGCGCATTTGTACGCCTTCGTTTTTGAGGTAGCGTTTTAAATCGGGGATCAGCACTTCTTTATAGTGGAAGATGGAGGCGGCAAGCCCCGCGTCCACTGCTGGAAGCATTGTAAACAGCGTAGAAAAATGCTCCATACATCCCGCACCGCCGCTGGCGATGATGGGGATATTTACCCGCTCCGCAACGGCTTGCAGCATTTCCAGATCGAACCCGTTTTTTACGCCGTCCGTATCGATGCTGTTCACAACAAGCTCGCCCGCGCCTAAGGCTTCACCCTTTTCGGCCCAGTCCAGCGCGTCGATACCGGTGTTCTCCCGGCCGCCCTTGGCAAATATGGTAAATTTCCCGTCCACCCGCTTCACGTCCATGGAAAGCACCACGCATTGGTTCCCGTAACGGTGCGCCGCGTCCCGAATAAGCGTGGGGTTTTTGATTGCGCCGCTGTTCACGCTGACCTTGTCCGCACCGCACTTCAACACACGGTCAAAATCCTCCACAGTGTTGATGCTGCCGCCAACGGTTAAGGGAATGAATATCTCCCGGGCAACGTCGGTCAATACGTCCGTAAACAGCTGACGCTTCTCAAAGCTGGCGGTAATGTCGTAAAACACTAGCTCATCCGCGCCGCTTTCATTGTAAAAGCGTGCCAGCGCCACAGGATCGTCAACATCCTGCAAGCCCTCAAAATTGGTGCCCTTTACCACCCGCCCGTTTCGGATATCCAAGCAGGGGATAATGCGTTTTGTGATCATACTGCTTCTCCTTTGGCAAGGGCAAGCACCCGGGGAAGGGACAGCTTGCCTTCATAAATGGCTTTTCCAACGATGGCGGCATACAGCCCCATATCGCGAAGTGCGGTGATCTCCTTCTCAAAGGAAACGCCGCCGGAGGCTACAACGTTCAGCCCGCTGATTTCAGAAAGCTCCCGGTACAGCTCTAAATTTGAGCCGGACAGCGCGCCGTCACGGGAGATGTCTGTATAAATGACCGTGCGAACGCCCATATCACGCAGAACCTTACAAAAGTCTACGCCCTTTTGCTCTGTCAGCTCCAGCCAGCCGGAAAGTGCCACAAAGCCGTTCTTTGCGTCCACGCCTACGGCGATCTTCTCTGCGTAGGTATGCAAGGCTTCCAATAATAGGTCGGGGTCGCGGAAGGCGGCTGTACCCAGTATCACCCGGTCAATACCGAAAGACAGATATCGCTCTATCTGTTCCATGCTGCGAATGCCGCCGCCAAGCTCCGTAAACAGGCCGGGAACGGCACAAACCGCGCGGATAGCATCGGAATTTACAGGCGAGCCGGTTTTTGCACCGTCTAAATCAACCATGTGCAGGCAGGTTGCGCCTGCCTCGATAAAGCTTTTGGCAACGGCTGCGGGGTCATCGGCATACACCGTTTTACGGTCGTAATCCCCTTGGGTCAGGCGCACGGCCTTGCCGCCGGAAAGATCGATTGCGGGAAATATCAGCATGCGGCTACCTCCGCAAACGCCTTCAATATGGCGAGGCCAACGTTGCCGCTTTTTTCCGGGTGGAACTGGCAGCCGCATACGTTGCCCTGCCGAACAACGGCAGGCACGTTTACATCGTATTCCACGCTGGCAGCGGTGAACGCTTCGCAATGCTTGGCGTAATAGGAGTGCACAAAATACACGCAGTCGCCGGGGCGCACGCTTTTTAGCAGCGGATCGTCCGGCTGACGGATCTGCAGCGCGTTCCAGCCCATTTGCGGCACCTTGCGGCCGGGCTTCACGTCAAAGGACAGGTTTTCGATGCTGCCGGGAATAAGCCCCAGTCCTTCATGCTCGCCGTATTCAAAGCTTTTTTCTAACAACAGCTGCATACCAAGGCAAATACCCATAAAGGGCGTGCCGGCTTTTGCGATCTCCTGCAAGGGTACAAACAGCCCGCTTTCCTTCAGCTTGTTTGCCGCGTCTCCAAAAGCGCCAACGCCTGGCAGTATCACACGGTCTGCACGTTCAATTTGCTTCAGATCTCCGGTCACAGTCACTTCTGCGCCAACATGGGCAAGCGAGGCAGATAGAGAAAACAAATTGCCAACGCCGTAGTCTACGATTGCGATCATATCCGCTCCTTATAATACGCCCTTGGTGGAGGGCACGGTGTCCGGGTTTTTAGGATCGATGGCAACCGCAGAGGACAGCGCCCTGCCAAAGCCCTTAAAGGCAGCCTCGATGATATGGTGAGAATTGCTGCCGTAAAGCGCGGTGATGTGCAGCGTGAGCCCTAAGCTCCGGCAAAAACCGAGGAAGAACTCCTGCACCAGCTCCGTATCAAAGGTGCCAACCTTTTGTGTGGGAAGGGCCATCTGGTAGTTTAAATACGCGCGCCCGGAAACATCCAGCGCCACCTGCACCAGCGCCTCGTCCATGGGCAGCAGCATGCTGCCATAGCGCATGATGCCTCGAAAATCCCCCAAAGCATCTTTAAAGGCCGCGCCCAGCGCTATACCGATATCCTCCGTGGTGTGGTGGTCGTCTACCTGCGTGTCTCCCTTGCAGGTAAGCGTTAGATCAAACCCGCCATGCCGGGCAAACAGCGTCAGCATATGGTCTAAGAACCCACATCCGCTGTTAACGGCAGATGTGCCGCTGCCATCCAGCGTAAGTTGCAGCTTGATGTCCGTTTCCGCGGTTTTCCGTTCGATAGCAGCACTTCTCATGCGATACCTCCTATGATGTCCTTGGTTTGTGAGACCAGAGCCTCCATTTGTTCTTTTGTGCCGATGGTGATGCGCACATACTCGCTGATACGCGCCTTGTTAAAATGCCGCACCAGTACGCCCCGCTCCTTTAACGCCAGATAATACGCTTCGCCGCCGAGCTTTGAGGGCTTGGCAAACAGGAAATTGGCAAAGGAGGGCAGTACCGTAAAGCCCAGCGCTGTCAGCGCCTGCGCGGTCCATGCCCGGGTTTCCTTGATAGCGCCAACGCATTGTGTAAAATACGCGGCGTCCTCCATGGCGGCGGCACCGGCGGCAATGGCCAAGCGGTTTACATTGTATGGGTTGAAGGAGAACTTCATTTTGTTCATGTCCTCGATCAACGCCTTGCAGCCGATAGCCGCACCCAAGCGAATGCCGGCTAAACTGCGGGATTTGGAGAAGGTTTGTATCACCAATAGATTATCATACTTTTCGATGAGCGGCACAACGGATTCTGCACCAAAATCCACATACGCTTCGTCAACGATCACCAGATTGTTCTTGTTATGCTGCAAAACCTGCTCGATTGCGGCAGCCGTTAGCGCCATGCCCGTTGGCGCATTGGGGTTGGCAATGACCACGGTTTTTCCGGCGTTGTAATACGCTGTTGGGTCAACGGAAAAATCCTCATTTAACGGGATCGTATTGTACGATAAGCAGAACAGCTCCGCAAACACCGGATAAAACCCATAGGTAATATCCGCAAAGCACACGCCGGTTTTTTCGCCGCAAAAGGCTAAAAAGGCAAAGGCCAGCGCTTCGTCGGAGCCGTTTGTTACAACGATCTGCGCCTCCTCGATACCGTAGCATGCGGCAATGGCGCGGCGCAGCTTTGTGCATTCCGTATCCGGATACAGATCCAGTGCCTCCGCTTCCTCCCGGTTGAGCGCCGCAAGCACGGCGGGGGAGGGCGGGTAGGGATTTTCATTTGTGTTCAGCTTGATATACTGCCTGTTTTGCGGCTGCTCGCCGGGTACATACGGCAACAGCTTTGCATAGCGTTCATCTAAAAAACGGCTCATGGTTCAATTCTCCTCCTCATAGCGAATCAATGCGCTTTTCGCGTGCGCCTGCAAGCCTTCTGCGTTGGCAAACACATCGATCGAGTCCTTTACGGCGCGAAGGGCTTCCTTGTTGTAGCAAATGAACGAGGAACGCTTGATAAAATCGTCCACGCCAAGCGGGGAAGAAAACCTTGCCGTGCCGTTGGTGGGTAAAATGTGGTTGGGGCCTGCCAAGTAATCGCCCAAGGCCTCCGGCGTGTAAGCGCCCATGAAAATGCTGCCTGCGTTTTGCACCAAGGGCAAAAGCGCCTCCGGGTTTTTTACAAACAACTCCAAATGCTCCGGCGCGATGGCGTTGGATACTGTAACGGCTTCTTCTAGGCTTTCCACCAGAATGATCTTGCTGCCGCCGTCGATGGCGGCACGCGCGATCTCGTTTCTGGGAAGCAGCGCCAGCTGCCGCTCGATCTCCTCGGATACGGCGGCGGCCAATGCAGGGCTGTTGGTCACAAGGACTGCGGCAGAAAGCTTATCGTGCTCTGCTTGGGAAAGCAAGTCAGCCGCCACATAACGCGGCTTTGCACTGCTGTCGGCAATCACAAGAATTTCACTGGGGCCTGCAATCATGTCGATGGCAACCATGCCAAACACCTGCCGCTTGGCGGTGGCAACGAATATGTTGCCGGGGCCTACGATCTTGTCTACCCGCGGCACGCTTTCGGTACCGTATGCCATGGCGGCTATGGCCTGTGCGCCGCCCATTTTGAATATCTGTGTTACCCCCGCGATACGCGCAGCGGCTAAAATTGCCGGGGGAATGCTGCCATCTTTCGCGGGGGGCGTAGCCATTACGATGTTTTTCGCACCCGCAATGTGCGCGGGAATGGCGTTCATCAGCACGCTGCTGGGGTAGCTGGCGGTGCCGCCGGGCACATAGATTCCAACGTTTTCGATGGGGGTAAAGCGCTGCCCTAGGGTAACGCCGTTTTCGCCCTGCATGGTAAAGCCCTCGCGCTTTTGCATGCTGTGAAAGGCGCTAATGTTTACCGCGGCTTTTTCGATGACCGCCAATAGCTTTTGGTCAACGGTTTTCATGGCGCGGTCTATTTCTTCCTTGGAAACGGCAAGAGCGCTTAACGTTACGCCGTCGAATTTCTTGCAGTAAGCAAGAAGTGCATTGTCGCCGTTATTTCGCACATCCTCCACGATGCCGCGAACGATTTCTTCTACTTCAACATTTTGCGTGGGGGCGTTGCGAAGCAAAATATCCTTGAGGGAAATATCCCGTAATGCGTATTGCTTGATCATACCTGTGCCTCCCTGATCTGTTCCGTAATGGCGGCGATCTCCTGCTCTTTAAAACGGTAACTGGCTTTGTTTGCGATAAACCGCGCGCTGATGGGCAAGAATTTTTCCACCACATACAAATGGTTTTCCCGAAGCGTGCTGCCCGTTTCCACGATATCCACGATCACGTCGGATAAATTGAGTATAGGCGCCAGCTCAATGGAACCGTGCAGCTTGATGATCTCGATATCCCGGTCGATGTTTTTATAATGCGCCTTGGCAATGTTGGGATATTTGGTTGCCACCCGAAGCGCTGCCGCAGGGTTTTCCACAAACCCTTCTTGCGCCGCAACACACATGCTGCATTTGCCAAAGCCCAGATCCAAAAGCTCAAATACATCCGGCTGCTGCTCCAACAGCACGTCTTTACCAACCACGCCAACGTCTGCCGCGCCGCGTTCAACATAGGTGGCAACGTCTGACGGCTTCACGAGAAAATAGCGTACACCATTCTTCTCGTTTTCGAATACCAGCTTGCGGTTGTCCTCCAGCATTTGCGCACAATCGTAGCCAATGCCGGAAAGCAGCTTGTAAACTTTATCTCCCAAACGCCCCTTGGGCAATGCAATGTTCAGCATGATTTCTGCCTCCTAAGATCCAATACCGTGTTCCACGCGGCGTTTTCCGGTTGGCGGGTATCGGCAAGCACCCTGCGCCCTGCGGCAATAGTGCCCTCCACCGCGGCGGAAACCTGCGCCGGGTCAGTAGAAGCATCGTACAGCACAAGGATATCGTAGGGCGGGGTATACAGCTTTTCGTAACGCTCCAGTTCGTCAAAGTAGATGGCAAAGCCAATGGCATGTAGCCGATCCTTCCCCATGCGGGAAAGCAGGTTATCGTACTGCCCGCCCGCCAGTACCGCGTTGCTGGCTCCCTTTACATACCCCTGCATCATGACCCCGTTGTAATAAGCGGTATCCGACACGATGGATAAATCCAGATTGATATGGCTTTCGCGCGGCAGCGCTTTCTCGTACAGCGCCAATTCCGCAACCGCGTCCTGCATTTCCTGGTTGATGCAAAGCGTGCGTACCTGCTCTAAGGCGGTTTTAAAGCTGCCGGACAGGGTTGCCAGCGTTTGCAGGATATGCAGCGCCTCGCTTTCGACCCGCGCCGCTTGCGCAATGGGCACCATATCATGCGGGTTCTTTTCCCGGATGCAGCCAAGCAGCGCCTGCTTTACGGAATAATCCACCGAAAGAGAGGATAGCAGCCCGGACACCACGCCTAGGTGCGAAATGCAAAGGGTGTATTCCGGGTCGATCACCGCAAGGCTTTTTGCTGCCAGCGTGAGCGCCTCCGTAATGGCATAGGGGGTAACGTTACCGATGCACTCCAAGCCCATTTGCCGCAGTTCCCGGTATTCCCGGGCGTTTTTTGCGGCACGAAACACGTTTTCTGTATAATACAGCTTATCCAAAGAGGATTGCTCCGCCTTGGTGTTTTTCACGATGGAAAGGGTGATGTCCGGCTTTAACGCCATGAGCTTTCCGTTGAGGTCGGAAAACACGATGATCTCCCGGCTTTGCAGAAAGTTGAGGTTATCCATATAAAAGGCGTATTCCTCAAGCTTGTTCATGTAAAACTTATGGTAGCCGTACTGCTCGTAAAGCTTGCTTAATTCCAGCGAGAGCTGCTCGCTTTTTCGGAAGGTGGAACTATCCAAAATCTGCCTCCTGTTGATTGCGTTTCACATAGCATACACCCAAAAACAAATTCAGTCAAGTAGCGTTGTAACGCATTAGCGCACTAAAGTGACTGAATTTAGAATATATTGTGGATGCGTGTATTTCTGTTAATGATGGAACAGGCGAAGCCCGGTGAAGCACATCACAACGCCCTTTTGATTGCAGGCAT
This sequence comes from uncultured Oscillospiraceae bacterium, assembly GCA_964476505.1. Classification (GTDB taxonomy): domain Bacteria; phylum Bacillota; class Clostridia; order Christensenellales; family CAG-138; genus CAYZAW01. Next base: position 7,087 of record CAYZAW010000034.1, on the reverse strand, counting down.
CTATCACCAAATCGTCCCGTATGGAGCCGCCGGGCTGGGCGATGTATTGAACGCCGCTGCGGCATGCCCGTAAAATGTTGTCCGAGAACGGGAAGAATGCGTCGCTGGCAAGCGAAACGCCGCTGCATCCGGATAAAAACCGCTGCTTCTCTTCCTTGGAAAGAGGCTCCGGCTTCGTTTTAAAATAGTGCGGCCAGTTCTCTTCGGACAATACGTCGGCAGAATCCTCTTCGGAAAGATAAAGGTCGATGGCATTGTCCCGCTCCGGGCGCTTAAGCGTTTCCAGAAAGGGCAAAGAAAGCACGACGGGGTGCTGACGCAAATGCCAAAGGTCTGCCTTGCTGCCGGCCAGCCTAGTGCAATGGATACGTGACTGCTGACCCGCGCCAACGCCAATGGTCTGCCCGTCCTTGGCGTAACACACGGAATTGGACTGCGTATACTTTACGGTGATCAACGCGATCAATAAGTCGCGCACGGCGCTGTCGGAAAGGGAAGTCTGCTCGGTCACGATATGCGACAGATGCGCAGCAGTAATGGGCGTGTCATTGCGGCGCTGCGTAAAGGTAACGCCGTAAACCTCCCGCTGCTCCATTTCCGGCGGTGTATAGGAAGCGTCCATTTGCAATATGGTATAGCCGCCTTTTCGCTTTTGCTTTAGCAGCGCCAACGCGTCCGCATCATATTCCGGCGCGATTACGCCGTCGGATACCTCAGGCAGTATTACGCGGGCGGTGGAAGCATCGCATACGTCGGACAGAGCAATGAAATCGCCAAAGGAGGAAAGCCTGTCCGCGCCGCGCGCACGCACATAGGCACAGGCAAGGGGGGAGAGTTCTTCCTCTGTTACATAATACATGCGGCGAAGCGGCTCACTTAACGGCAGCCCCACGGCTGCGCCTGCGGGACTCACGTGCTTGAAGGAGGCCGCCGCAGGAAGGCCGGTTGCCTGCCGCAGCTCCCGCACCAACTGCCAGGCGTTGAGTGCATCCAACAGATTGATGTAGCCCGGCGCACCGTTCAATACGGTAATAGGCAAGCTGCCGGTTTTCACGGAAACGGAAGCGGGTTTTTGGTGTGGGTTGCAGCCATATTTTAAATCCATGGGTCAGTCCTCCAAGCGATTGATGATTTTGGTTTGGGATGCACCGCCATCAAGCGGCGTAAAGCGGCTGAATAAGGAGATGCGGTTGTTGTGGTCAAGCGCATCCCAAACAGCAGCGGTCAGCGCGATAAAATCTCCGGATACGGTCACGCATGCGGGCTCGCCGGAAAAGGGTGGGAGAGGCTCGCTGTTGCCGGCATAGGTATGCAGGATACGGCAGGTTCCGACGGGAAGTGTGCCATAAGTATAATGCAGGCGCTGACAGGCGCTGCTGTCTGCTTCCTTTTTCAGTATCTCCATTTCAAAGGCATACGCGCCGTCCTTCGGGAGGGTGCACATGGCGCTTACACGCGAGGTAAAATGCGGCGCATCCGGCTCATAGGTGCGGGTGGCAAGCGCCTCAGTAAAGCTGCCGCCCAAACGAAGCGTGTCGCGGATGGTATCAGTTTGGTCGCCATTCGTTATGATTAGTCGATTTTGAAATTCTCGCACGGGATGGTAAATGATAAGCGACGGATCGCTGCACTTTGCTGGGTCGTACGCCTCGGTGCGGATGCCGTCCTCACAAGGAACAAATACCCGGTTACGGCTGTTTTCGCTTCTGCCCATAATGAAATACATGCTAAGCATAGCCGAACCGTCCGCACTGGTTCCTACTATAATACCCCGCCCGGGATAAGAATTGTTCGATAAATACCGTACAATATCCATAAAAACGCAAGCATCCTTCCGATTATTTCCTTTGTTGATTGTACATGAAAAATGAAAGGTACGCAATCCCAAACAAAAAAGAACCGCAAACGATGGCGGTTCATTGGATGCATGCAGCCGTTAGGTATACACGCGGCATTGGTTTCTGCCGTTTTCCTTGGCTTCATATAAAGCCGCATCCGCCAGATTGATCAACTCTACGTCGTTGCTGAAGGAGTAGGAGCGGGCGGATACCGCGCCAACGCTGATGGTCACGATGCCAAATATGGAGGCGGAATTGGGAATTGCCAGCCGCCGCATGTTTTGCACCAACTCCTCCGCCAAAGACAGCGCGTCTACGGAGCTGCCGCCAATGCTGATGGCAACAAATTCTTCGCCGCCGTAGCGGGCTACAAACAGATTGTTGCGCTTGGCAAAGGCTATGAACATGGAGGCAACGGCAGCCAAACAATCGTCCCCGCCCAAATGCCCGTAGGTATCGTTATAGCGCTTGAAGAAGTCGATGTCCGACATAAACAACGCCACATTGGTATTGGGATCTAATATGCGCCCAATGTTTTCGTGCATATACTGGTTGAACCTGCGGCGGTTGGGCAGGTGCGTTAATTCGTCCGTCATGCTTTGCTGCAACAGCCGGCGGCGGGTATCGATGTTGGTGATGCGCATTTGTGTAATGGAAAACATGAGAAAGCTGCTTAGCATGTAGCCAACGGCAGCATCGGTAATGTCATAAGCAAAAATGGCGGCACCCTTGATGAAGTAGCTGCAAATACAAAAGGCAACGGTAAACAGGCCGGAAAGCAGCAACAAACGGTCCGGACGCTCGATAATGGTAAGCGGCATTGCCACCTGCACCACAAAAAACAGCCCCGCAACGGAATCGTCGCTAAAGAAAATGCCCACCGCAAAGCCAAAGGCAAACATACAGATGATATATGCGTAAAACACTGCGTTGACCAGTTTTCTATGGTAGCGTACAAAGAAGGCAACACAGGTAAAGATCAGCGCATTGATTAGGAAAAACACAAGAAACAACGGACGAAGCGCGGTTAAATGTGGAACAAAATAAGAGCATGAAAAAACGACCAGCAGCAATATAGCCGTTGCAAGGCAAAGCTTCCATAATACAGTATAGTTTTCGTCGCGCACGGCGGAACGGTTCCGATCCAGCACTACAGCGGTCTGCCGCAGCGTCATCGTTCCCTTGCGCGCCTTTGCTCGTCTTTCCATGGAGCCTCCAGGAATCGTCCTTATGACATGTATTTTAATATTATAGAGAGAAATGCCGCAAGTGTAAACAGTAAAATACCCAGATTTTTCTAATGATATAACACAGCATTTGAAGACATGGGCAATGAACGGTGTATCATAGCCCTAAGATAGACAAACACTATATATAAATGGTATACTATCAAGTAATCAGGAAGCGGTATATACACTTCCAAAATGAGTTTAGGAGGCATCGTCCATGAGTAAATTCCAAATCAAAGAGGGTTCAAAAGGCTTTTCCTTTCAGCTGGTAGCGTCCAACGGAGAAACGATCGGCATCTCTGAACAGTACACCAGCCTCAGCGGCTGCAAGAACGGCGTTGAAAGCGTGCGGAAAAACGCTGCTGTGGCAAAGGTTGAGGATCAAACGGTAGACGGGTTTGCCAAGGAGAGCAATCCCAAATTCGAGGTCTATACGGATAAAGCCGGAGAATTCCGTTTCCGCCTGAAGGCCGGCAACGGCGAGGCCATTTTAGCCTCTGAAGGCTATAAAGCAAAGGCAAGCTGCAAAAACGGCATTGAAAGTGTCCGGAAAAATGCCAAGGAAGCCGAAATTGTTGCCGACTGATTTTGCCGTCTTTCCACGGTAAGGTATAATTATTGCCGCTCTTTGTCGAAAAGAGCGGTTTTATTTACTTATTTTGCAAATTACTAATGCAATTTGGTAATTTTAATGTTACACTTCTATTGGATATACCAACAGATATATACCAATATGAAATCACAATGGGGGATGGAGCCATGCCCAAACGACCGCTGCCGGAGAATATCAACGATCAAATGATGGATGCCGTGGTTCATATCAGTGCAACGCGCGGGATAGGAAGGGTAACAACATTAAGGGTCGCAGAGGCCTGCGGTGTTGCGGAAATAACGGTGTATCGCCACTTTACAAGCAAAGAAAACCTGCTGTATCAAACCTTTACCCGGTTTGACAAGCAGGTGGCAAACGCCATCATCAAGGATACGCGGGAAGGAATCGATTTTGCCGTGCGCATAAAAAACGCGTGGCTGAAACTGTTCGATTACCTGGTACAGCGTAAAGCGGAATTATCATATTATAATCAATATATCCAATCGCCATTGTACAGCATCGACAAGGACCCGCGGCTGGATGGCGCATGTGAAAAAATGTACAGCATAGCGCTGGAAGGGAATCCGACGCTTGCGGGTATGCTTGGCATGGGGCCGGAAATCGTTTGGACGTATACGGTGCAGGCCACTATGATATTTGCGGAAAAGATATCCAAGGGGGAAATCAAGGACAGTACGCATGTGCGGGAGTACATCTTCTATCTGCTGTTTGGGCAGATCGTTTCAGGCTTATCCACCAAGGCAGCGTTTGCAAAAAAAAAGTATCCCCCGGATAACCGGGGGATTTTTAGTATGTAATTACCAGTCTTCCTCCACATGCTCCGGCGGCTGCTCCAATAGTGCGGGGTTCGCCAGATAATGCTTGATGCGCTGGAATGCAGCGCCGTAATAACTACCGGAACAGATGCGTTCGTCCGTTACCACGCCAAGGGGGATGCATTGCTCATACACAACGGTACCGCCCTTCATAACAGGTACTGCCCGGGTGTTGCCCATGGCAATAATCATGCCAACGGTGCCGAAATTGTAAATATGATGGTAAATATGATTGGTGCGGATGCTGGCAAGGTTGGTTACAACAATGGAATTATGCATAGGGCTTGCCTCGATCACAGCCTTTGGCATCAAATTGTGCTTATCCAACCATTTTAGCAGGCCTACTGCAAAGGTCAAAAGCCCGGGAATGCGAATGAGCGTGCGCATAAGAGAATCCAAGTCGTTGGAATCCTCCTTGCGGTTGGTTACGATAAAGTCGTCGATCTTTTGCTGCACGGTAAAGATATCGTCCCGTACGGTCAGGTGCAGCTTTGCCATGGTCTCCTCCGCGTCCTTGGGGCGAAGCACCACCATGCCAACGGAGAATTCATTTCTGGCATACACGCGCTTGTTCACAACAAAGCGGTTAAGCCGCGGGCATTCCGCCGTGGCGCGCAATACGGCGGCGATCATAATGCCCATATGGCTCATATAAACGCCCTCGCTGCGCTTTTGCCGCAGGTATTCCCGAATAGGCTCCAGCGGGATATTCAATTCGATGGAATTACAGGCGTCGCTGCGATCCACCATGATATAGGGCATAAGCGTGTTCATATTGGAAATGTTTTTTACTCGTTTTCCATCGCTGCGCTTCATATTAACTCCTTAGATTATAATACTGGCATCCATTTGCCGTATGTATTATAACACCATTTCTGTTTTTCTGTCGAATACCGGTTATCAGCATGATGTAAAACACGGAAACAGCACCGGTGCAGGCGTTCTTGTGTAAGGCAGATAAACGTATGCCGCGCGGGTTTTCGAGGCGTTGCGGGAAGAAACAGGGGATGCTATACTGAAACACGATTGACCGAACTGTACGGAGGATAACGGGATGGCTATTGTAAACACGAAAGCAGTTTTTGAAAGTGATATCAATACCGTGTGGAAACGGGTGACATCCCTTACAGAATATGCATGGCGAAGTGATATAAGCAGAATAGAAATTTTGAACGATAAGCAATTTGTTGAATACACAAAAAACGGCTATGCCACAACCTTTACCATTACTGCTGCACAGCCTTATAAGCGCTGGGAATTCGATATGGAAAACGAAAACATGAAGGGGCACTGGATCGGCGTTTTCACACAAATAGGCGAACAGATCGAAATTGATTTTACCGAAGACGTTACGGCAAAGAAAGCCATAATGAAACCGCTAATTAAGGGGTATTTAGAAAAACAGCAGGCGCAGTATATTTTCGATTTACGGAAGGCATTACAGTAGACTTCTTTTTGTTTGTTCCGGGAAAGAGAAACCTCTTGATGTGCTTTGGCAAACCTAGTCAACACCTTTACCGGGAATAAACAGCAAACCCCACATACTGGCACAAGAGTCCCTGATTTAAATGCTTTCAAGGCAGTAGCGGCGGTGGGATTCTCCGCTTCGCCTGCGGGCTGCTTGCGTTCCTCGCTGCGCAGCCTCTTGGCGGCGCTGCCCGGCCGCTAAAAACAGTCCACCGGACTGTTTTCTTAACGCGGCTTCGAATCCCTCCGAACAGGCTAAGCAAACAAAAAGAGCATCCGATAGATGCTCTTTTGTTTGGTAGCGGCGGTGGGATTCTTCGCTTCGCCTACGGGTCGCTTGCGTTTCACGCGGCGCGGCCTCTTGGCGGCGCTGCCCAGCCGCTAAAAACAGTCCACAGGACTGTTTTTTTCACGCGGCTTCGAATCCCTCCGAACAGGCTAACCAAACAAAAAGAGCATCCTTTGGATGCTCTTTTGTTTGGCAAAGAACGCTAATATTGATAGAAATGAACCCCCTTGCTTTTGAGGGGGTTCAAATTGGGTTTAGGGGGTTCAAAAATAACGATGGGGGTGCGTCGTGCTTTCATCTGCCCGATAGATAAGAATCTGTTTAATTAGCGAAACGTTTTTGCAAAAACATATTGACAAGAATCGAACCGACTTCTATAATAAACCCATCGAAGATAGTCGATGTGAGGTGATGACATGGCAACGACGTATGAGGAACGGGCAAGGATATTCAAGGTTTTCTGTGATGAAAACCGCTTGCGGATATTGGAACTGCTGCAAAGCGGCGAAAAGTGCGCTTGTAAGCTGTTGGATGATTTGAACATTCAGCAATCTACGCTTTCGCACCACATGAAAATCCTTTGTGACGCGGGAATCGTCAAAGGCCGTAAGGAAGGCAAGTGGACGCACTATTCCATCGACTTGGACGGAAGCGAGTACGCACAGGAAACCCTGCGACATATACTGACAGTAAATAGCAGCGAACAGGATAGCTGCTGCAAATAGCGAAAAGCCACGATCAAACGTGGCTTTTTAAAAGCCGATTAAATCGACAGTTTTCAATTTATCTATTTGATTGAGGGGTAATCGTATGCAGGTATTGAAGGCAATTTGGGA
>CAYZAW010000033.1:0-25542 GCA_964476505.1 uncultured Oscillospiraceae bacterium | reverse complement strand
TTTGATAAAGCCAAGGCGGAGGACAAGCCCGTGTTTTTATCCATCGGCTATTCCACCTGCCATTGGTGCCATGTTATGGCGCACGAAAGCTTTGAGGACGCACAGATCGCCAAGGTATTGAACGAGCACTTCGTTTCCGTAAAGGTGGATAAGGAGGAGCGCCCGGATATCGACAGCATCTATATGGAGGTGTGTCAGGCGTTTACGGGCGGCGGCGGGTGGCCCACCAGTATTTTTATGACGGCAGAGCAAAAGCCCTTTTTTGCCGGCACCTATTTTCCCAAGCATACCCGTCCGGGCATGCCGGGCTTCTACGAATTATTACTGCTGATTCAAGAAAAATGGGAAACCGAGCGGGAGGCGCTTTTGCATTCCGCGGAGGAGATCGTAAACGCGCTTAAAAAGCCGGCCGAAACGGGCAATTCCCCGGAGGAACGGCTGCTGACTGCGGCGGTGTCTCAGTATAAACGCAGCTTTGACGCGCGAAACGGCGGCTTTGGCGGCGCACCCAAGTTCCCCGCAGCGCACAATCTGCTGTTTTTACTGACCCAGTATCAAAAGACCGGGGACGAACAATGCCTGCTAATGGCGGAAAAAACCCTGACGCAGATGTACCGCGGGGGTCTTTTCGACCACATCGGCTACGGCTTTTGCCGTTATTCCACGGACGAACGGTATCTGGTGCCGCACTTTGAAAAAATGCTGTACGACAACGCGCTGTTGATCTTAAGCTACTGCCAAGCCTATGCCGTAACAAAAACGCCCTTGTATCTGCGCGCGGCAGAGCAAACGGCAACCTATGTTTTGCGGGAAATGACCGGGCAGGAGGGCGGCTTTTACAGTGCGCAGGATGCAGACAGCGAGGGCGTGGAGGGAAAATACTATGTATTCACGCCGGACGAAATTACCGGCTTATTAGGGGAGGACAAGGGCACTGCCTTCAACCGGTATTATGATATCACCGAAGCGGGCAATTTTGAGGGGAAAAGCATTCCTAACCTGCTGAAAACCGCCGCCATGACGGAGGACTTTGAAAGCGACCTTTCCGCCGTGTATGCATACCGAAAAAGCAGAAGCCGTTTGCTGTTGGACGATAAAATGCTGACCGGCTGGAACAGTCTGATGATCGCTGCCCTGTGCCGCCTGTACCGCGTCAGCCGCAAGGCGGAGTATCTAGCTGCGGCAAAGCGCGCCCATGCATTTTTGCAGGAGCATAGCTGCGTGGAGGACACGCTGTATGTAAGTGTGCGGGAGGGCAGGCGAAGCGAAAAGGGGTTCTTGGAGGATTACGCCAACTTCACTTTTGCTTTGTTGGAGCTGTACGAGGCAACGCTGGAGGAAGACTATCTACAAAACGCCCGGCACTTTTTCCAGAAAGCCGTGGTGGACTTTTTTGATGAAGAAAACGGCGGCTTTTACCTGTACGGGGAGGAAAACGAGCAGCTGATCTTGCGACCTAAGGATACCTACGACGGCGCGGTGCCAAGCGGCAACGGCATGATGGCGCATAACGCCGTGCGGCTGTATCACATCACGGGGGAAGAGGAGTACGAGACCTTGGCGAAAAACCAGCTGGCGTTTTTATCTGCGCAGGCAAAGGAGTATCCCATAGGGCACGCCATGTTTTTAACAGCGCTTTCGGACTATTGCGATCCGCCCCAAAAGATCGTGATCGCAGCAGAAAAAGATACAGACCTTTCCAAACTACCCTGTGAGCTGCCGTACAATGCGCGGCTGTATGCCACAGCACCTACCGAGGCGTATCCGCTCAAAAACGGCGAAACCACGTATTACATGTGCAAGGCGCAGGCCTGTCTGCCGCCGGTGAACCGGTTGGAGCAATTGGAGCAGGCATAGCCTTTGTATAGAAAACCCCTGCGAAAAACTCCGCAGGGGTTTTCCTGTTGCAGAACGATCGGTGTGCCGCTTCTCTTTTCAATGGAATTCGAATCGAGTACAATAATAATGTAAACAAAGGCAAGGAGGGCGCGCCATGCAAACCGAATGTGAGGGCTTGGAGAACGTTATTGGCAGTACAATAGAGGAACGGCAGGCGGCGCAGGACTTTCGCCCCGGGCGCTACCGGCATTTTAAGGGCAGGGAATACGAGCTTTTGTATTTGGCCACCCATTCGGAAACGCGGGAGGCGCTTGTGGTGTACCGGGCGCTGTACGGAGAATACGGCATATGGGTGCGCCCCAAGGCCATGTGGAACGAAACCGTGGAGTACAACGGCAAGTCCGTGAAGCGGTTTTGCTATATCGGGGAGGAGTAACGCATAGACACCGCCAATGAAACGGCAGGAGAGGAGAACATCCATGGCAAGCTTTTATAAGATGAACCCGGGCTGGATCAGGGAGCCGAAGGAAAACACAATAACGGAGGAAGCAATCGAGATCGTGACTGAGCCGGGAACAGACCTGTGGCAGCGCACCTACTACGGCTTTCAAAACGACAATGCCCCTGTGCTGCAGGTGAAAACCGAGCAAAAGTATTTTTCCTTCACGGTAAAAACGCAGTTTAACAGCCAACACCGCTATGACCAGTGCGGTATTGTGATGTACCTTAACAGCGACAACTGGCTCAAGGCGTCCATCGAATACGAAACCGAGGCGTACCAGCGGTTGGGCAGCGTGGTGACCAACCACGGCTTTTCAGACTGGGCCACAACGGACATTCCTGCCTCCGTGAAGGAAATGTGGTATCGCTTCAGCCGGCGGGAGAGCGACTATTGCATCGAATGCAGCACGGATGGCGTTACCTATCAGCAAATGCGCATTTGCCACATGTGGGAGGGCGCGGGGGAGATCTCCTTCGGCGTTTACGCCTGCAGCCCGGAGCAATCCTCCTTTACGGCGGTGTTTACCCATATGGAAATCGGAGATTGCATGTGGGGTGCGCACGCATAAGGAAGCAGTATGGCGGAGAGGACCTACATCGCAATAGACCTCAAATCCTTTTATGCCTCTGTGGAATGCATGGAACGGGGGCTTGATCCGCTTACCACAAATTTGGTGGTGGCGGACGCAGGCCGCACGGAAAAAACCATCTGCCTTGCGGTGTCTCCCTCCTTAAAGGCACACGGCATCCCCGGCAGAGCCCGGCTTTTTGAGGTGGTGGAAAAGGTAAAGGAGGCAAATGCCAAACGAAAAATGCTGGCTCCCGGGCGGCGGTTTACGGGCGAGTCCTATAACGATACGGAGCTGAAACAAAATCCGTCGCTCTCGCTTAGCTACATCACGGCAACGCCGCAGATGGCGCGGTACATGCAGGTGAGCACGCAGATATACCATATTTATTTGAAGTACATCGCCCCGGAGGACATCCACGTGTACTCCGTGGACGAGGTGTTTATGGATGTGACCCGGTATCTTGCCGCGAACCGCCTAACGCCCCGGGCGTTTGCCATGAAAATGATACAGGATGTGCTGCATACCACCGGCATTACGGCAACGGCAGGCATCGGCACCAATCTGTATCTTAGCAAGATCGCCATGGACGTGGAGGCTAAGCACATCGCGCCTGACCGGGACGGCGTGCGCATTGCCGAGCTTACCGAACAAAGCTACCGGGAAAAGCTTTGGACGCACCGGCCTTTGCGGGATTTCTGGCGGATCGGCCGGGGATATGCGAAAAAGCTGGAGGAAAACGGTCTGTACACCATGGGGGATATCGCAAGATGCTCCATCGGCAAGAAGGACGAGCATTATAATGAGGAATTGCTTTACCGGTTGTTCGGCATCAACGCAGAGCTTTTGATCGACCACGCGTGGGGCTGGGAGCCCTGCACCATTGCGGACGTAAAGGCCTACAAGCCGGAAACCAACAGCATCAGCACCGGACAGGTGCTGTCCACCCCCTACGGCTTTCAAAAGGGAAAGCTGATCGTGCGGGAGATGACCGACCTTTTGGTGCTGGACTTGGTGGATCGCGGCTTGGTTGCAGATCAAATGGTGCTGACCGTGGGCTACGACATCGAAAACCTGACAGACCCCGCCCGGCGTGCGAACTACAAGGGGCCTGTTACGCAAGACTATTACGGGCGAAGCGTGCCAAAGGCTGCCCACGGCTCTATCAATCTGGGGCGGCATACCTCCTCCACAAAGCAGATCACAGAGGCTGTTGTGAAGCTGTACGACCGCATCGTAGACCCTGCGCTTAAGGTGCGAAGAATGTATGTGGTGGCAAACCATGTAATGGAGGAGGCCAAGGCCATAGCCGCCCCCGCCTTTGAACAGTTGGATCTGTTTACTGACCAGAACGCCGCCCAAGAGCAGCGCGAGGCGGAGCAAGCGGCGCTTTTGCGGGAGCGGAACCGGCAAAAGGCGGTGCTGAGCATTCAAAAGAAATACGGAAGGAACGCCATCCTCAAGGGCATGAACTTGGAGGAGGGCGCAACCACCGTGGAGCGAAACGGACAGATCGGCGGGCACAAGGCCAGCCGTGATGCGGAAAGGAAGCGGTAGTATGCCGGACGTGAACGCTATGGACGCACACCGGTACGATGATATCATGCATCTGCCTCATCCTGTGTCGTCTGTGCATCCGCCCATGCCGCAGGCGGACAGAGCCGCGCAGTTTTCCCCCTTTGCGGCGCTGACGGGTTACGCAGATGCCATTGACGAGACTGCGCGATTAACGGATGCGCGGGTAGAGCTGGATGAGGACGGCAAGTCTGCCTTGGACAGCCGCCTGCAGCTGCTGCAAAACAGCATCAAGGCGCAGCCGGAGGTAACGGTCACCTATTTTCAGCCGGACGAGAAGAAAACCGGCGGCGCGTACGTTACCGCAACAGGCGCGGTGCAAAAAATAGACGGGTACCGCAGGCTCCTATGCATGACGGACGGAACTGCGATACCCATAAATGATATTTACGCTATCGAAGGAGAACTGTTTTACGGACTGGATCTGTAAGCGCACGTTGCCTGTGCGTTTTCAATGCGGCACAGGTTATTGCAGCTCTTCTAACTTCTTGATTCCAAGCACTGTAGCAGGGATGCGGTTGTTGGGCGCTAGGTTAGACAGCACAACGACCGCTGTATTCGTTTTGGGGCAAAAACCAAGATAGCTGTTGTAATTGCTTGTGCCGCCGTTGTGCCAGATAATGCCGGCATGTTCGTCTATGATCCATGCCATGCCGATGGAATCAAGGCGAATACCCATGGCGGCATATGTGTCGGTCGTTGCACGGATGGAGCGAAGCGGCGTATGGCAGCGTGAGAGAGTGCCCGCCTCCTCTAGCTGGAGCCTTGCGTATTGCAGCATGTCTTCTATGTTGGAGGTGATGGCACCTGCGGGTAAGTAAGCGTCGGTTTCATTCCAGTCCCAATACTTGCCAAGGTCGCCCAACTGATCGGAAATCTTGGTACTTGCAAGGCCAAGGGTATGCTGCGCGTACCGGTTCGCTAAAACAGCGTACGGCTCCCCGTAAGCTTTCTCCAGCACCGCGCCCAGCACCGCATAGCCGTAATTGGCGTATTGGAAGGGGGACTCTTGCAGCTTCCCGTTTTGCTCGGCCAAACGCTTTAGCACCATCTGCTTCGTTACGCCGTAAAAGCTATTCTTGCCCGTAAGGGCATTGCCTACCATCGGCCATTCCAGATAATACGATTTCAGCCCCGAGGTATGCGTCAACACCTGCGCAACCGTGGGGTATGCTCCGGCAGGGAGCGGCAAAAGACGATCCAAAGTATCTTCAAGCGACAGCTTGCCCTCCTCCACAGCTTGGGCGATCATGCCTGCCGTAAAGGTTTTGGTCAAAGAGCCGATCTCGTATGTATGCAGCGCTTGGGGCAGCTTACGCGCGTTTTCGCCGTACACGGTATAGGAGGCTTCGCCGTTTTTCAATACACCCACGGTGATCACCGCGCCCTTATTGCCGGCAAGCGAGTATTGCAGGCAGTCCTGATAAGTCATGCCGGGTATCTTTCCCAGTTGGGCGTTGCTGTAAAGCGAAAGCCCAACCACGACCAGCACGGCCACAAGTACGATTGCGCCCAGAATGATCCAAACCATTTTTCGTTTACCCCTTTTTTGTTGATGCTTCATATATGTTCCTTTACGATAGCCTGCATTTCGCATGCGGTAAAGCCGTGTTACGCGATTCCGTGCTTTTCAACAAAGCCCAGTATCAACGCGGCGATCTTTTTCTTATGCACAATGTAGCTGCCGTGCCCGTGCAAGGGCAGAATGTTAAGCTCGCTGTTTGGTATGCTTGCAGCTATGTGCTTAGTGTCCGAGCGCTTCACAAAATCATGCCCGCCTGCAAGCACCAGACAAGGCACCGTTATACGGCTGAGCATATCGGGGGTGATGTTGGGCTCCACCAGCATCATATCGATTTTGGGATCGTGCACGCGGCGGTTCAGCCGCTCGAAAAAGTGTCGCCAGCCATCCCGAATCCCGTTGGGATCGGTGTTTGCGCCGCTAACGATCAGGCATGAAAGCAGCTCCGGATATATAGACGAAAGCAGTAAGCCGATAATGCCGCCGTCGCTAAAGCCGTACAGCACGGGGCGCTCAAGAGACAGCGCCGTGATGAAGGCGTGTACATCCTCCGCCATGTCATTATAATGGTAGCTTTCCACCGGGTCGCTTTCGCCGTGCCCGCGGCTGTCTATGGCGTACACCGTAAACCGCTCCGCCAAAAGCGGGATCGCGCGGTCAAATATGTTATGGGTCTCTCCATTGCCGTGCAGCAGAATGAGAGGCCTGCCCTTGCCGCAGGTTTCGTAATGCAGATGTATGCCGTTTACAAAAAGCTTCATGGGAATCCTTTCTGTTGCATATTGGAGTTCGTTTAGCGGGAGTGCATGCTGCTTACGAATAGCCCTTCTCTTTTGCGTTGCATAAGGTCACATAAATATGCCCAATGCCAAACAGCACGCCAAGGAACAGCAGCAGGTAATGCCGCTGGGCAATGCCGCACAGGATAAACAATAGCGTTGGTAAAATCGCTAGCAACAGCATGGGCATACGCCCCGGCTTTTTTGCAAGCACGATCCAGAACGCCCAATAGGCGAAAAGAATAAGCAGGCTGCCGATGAAATACACAAACATGCCGGTAACAGACGAGAAGCCAAGCGTCGGTATGCCGATGTTGAACACCATGAAAAACAGGCAGCCGTAGCGGCCTATTTGCTCCAGAATGTTCATGAACTTATTGGAGCAGGCGTTTTGTTCGCCCTTATGCCGGATGGCCCAAATCACGTTGGGCAGCAGAAGCAGCACAACCAGCAGCAGCCCAAACCAGTTGATCCAGCCCGGGGAGGAGGTGATAAAAATAGCAGTGGGGCCGTCTGCCCCGCCAATGATCGCCATAACCGTTTCCTTCTTTCATTGCAATAAAAATATAGTATCCTGCGGCAGTAAATATTGCAAGCGCATTCGGGTATACGGAGGCTTACTTGTTTCGCATCCGGCAGGGATATAGTATAATGCTGGTATGTATTTATATGGCAAAACGGGATAGGGGGAAGCAACCGATGACGGAATTTCCTTACGGCTACTGCGGCATGCCCTGCGCTTTATGCACCCGGTACAGAACGGACGGCAAAAGCAAATGTGCCGGATGCTCTCACAGCGGGTATTATACAGATGTTTGCAAGGTATACCGCTGCTGCCGCGAAAAGGGCTTTTTGCATTGCGGCTGCTGCCCGGAGGTGCCTTGTGTAAGGCTTGGGAGGATGGGCGACTTTTCTGATCTTAATACCAATCACGTAAAGCCCCGCACCTGTAAGGCGGTATCAAGCGAGGGCTTTGACGCATGGTACGCGCAGTACGAGGCCAAAGCCAAGCTGTTGACCGTGGCGCTGGAGCGGTACAACAACGGGCGGATGAAGCGGTATTTGTGCGAGCTGTTCATCCAGCAGGACTTGCCCGTATTGCAGGAGATCATGGAACGGGCGGCGGGCTTTACCGGGGATCGCAAGGAGCAGGGAAAGGCCTTTCGGGCGCTTGCAGAAGAGTTGCTTGCCTCCCGCCAATCATAACAGGAGGCGCTTATGATCGAAATTACGGATAAAACGCATCAGCCAAGTATAGAGGAGATCAAGGAATACATCGATAATCCGCTGTTTACGGCGCTGTATCGGCACATGCAAGAGGCCTATCAGGCAAATGTGAGCGTGGAATACAGCGGGGATAAGGTGTTACTGGGCTGGAACGTCAAGTTTTATAAGGCGGGGCGAACACTTTTAAGGCTGTATCCCAAGCGCGGGCTTTTCAACGTGCTGGTGGTGATCGGCAAAAAGGAAAAGGAACGGGCGGAGGCGATATTGCCGGAGCTGTCCTGCGAAGGGCGCAAGGTGTACGAAACCACGCAGGAGGGCATGGGCCAGCGCTGGCTGCTGTTTACTGTTAGCACGAAGGATGGCGTATACAACGATGTACTGCGGCTGGTGGAGATCAGGCGCAACAGCAAATAGAGAAAATAAGATTTGGAGGAGAAACGATGCAGGCACTGATAAACGATGTAAGCGGCAGAATCCACCGCTGCGGCAGACAGATCGAGGTGGCGCTGTGGGAGTACTTTTTTGAGGGCGGCAGTAAGCTGAACGTTGTAAATGCGCTTGCGCCCTACCAGAACGAGGACGGCGGCTTTGGCCATGCGCTGGAGGCGGACAACTGGAACCCCAATTCCACGCCCATCACCACACAGCATGCGCTTATCATGCTTTTAAACATAGAATTCATGGATATGGAGCATCCCGTTATGCAGGGCATTTGGCGGTATCTCCGTTCCGAAAAAGACCTGCTGGAATACGGCTGGCGGTTCACCGTTCCCACCAACAACGAGTATCCGCATGCCCCTTGGTGGAATTACAGCGAGGAGCAAAATAAACAGGAGTATTACGGAGTCACAGCCGGGTTCTGCGACTTCATACTGCGCTTTGGCGAAAAGGGCAGCGCCCTGTATCAAAAGGCACAGGCGCTGGCGGAATCGCTTTTGGATGCGTTTATGACGGACGAAAAATTTGGCGATATGGGCTTAGAGGCGTTCATCCATTTCATCGAAACCGCAATAGACCTTGGCTTGGGCGGATACGACGGGGAGACCCTGCAAAACCGCTTACACAGTAAGGTAAATAACAGCATCGAGCACGATACGGAAAAATGGGCGATGTACGGCGTTCGCCCGTCCAACTACATCACCTCCCCCAACAGCCCCTTCTATGCGGAAAACAAAGAGATCGTGCTAAAAGAGCGGGCGTATCTTTTGCAAACGAAGCCGGAAAACGACCTTTGGCCTATCACATGGACTTGGTTCGACAACATGGAGAAATACGGCAAGTATTTTACCATCAGCGAAAACTGGTGGAAGTGCTTTAAGGCCATTGAGAAAATGCGGTTTATCAAGAACTTTGCAGAATGCCGGTAGTCTGCCGAATATATATGAAAACGCAAGCCGTTATCCTTCGATAACGGCTTGCGTTGTGCATTGCATCCGGTTCTTTACGCTTTATTGCAGCCAATCCGGCGGCGTGCAGTCCTTTATACGCCAGTACCGGGAGCCGTCCCGCTCACGGCCTAACAGGCCGTAATCCACCAGTTCCCGCCGCAGCGTAAAATAGTCGTTAAAGGTATGCCACTGCGCGCAGATGGCGTTTACCTCCTGCTCGGAATAGGCCGCTTCCGGGTCAAAACGCTGGGAAAGATACATTAAAACGGCATATCTTGGCTTTTGCTTGCGGGGTAGCTGCATGATTCTTCCTTCTTCATCAAGGAATTGTGTGATTTTTATTTGTTGTTCCATAATAGTATCCTTACTCGTGGTCGCCGTTGGCTTCTTTATCCTGCCACAGCTCCAACAGTGTTTTTACATCGTCCCGAAATTCCTTTTGGGACTGCGCTTCCGTTTTTTTTAGCTCCTCCAAAACCGTAAAGGTCAGAGAGCTGCCGCCATATTGCGCCCAATCCGCGCTGATTGCCGGGTCGGGACAGGAGTTGATGGACATAGCGAAGGCAAAGCGGTTTTTGATGCCCTCCATATCCACCGTGGATTTGAGGAGCCTGCGCCCGCTGCCGCTGCATTCTATGCAGTACACGCCGCCTACGGCAGGCTTGTTTTTATATGCGTTGATGAGCTCTTTTCTGCTCTTTGGGTCCATGTTTTTCCCTGCTTTCCCGTACACGTTTCCGGCGGAGGTTCCGTCCTATACTATCATAGCGGTTGTATGGAAGCAATCAACGCTCCGTAGAGTGGCGATAGATCGCGATTCTTTACGGGGCGATCCAAAAGCTGTGATGGGTATATATCTGTTGCAGCGGCCTTTCCGTTTGTGGTACTCTTACACCGTCGTGGGAGCTTTCTAGCATCGAAGCGCATTCGCTGCAAACAGGCATGCAGCAATATATACGTTTAGAAACTTAAGGAGATACAGATATGGACAACAACAATACCGCACAGAATAAAGGCAAAAGTGCCGTTTTGACAGTGATCGGATTGACCGTAATGCTGCTGCTGAGCTTAACGCAACTCATACCGTCGCTGCGGATGGCCGGTTTTTCGGTGTTTGTGGGCATCGCGTTCTTCTTTATTGTAGAGGCTGTTGCAAAAACGCCCAAGGAACAGTCCGGTCTGCGCTTTAAAACCTTTGTATCAGACATCAAAAAGCCCGGGGTGCTCCTTTGGGTGCTGCTGCCGGTCGTTACCGGTATTGTGCCTCTTTTACTGGGCGATGCTATTTTTCAGAGCGGCTTTAGCGCCCATGTGATCGGTCGTACCAGCGGTATGCTGTCGTTTGGCACCCTGATTCTGCTTGCTTTGCAGGTGATCGTTCTTGCCCTTGGTGAGGAGATCGCCTATCGCGGCTTTTTTCTGGGGAAATCCATGCAAAAGCTTCCGTTCTGGGTTTGCGCGGTAGGTTCGTCCATTCTGTTTGCCATGGGGCACATTGCAACCGGGGATACATGGCTGGTGCTTTATGACGTTAGCTGGGTGTTTATTGATAGCATGATCTTCTCGGTGATCTATCAAAAAACAGGCAACTGCCTGATCAGCGCGGTCTCGCATATCATCGGCAACGCGGTGGGTTTGCTTGCCTGCCTGATTTTGCTGTAACCGTACAGCCTGTATGCGAAAAGAGGACGGTATGCAAAACAGACCCGCTTTACATCGCAGCCTGCCAAGCAAGGTGTTTCGCGAGTACTATTATTTGAAAGAAGAGCTTGCGGACTTTTGCAGAAATAACGGGCTTCCAGCAAGCGGCGCAAAGGCGGAGCTTACCGAGCGCGTTGCACGATTTTTGGATACCGGGGAAATACCGGCTGCCGCTGCCGCAAGAAGGAGAGCGACAGTGGTTACTGAAATCAGCGAGGATACGATCATCGAACCGGATATCGTATGCTCCGAACGGCACAGGGCGTTTTTTAAGGCACATATCGGCAACGGCTTTTCCTTTAACACTGTCTTTCAAAAATGGCTGAAAAGCAATGCCGGGAAAACCTACCGGGAGGCCATTGCCGCGTATTACGAGATACTTGCGCAAAAGAAAAAGGGAACCACCGCAATTGACAGCCAGTTCGAGTATAATACTTATATCCGTGATTTTTTCGCGGATAATAAGGGAAGAACGCTACAGGACGCTATACGCTGCTGGAATGCGAAAAAGCAGCGCCAAGGCTCCCACCGCTACGAACCGGCAGATATTGCCGTATTAAACGGCGCGCTTTTGCCCCGAAAGGCTGAACAATGAGAAAGAAACATTGCTTACTTATCGTTTTGCTGCTGTGGCTGCTGCCGGTGCTGGCGGCTTGTTCAAGCACGCAAAAAGAGCTCGGCGCACCGCCGACGGAGCCGCAGAGCACCACAAAAGCAGAGGAAGCGTCTGCCACGCCCAAAGGAGAAGCTGTGTTGATTACCGCAGAAGAAGCAAAAGCCATTATGGATAACGAAACCGGTTACATCATTTTAGACGTACGCACACAGGAGGAATTCAACACGGCGCATATTCCCGGCGCGGTACTGATTCCCGATGACGAGCTGGAGGCGCGGGCAGAAATGGAGCTGCCCGATAAAGCGCAGCAGCTGCTGTTGTACTGTCGCACGGGGCGAAGAAGCGCCGCCGCCGCAAAGCTGCTTATATCCATGGGCTATACCAACGTGAAGGACTTTGGCGGCATTACCACATGGCCGTATGAAACGGTCGCGCCGTAAATCAAGAATAGAATTTCCAGAACCCGATCAGCGTTGGCACACCAACGTATGGTCAGGGGAGTACGCGGTTCTCACGTTTTCGCGCGGATGTATTACCGCTGATTTGTTTGGCATTATCGATTGGATGTAAGTAAGAAAACGCTGATATGGTTTAGAAGCCTGTGCTGCAATACATGGGCTTTTTTATAAAGAAATACGGCGAAACGGTACGGTTCTTTGAACGATTTACAAAAAAAGATATTGACTTAGAGCCAGCTCCAAGTGTTACCATGCAAGAAGTATATCGCAAAATGTGTGACCGGCGGCAAAGGGGCGGCTGCACCGGGAGTACTGCGATACAACACCGTGCCTCCCTAAATGTACCGTCCGGAAGGAGCGCCAAATTTGAAAAAACGAGATATCATGGTTTTGATTTTCGGCACATTCAGCATTCTGACCACCGAAATGGGGTATGCGGGACTGCTGCCGTTTATTGCCGATGAATATGGCGTAACGTTATCCTCCGCCGGGCTGCTTGTTAGCCTGTTTGCGCTGACCATTGCCGTATTTGGCCCAATAAACACGCTGCTCTTTTCGCGCTTTGACCGAAAGCGGGTCATGCTGCTTGCTTTGGGTGCGTTTACGGTGGGCAATCTCATGGCGGCGTTTTCCACCAGCTTTCCCATGCTGGTGGTGGCGCGGGTGATCCCGGCGTTTTTCCATCCGGTGTTCATTTCGCTCACGCTTAGCGCCGTGTCCTCCTCCGTTAGCGCGAAGGAAGCGCCTAAGGCGGTATCAAAGGTGATGATGGGCGTTTCCGCAGGCTCCATCATCGGCTCGCCGGTGGCGCGTACGATCGCCAACGCAACGTCGCTCAGGCTGGGCTTGCTGTTTTTCGCAGCGGTAAGCGCTCTGGCGCTGGTTGCAACGGCATTGCTTTTAACGCCTTTTCCGGCGCAGCAAAAACTGTCGTATCAACGGCAGTTGGGCATTTTAAAGCGCGGCAGGCTATGGATCAGTGTAGCGGCTATCGTGCTGTGCAATGGTGCCATGATGGGTTCGTACAGCTATCTTTCCGCGTATTTGCAGGAGGTAACGCTGCTGCCGGTGCATGTGATAAGCTTTGCTTTATTAGCATACGGCGTTATGTGCCTTGTGGGCAATACGCTTGGCGGGCGCGGGTTATCCCGGAACCCCAACCGGCTCGTTACCGTGTATCCCATTGTAATGACCGCGCTGCTTTTGACGCTGTTTTTTATAGGCGGCTTTGCCGTTCCTGCCATGCTGCTGGTGCTTGCTTGGGGCGTGATAGGCGGTATCGCGGCCTGCATCAACCAATACTGGATCAGTACCGCCGCACCGGACGCACCGGAGTTCGTAAACAGCCTGTTTTTGTCCTCCGGTAATTTGGGCACCGCCATCGGCACCTCGCTTTGCGGCGGAGTGATCGCAGGCGTTGGCATGGCATACGTTCCGCTGGGCAGCATTGCGCTGTTTGTATGCGGCTTTGTTGCTATTTTGGTACGCGTCCGCTCCAAGCGGTTTCGCAGTATAAACACCGAGGCTGTGCCGCAAAACAGGGAGCTCACGCAGGATGTTTAATACGCCTAACGAAATAGGTTCATAAATAACGGAGCATGGATTGACTTGGAGTTCACTCCAAGTACTATCATAAACAGAACGGAACGAAGGGAGAGGAAACGCAGTATGATATACAAGGATTTTCAGGGTCTCAAGCTGTCTGCGCTCGGCATGGGCGCTATGCGCCTGCCGGTGATCAATGGCGACGATTCAAAAATAGATGAGGCGGCTGTTGAGAAAATGGTGGCTTACGCCATGGAAAAGGGCGTGAATTACTACGATACGGCTTGGGGCTACCATGCCGGCAATTCGGAGCTGGTGATGGGCAGGGTACTGTCGGAATACCCAAGAGAGCGCTTTTACCTTGCCAGCAAATTCCCGGGCTATGACCTTTCCAATATGGATAAGGTAGAGGCGATATTCGAAGAGCAGCTCAAAAAATGCCGTGTGGACTATTTTGATTTTTATATGTTCCACAACCTTTGCGAAATGAACGTGGACGCATATTTAGACGAAAAGTATGGCATTTACAACTATCTCATCAAGCAAAAAAGGAACGGGCGCATCAAGCATTTGGGCTTCTCCGCCCATGGCAGCCTGCCGGTAATGAAGCGGTTTTTAGAGGCCTACGGCAAGGACATGGAGTTCTGCCAAATCCAGTTGAATTATTTGGACTGGACGTTCCAGCAGGCAAAGGAAAAGGTAGAGCTGCTAGAGGAATACAACATCCCCGTTTGGGTGATGGAGCCTCTTCGGGGCGGCAAGCTGGCGGCACTTTCACAGGAGCATGCAAATGCATTACAGGCGCTTCGCCCCAACGAGGCCGTGCCTGCCTGGGCGTTCCGCTTTTTACAGGGCATTCCCGCGGTTACGGTAACGCTGTCCGGCATGTCCAACATGGAGCAGATGCAAGAGAACATCATGACCTATGAAACGGAGCAGCCGTTAAACGAGGCGGAAACGAAGGCGCTTTTGGGTGTTGCACAAAGTATGATTCTCGCCATCACGATTCCCTGCACGGCCTGCCGGTACTGCACCACGCATTGCCCGCAGGGCTTGGATATCCCCATGCTGCTGTCTTTATACAACGAGCACTGCTTCACAGGCGGCGGGTTCTATGCGCCTATGGTGGTGGATATCCTTCCGGAGGACAAACGCCCCGGCGCGTGCCTCGGCTGCAAAAGCTGTGAGGCGGTGTGCCCGCAGCAGATCAAAATATCCGAAGCGCTGGCGGACTTTCAACAAAAGCTCAAGGGGTAAAACCGGAGTATTTATCAATGCCCTTTCGCAAAAATGCGGAAGGGCGTTTTCTATATATGGATTGTAATGCGCCGGTGCGTAGGGTATGATACTGCAAGATAATCTGCCGAAAAAACGGCGTGAAACGGAGCGTGCGGCATGAAGAATTTGGCAAACGGCATTACGGTATCGCGCATGGCGTTCGCGCTGGCGCTGCTGTTTGTGCCCGCTTTTTCCGCAATATTCTGGGTGCTGTATGCCTGCGGCTGCATCAGCGATGTGCTGGATGGCGTTGCTGCAAGAGCGCTGAATCAGAAAAGCGAGCTGGGCGCTAAGCTGGACAGTTTTGCAGACTGTTTGTTCATCGGCGTGCTGCTGCTGGTAACGGCAGTATATATCCCAATTCCGGCGTGGCTGTGGGTATTTACCGGCATCGTTGCGTTTTTGCGCATTGCCGCCTATGCCGTGGGCTTTTATAAATTCCGCACGTTTTTATCGCTGCATACCTATGCCAATAAAGCCACCGGATTGCTTTTGGCGCTGCTTCCGGTGCTGACATGGGCAACAGGCATTGCCGTGGCGGGCGGCGTGGTTTGCACGGCGGCGCTTCTTTCCGCGCTGGAGGAGCTGGCGCTCATCGTAACAAGCAAAACGCCGGACAGAGACCGCAAGGGGCTGCTGTTTCATTGACTGCTTTACAATCCGTCGGAATATCGGTATCATTTGTTGTATTCCATAAAATAACGAGGCATTTATGAAAATTTGTATCATTCACGGGCAAAATCACAAGGGCAGCACCTACCATATGGGAAGGCTCCTGATCGACCGGCTGCCAGGCGAGCAGGACGTTACGGAATTCTTTTTGCCAAGAGACCTAAATCACTTTTGCCTTGGCTGTTATTCCTGCCTGAATGGAGACGAAAACTGCCCCTATTATGCAGAAAAACGTGCGATCATGGAGGCGGTGGAGCAGGCGTCGCTTTTGATATTCACCACTCCCAATTATTGCTTGGGGCCGTCTGCCGCCATGAAGGCGTTTATGGATCTAACGTTTACCTATTGGATGACCCACCGCCCAAGAGCCTGCATGTTTCAAAAAAGAGCAGTGGTGCTTTCCACCTCTGCGGGTGCCGGAAACAAGGGCCCCATCGCGATGGTGAAAAACGCGCTTATATACTGGGGCGTGCCGGAGGTCAAAGGCTACGGCGCACGCGTGGCGGCCATGAATTGGGAGGGCGTTGCCGGAAAAACGAAGCAGAAGATCGAGCGCGATATCACGAAGCTGGCTAAGGCCGTTTCCCGCCCGGGAAAGCCGCGCGTGGGAATCAAGACCCGGTTCCTGTTTTTCATGATGGGTGGCATGCAAAAGGCCGGATGGGGCTCTGCGCCCTTGGAAAAGGTGTATTGGGAAGAAAACGGCTGGCTGGGCAAGAAACGCCCGTGGAAACAGGCGTAAAATCGGAGGAAAGCATGCACTATCTTGTGATCAACGGCAGCCCGCATAAGGGCAATACATGGAAGTTGTTTGAACTGGCGCGGGCGGAGCTCATGCGCCTGGATGCTTCCGCTGCTTTTGAGGAACTGCATTTATCGGAGCTTTCGCTGCCCTTTTGCAAGGGTTGTTCCCTGTGCTTTCGAAAGGGGCACGCCGCCTGCCCGCATAACGCCGTTGTGCAGCCGGTGATCGACGCGATCGAGCGGGCGGATGCGGTGTTGTTTCCCTGTACCACTTTTTTTATGCGGGAAACGGCAATGGTTAAGAATGTGATGGATCACATGTGCTGCTTTACGCACCGTCCGCGGTTTTTCACGAAAAAGGCGCTTGTCATTACCACCACGGGCGGCGTGGGAGCAAAGCAGTCCGCCAAGAGCATTACGGATTTTTTGGGCGCAGTTGGCTTTAACCGCTGTTATGCGCTGTATGCCACTACAATGAGCTGGAATGCCTATGAACCCGATAATAAGGTCAAGCAAAAGGCTTCCCGCGTAACGGAACGGTTTTACCGGGATGTTGCGGGCGGGAGGCTGCACAGCCCAAAGTGCGGGCTGTTGATCCCCTACAATCTGTTTCGCGGCATGTGCCCCAACTATGCGCCCGGCACGGCGTATGAAAGCTACGACGGCGTTTTTTGGACGGACCCGGAGCGTCGAAAATACGCGTACGATAAACGCGTGCCGCTCCCCTTTTATAAAAAGCTGTTTGGCGGTTTGTTTTACCGCATAGGCAGGATGGCGGGGCGCATGGTGAACTTGACCTATCAAAAATAGCGGAACAAACGCAATGCGGGAGGCGGCGCTTCCATGGTGTATCTGGATAAATTCGTCCTGCTGGATGCGGGAGAGGAATACAATATTGCCCGGGCGCGCCGCGAGGAAAACGGCGGGTATCTGGAAAACGGATACCCCTGCATGCTGTTTACGGAAAAGGACTTCCGCGAGGTGGACTTTGAGCCCATTACGATATTCTACGGCGGCAATGGCAGCGGAAAAAGCACGCTGTTGAACGTGATCGCCCTCAAGCTCATGCTAAAGCGCCTGTCTCCCTATAACAGCGGAGAGCTGATGGCGCCCTACGCGGCGCACTGTCAATACCGCACCGGCTTTGACGATGAAGGCCGCGCTCTCACCATTCCCCCGGAAAGCCGTATCATCACCAGCGACGACGTGTTTGATTATATGCTGGCGGCGCGCACCAGCAACGAGGAGATTCGCGAGGACACGGAGGACGGCAAGGGGGATTACGCCAAGCTGAAATATGGGGAGACCATCCGCTTTAGCGGCATGGAGGTATACGAGGATTACCGGCTGCAGGTGCTGTCCAGAAGGAAATCTCTTACCCGGCGGCGGTTTTTGCACCGGCAGGTAGGAAAAGAGGTAAAGCTAAACAGCAACGGCGAGACCGCGCTCGAGTATTTTGAAACGCATATCGATAACGACACGCTGTATTGCTTAGACGAGCCGGAAAACAGCCTGTCGCCTAAAATGCAGCTGGAGTTGAAAGCCCTGTTGGAGGAAAAACGGCGCTACTGCGGCTGTCAGTTCATCATTGCTACCCACTCGCCCTTTATATTGGCGCTGGAGGGTGCAAAAATCTACGATCTGGACAGCGTTCCCGTGGACATCAAGCCTTGGTGGGAGCTGGAAAACACCAAGCTGTATTTCGATTTTTTCTATCAAAACAAGCAACGCTTCGGAAAATAGAACTAAGCGCTGTGTGAAACGGCAAAGGAGCAAAAGTGGAACCTGTTTTTGAAACGGAGCGGCTGCTGTTTCGGGAAATGGAGCAGAGCGATTTTTCTGATTTGGCGGACATGCTGCAAGACCCGCTGGTGATGTACGCCTATGAGCACGATTTTTCCGACGAGGACGTGCAGGCATGGTTGGATCGTCAAAGAAAGCGGTATTTGGAACTGGGCTTTGGCCTGTGGGCAATGGTATTAAAAGAAACAGGCTGCATGATAGGCCAAGCGGGGCTTACCATGCAGCCGTATAAGGGCGCGAAGGTGCTGGAAATAGGCTACCTGCTAAAGCATGCCTACTGGCATATGGGTTACGCCGCAGAAGCCGCCGCGGGCTGCAAGCAGTACGCCTTTACCAAGCTTCGTGCAAACAAGGTACACAGCGTGATCAAGGCGGACAATTTTGCCTCCATGCGGGTGGCGGAAAGCATCGGCATGACCAAGGAGGACGAATTCATCACGCAGTATTATAACGGAGACATGCTGCACTTTTTGTTTTCCGTAACACGGCAGCCGTAATACAAACGATACCGTACCGGCGGAACGCTTTGGCGCTCCGCTATTTTTGTACGGATGAAACCATGCGCTTTACCGCGTCGATCAGTATGATTGCGTCCATGCCGCAGGCCACGCAGTCAAAGCCCTGCGCAAACAACCTTGCGGCGGCTTCGGGGCTTCCGGCGTAGATCATGGCAAGCTTGCCGTATTGATGGCAAACGGACAGCACATGGGAAATGGCTACTGTCAGCGCCGGGTTTTCCATATCGGCGGGCTTTTCCAGCGCAACGGAAAGGTCGTAGGGGCCTATAAAAATGCCGTCTACACCGGGCATGGCGGCGATCTCTTCGATATGCTGTAGGCAGCCCACGGTCTCGCATTGGGGAATGAGCAGCGTTTCCCGGTTGGAGATTTCAAAATACGCATCTACCTGCTGGGCAAAATCCTGATAGCCCCAGCCGCCGGCCCGTGTGGGGGCAAAGCCCCGGCGGCCTGTGGGATAATACTTGGCGTATTCTACCAGCCGTTTTACCTCGTCCACCGTTTCAATGCAGGGCACGATCAACCCCATAGCGCCCACGTCCAGCATTTTCAGTACGGAGGCGCGTGTGTGATCCTTCACCCGCACAAAGGGCGTGATGCTGTGATTGCCCGCAGCCAATATGGCGTTTCGGGCGCTTTCCACATCGTAGGGGCCATGCTCCGTATCGATGATGAAAAAGTCTAGCCCGCCCAGTCCCAAGCATTCCACGGCGGCGCTGCCGCCCAGCTCGTAAAACGTGCCAAGCGCCTTTTTGCCGGACGCAACCGTTTTTTTGATCTTGTTTTCCATTGGGTTTTCCTCGCTGTTTATCATACTGATCGGGCACGGCGCGTTTACGCCGCCCGATGGGTACATCATAGCCGGATTGGGAGCCGGATGCAATGCATTCACGCAACTTGAAAACAAGGTACAGTCTTTGTATAATGAAGCGTAACTTTATACGATTTGGAAGGAGCATCACATGGGCTTTTTAAAACGGTTGTTTCGCGTGGGCGTGACCGCGGGCGCTGCGGTGGCGGCGGTAAAGGTGGCGGAAAAATATAAAGAGAACAATCCCAACGGCGTGCAGGATCAAAACGGAGACGGCAAGGTGGACGTGCAGGATGTGGTCATCGAGGTCACAAAAGCTGCTTCCGAGGTATATCACAGCGCTGCTGATAAGGTAAAGGACGCTGTTAACGGCGGCGGTAATACAAACCTGTAAGGCATTTATGGCAGTGATCCTGCCGGAAAGGGTAGCCATGGAAGAAACCTGTAAGCTGTTGATTCACGATCTTGCGGAGGGCGAGCTGGAGCGGCTGGGCGTTGATACAAGCGGGTATTACGTTATACCCGCAAACGCAAAGGCGGCAGCCTGCAAGGGCTGCTTTGGCTGTTGGCTAAAAACGCCGGGCAAATGCGTGTATCAGGATCAGTTTCAATATTTAGGAGCGACCATTGCCCAATGTGCGCAGGTCACCGTGATCTCCGGCAACTGTTACGGTGGGTACAGCCCGGTCGTAAAGCGTTGCTTTGACCGGGGCATTTCCAGCAGCCTGCCGTTTTTTACATACCGAGGCGGGCGAATCCATCACAGCCTGCGTTACCGGGGGAAACCGGCTCTGACCGTGTATTTTTACGGCGATGTTAACGAAACGGAGCGGGGCATTGCAGCAAAGCTGGTAAAAGCCAACGGCTGCAACATGGGCAGCACCGATACAAAATGCGTATTTGTGGGAGACCTGCGGGAGCTAAAGGAGAAGTGGATATGAAGATATTGATAGTAAACGGCAGCCCCAAAAAACGCGGCGGTGCATCCAACTGCTTTTCCACACTGCTAAAACCCATGCTGGCGGGCAACACTGTTACCACGCTTCGGGTGCACAATAAAGCGGACTATCCCGCGGCACTGACGGCGCTCGCGGAGGCAGACGCGGTGGTGATCGCAGCACCCCTGTATATCGATGCCATCCCGACCCATCTGGTGTGCTTTTTGCAGGAGGCGGAGCGCGTATGCCGGGAGAACAACTGTAGTTTCAAGCTGTATGTGATCTCCAACTGCGGCTTTATTGAGGGAAAGCAAAACGCGCTGGCGCTTTCCATGTACGCAGCGTGGTGCGAGCGTGCCGGCGTAAGCTGGGGCGGCGGGCTGGGAGTAGGCGGCGGCGTGATGCTGTATGTAATGCTGTTGTTGTTCCCGCTGTCTTTGCTGCTCAATACCATTGGCTTGGTGCAGACCGTTTTGCAATCCGGCGCTGTTACGGCAGCCGAACTATGGTCGTTTGCAGAAGGGCCGCTTACAACGCTTTTCCTCAGTATGGGGCTGCTTGTGTTTGAGGCGATGCTTTCCTATTCCATCCGGCACGGCAAAACCGTGAAAAACCGGTATACCCGTGTGCTTATACCGTCCTTCCTGTTTTTGATCTTTGCGGACATCTTTATGCTGCTGGGCACAATCGTTAAGGGCGGGATATTCCGCAACCTGTTCCACCGGGTTCCCCTTTCGGAGGCGGTATCTCATGTGACGTTTTCCAATTCCGCTGTTGTACCATGCGGAGAACAGCAGGCGGAGGGGTAGATAAAACCAAAGGGCAAAGCATAGGATACAGAAAACAGTAGTTATGCGGAATCTTTTAGAACGGAAGTAATGTACCTCCAACTACAGGGCATTATGAAAAGTGACGATCAAACGGCAGGAGGAAACGAGCGCGATGGCGAAACTAGAGTGTTCCATAACCGGAGACTTTAACGAGGTTTTACAGCGTATCGAAAAGGGAATCATCAACGGCAGCATTTCCGCATCGCTGGAGGACGCAAGCGACTTTGGCGACGGGAACGCCCGTTGCAGCGTGCGTGTGTTTGAGCGGTACAGCTATATGGGAAGTAATCGCGTAAGCTTAAGCGTAACACTGTTTCAGGAGGGCGCGGAGCCTATCCGCCTCTCCGCCATCACTGCGGGCGGCAGCCAAGCCATGTTTTTAAAGATCAATACATGGGGCGAGGAAGCGTTTTTAGATAAGCTGCGGGAGCTGCTATAAACCGCTTTCCGGCTTTATGGGCGGAACCGTTACGGCATCAGTAAAAACGGAGGACAAGCTTGTGGAAATAACAAAAGTAACAGGTAACAAAAAGGCATATTTAGACCTGCTGCTTCTTGCCGACGAGCAGGAAAGCATGGTAGACAAATACCTTGCCCGGGGCGACATGTTTGTGCTGGAGGACGATGGCGTAAAGGCGGAATGCGTGGTCACAAAAGAGTCCGAGGGCGTATATGAGTTAAAAAACATTGCGGTTTTGCCGGACTGCCAGCGTAAGGGTTACGGCAAACGGCTGATCGATTATGTGTTTTCGTATTATGCGGATTGCCGCACGATGTTTGTTGGCACAGGGGACGTACCCTCCACGCTTGGCTTTTACCACCAGTGCGGTTTTACGGAGTCCCACCGGGCAAAAAACTTCTTTACGGACAATTATGACCATCTGATGTTTGAGGACGGTATCCAGCTTGTGGATATGGTGTATCTAAAACGGGAACGATAGCGCCGCGTACGGGCGAAAAGGCTTTGTTTATCAGTATCTACGGGGGAGCATCATATGGAATACAGCATCAGGCCATACCGACTGGGCGAAGAGCGGTATGTGGCAGAAGCGCATAGAAGGGTTTATGCCCAGGAATACCGCTGGGGCGAGTCGTTTATCAGCTACGCCATGCGAGTGGCCTTGGAGTTTGCAAACCGGGAGAAAACCGAAAATGAGGCGCTGTGGGTAGCCGAGGCGGCAGGAACGCTTATTGGCAGCATCATGCTTTGCAAAACGGAGGAGCCCAAAACGGGTCAGCTGCGGCTGTATTTGGTGGAAAAGGCGTATCGCGGGTACGGCGTTGGCGCGGCATTGCTTCGTGCGCTGATGCAAAAGGCTGTTGAAGCCGGGTATCAAAAGCTGATCCTCTGGACAGCAAGCCCGCTGACGGATGCCATCCGACAGTATAAAAAGCTAGGCTTTTCCCCTGTGGAAGAGGTGGCGAACAGGGACTGGAGCTTGGACGGAGAAACACTGTACGAAATCAAAATGGAAATGACGCTCGCATAACGCGTGTGAAAAGTCCCTTGAGGTAACGCTAAGAACATCGTATAAAGGCAGAACGATCGCATATATCATCAGCAGGGCAATGTGCATGAAGCGAGAACGCATCGCAAGTGCGTAAACAAAGCATGAACATTGCCCTGCTTTTGTTGACGCGCAGGGCGCATTCCAATACAGTATTATATACAAGTATATCTAATCGGAGGCTGCTACCATGAAAAGAGCGTTGTTCATCCTGCTTGCGGTATTGCTGTTCACTGCCGCCATCCCTGTGCTTGCCGTCGAAGCGGCGACCGATGACCCCATACTGGCGGCGTTCCCGAAGATCGTCAGCGTGGAGACCGGCGGCGGCCAGTTCGCCTTTGCTGGCGCACCCATAACTGCAAAAACCCAGTATACCCTTAACGAAAAAACGGATGAGTGCATCACAGTGCATCAGTTCCAGAACGCCGCCGATGCAGCCGTCTGCTTCAACATGATAGACCGCTGCGGACTTATTTACAAAGGGCAGTTCGTATATGCGGATTCAACGCTGCCCTATACCTATTACACCAACACGCAAAACAACAGCCTGCTTCTGTACTGCGGCAGTAACGCTAAGTACAACAAAACCATAACGGGTATGGGTTTTAAGCCGCGCGGCGGGTATTTTGCGGATCGCGGCGCTATCTTTAACGCGGACGGTACCGTTACGTTCCATGGAACATCCACCTCGCCCGGCAGCCTAAAGAAGGTGCTAAAAAACAGCCATCGCGTTTTGTATTGCCGCGTGGAGTCCGAAACGGATTATTACGACAACAGCAGGGCCCGTTACAAGCTAACGACCATGCAAAACATCAAAAACGCGGAAGCCCCTGCTTATTACTTGTATAGCGTTCCCGGCGGGCTTTGCGTGGGGAAGGCGTATATCCTCTTTTTGAAGCAGAGCACCGTGGGGAACAATTTGGAGGAGGAGGATTGCGGCGTCTACACATCCTCCGGGGACGGCATGTATTGCCCGGGCTTAGAGGTGGATTCTCGCGGTATGGTGCTGCCCGCTACGCAGTTCGGCTTGAAAAAGCAGTACACGCTGAATGACTTTATTAAGCTGTTACAAAAGAACAGCGCGTTCAAGCGCGTGGCGGTGTCAAAGGATGTGGAAGACCGGCTTCGCGGCGTGGTGGCAAGCGATACGGCGGGGAATGTGAAGTTGAGCTTGGTGCTGTCGAAAACCACTGTGAAGGCGGGGGAACCCATCGAGTGCTATGCGGAATTGAGCTATACGGGCAAGAAAAAGGGCGTTACCGTATACGGAGAGCCGAAGCCCTATTTCTCCATATCCGGCGGGAAGTTTTCAAAGGGTCAAGGGATGATGATGCTGGATGTATTGGCAACCCAAATACTAAAGGCGGAGCCTGTTCGCTTCCCCTTCAACAAAAGCGGGGCATACAGCGAGCAAGACCCCAACGCCGCATTCTGGAAGGCGTATTTCAGCGAACCGAAGCTGCTGTTGGAGCCCGGCGAGTATGAGATCACAACGGGGTATTCCTATACGCTGGATGAAGATTATGCGGGCAAGGAATACAAAATGCAGGCAACAACCAAAATCACGGTGGAATAGGGGATAGTGGGCGCGACAGTGCTAACCGTATTGTTATAGAAAGGAGCTTTAATGAAACAAAAACATCTATGCGGCATTACAGTAAATAAAATTGCCGTGTTTCTTCTTGCTTTGTGCGGCTATTGTTTGATTTCAAGTATTGGACAATGCGTTTTATTACTGAAAGGGGCGGTGGAAATAAACCTTGCAGTAGGTGGTTCGGCTATGGAAAAGGTATTGCTAAATGGCGAAACCTTTACGAAAGGATGGCTAACGCCGCATGATCAGATTTTCCTTACTGTGCCAGAGACGGCAGGTGTTCCTACCGTTGCTTATATTGCCGTTTTGTTGATAGGCTTTGTTCGTATTCTTCCCGTTATGAGTGGGACTGTACTATTTGGATTGTTCCTAATTCGCTTATTAACTGGAGAACTATTTTCAAAACGCAACGTGTCGTTACTATGTGCAACGGGAACAGTTTTCGTTCTTAGCTCATTGATTATTCCTCTTTTAAATGGTTTTGTAATTCCAAGGCTTATTACAATGCTTTCCTCGGTCACTCTGCAAACAGGAGTTGACACAACTAGTATTTTACAGGTGTGGCGGGGTGCTGCAGTTTGGCTGCTTGCTAGTATTCTTAAGCTAGGCTGTGAGCGGGAAGAAAAACTTGAATCATTTGATTGAGCGTATTTTAAGTAGCAAAGTTTAACTGAAATATGTGGGTGATTAAAGTTTGTTTCAATAGAAGTGCGCTATCCAGATTATGTTTATCATAAGTGCTTTGGTTAACCGCCTAATAGAACTGATGATTGTAGGTAGGACTCTGGCTTGAAGGTAACAGGTTGAATAAGAAGAATAAAGCCGCGGGGCATTCACCCGGCGGCTAATCTTTCGACCTCTCCGAAGCATTCTCCAATGCAGAAGATGTTCGGATATGGTACGTTTGGCGGAGAGAAAGGGATTCTCCGCTCCATCCTCTGGCAGCTTGCATTTCATGCGGCGCTGCTGCGCTCCTGTCGCTCCCCGGCCGCTAAAAAAGCCACACTGTGGCTTTTTCTTAACGCGGCTTCGAATCCCTTTGATTAAAAGCCAACAAAAAAATACCCTTAAGAGGGTATTTTTCTGTTGGCGGAGAGAAAGGGATTCGAACCCTTGATACGGTTCC
>CAYZAW010000032.1:0-25926 GCA_964476505.1 uncultured Oscillospiraceae bacterium | reverse complement strand
CAGAAAAAAACGATGGGCGGCGTGGTGGCAACGCTGGGTGTGGTGATTCCGTCTATCATCATCATCACTGCCATTGCGGCGCTATTATCGAACTTTGCACACATCCCGGCGGTACAGCATGCGTTTTCGGGCATCCGTATCGCCGTGGCAGCGCTGATCGTATCCGCGGTGATCAGGCTGTTTCGCGCCAACGTGCTGCAAAAATCCAAGGAGAGCGAGCCGCAGGATTGGAAAACGCGGATACGGGGAAGCTGGCTGCAAATACTCCTTTGCGTCGTTGCCTTTGTGCTGGTAGCGGTGCTGGGGGTATCGCCGGTGTTCGTCGTGATAGGTGCAGCCTTGGCGGGCATTGCCGTGTGGAACGGGAGGGCTGCCTGATGGAGTTGTTATCGCTTTGCTGGGAGTTCTTCAAAACAGGCTTGTTTGCCGTTGGCGGCGGCATGGCCACCATTCCCTTTTTAACGCAGATGTCTCAAACGCATCCCAACTGGTTTACGATGGAGATGCTTGCCAATATGATCGCCGTGGGGGAAAGCACGCCGGGGCCTATCGGCGTAAACATGGCTACTTATGCGGGCTACACCGTGGCGGGGGTATTAGGCGGCATACTGGCAACGCTGTCGCTGGTGCTGCCGTCGCTATTGGTGATACTGTTGATCGCGGGCATGCTGGAGCGCTATCAAAAAAACAGGCTGGTCATGGGTGCGTTTAGCGGGCTTCGCCCGGCGGTAACGGGTCTGATCGCCGCAGCGGGCTATACGGTGCTGCAAAGCGCGTTGCTGTTTGACGGCGGCGTTGGCAAGGGCTGGCTGTCCGTTATTTTGCTGGCGGCATTCGTTTTCTGCCTGCAAACCAAAAAGGGTAGCAAGCTGCACCCCATCCTGTATATCGGCATTGCGGCGGTCTGCGGGATCGCGTTTTCTCTGTAAACTGTAAAAAGAAGGGATTCCATGAAACGAAACGATCCTGCCACGCGGCGGGAACAAATGCTGACCGCCCCCATGCACAGGCTGATTCCATCCGTGGCGCTGCCCTCCATCATCAGCATGCTGGTGGGTGCGGTTTACAATATGGTGGATACCTTTTTTGTGGGCAAGCTGGGCAACAGCGCCACAGGCGCAGTGGGAATCGTGTTTCCCATAATCGGCCTTTTGCAGGCGCTTTCCTTTGTGTTTGCCCACGGCGCGTCCAGCCGCATTTCCCGGTTGCTGGGCTCGGAGCAAACAGAGGAGGCCAGCCGCACGGCATCCACGGCACTCGTTTGCGCCATGCTGTTAGGCGCGGTATACGGGCTTTTCGGCATTCTGTTTCGTGCACCGGTAATGCGTTTGTTTGGCGCAACCGAAACCATATTGCCCTACGCCATCGATTACGGCGTGTACATCTTTCTGGCGGCACCCTTCTTTGCCGCCTCCTATGTGTTAAACAACACGCTTCGCGCCGAGGGCAGCGCCACGCTGGCCTTGATTGGCATGTCCCTGGGGGCGGTGCTCAATATCCTCTTAGACCCCATTTTTATATTTGCGTTTGGGCTGGGCACGGCGGGGGCGGGCATTGCGACCGCCATCGGCCAGCTGACCAGCTTTCTTCTTTTGCTGTATTTCTACAAAAGCAAGCGCGGCTTTAGCGCCCTTTCCATCAAGCTGTCGTACATAACGCCAAAGTGGGAGATGCTGTACGAGCTTGTGCGGGTTGGCGCTCCCTCCTTTTTGCGTTCAGGCCTCAACAGCACGGCCTCCATCCTGCTCAACAATGCTGCCAAGGGCTATGGGGACGCGGCGGTGGCGGCGTTTTCCGTTGTTTCGCGCATCATGTTTTTAGTGTTTTCCACGCTGGTGGGGTACGGCCAAGGCTTTCAGCCCATTTGCGGCTATAATTACGGCGCGGGCAGGCACGACAGGGTGTACCGCTCCTACGGATTCACGCTGCTCTCGGGCGTTGGCGTTATGACGTTTTTCGGCGTGCTGCTGATCGTTTTTGCGGAGCCTATGGTGGGCTTGTTCAGAAACGACCCGGCGGTGATCGCCATCGGCGTAAATACGTTACGGGCGCAGGCGGCGGCGCTGCCGCTGTTGGGCGTGATTATGCTAACAAACGGCTTGTTTATGGCGATCGCCCGGCCGGTGCCTGCGGCGTTGCTGGCGCTGATGCGGCAGGGCGTATGCTTTATCCCGCTGCTGTATCTGCTGCTGCACCTGTACGGCGTTGGCGGCTTGGAGTGGACGCAGGCAGCCTCCGACGGATTAACGTTCCTATTATGCCTGCCGCTGTTTTGCACAACGCTTATGCGTTTGCGCCGGGCGGCGCTAACGTATCAAGCGGAGCAGAAGCCACAGGAGAAATAGCCGGTTTTGTTGCAGTTCGTTTACAATGTTGTGATAGCGGCATGGAAGAATATGTCGTATCATCTCGATATTACAGTAGAGAAGGAGACACTTGCATGCGTTTTCTCGGCAACGTTCTTTGGTTTTTTACCGGCGGTCTGATCCTTGGTATTTCTTGGTGCATCGCGGGCCTGTTATGGTGTATTACCATTGTGGGCATCCCCTGGGGTGTCCAGTGCTTCAAGTTTGCCAAGCTGATGTTTGCGCCCTTTGGTAAGGAAATTCAATGGGGCTTGGGGCCGCTTTCGTTGTTAGCAAACATTGCATTTATCGTAATAACGGGCGTGCCGCTTGCCATTGAGTCCGCCATCATCGGTGTGGTGTTTTGCATCACCATCGTAGGCATTCCTTGGGGACTGCAATGCTTCAAGTTTGCCAAGCTGGCGCTGATGCCCTTTGGCGCGCGCGTCAGGCGGGCGTAACGCGCCGCGGGAAAATCATTTTAGTAGATAAAACGGAGCGGTTATACTATAATAAGCATAACCGCTCTTTTTCTATGCGGCGGGCAGGCCGCGCGCATGATCTCGCATTACCTATAGGGAGGAACAATTCTACATGAAGCTCAATTACAAGCGAACGTTTTTGGTGGGACTTGCGTTCTTTTCCATCTGCGCCTTTTGGCAGGTGTACGACGGCATTGTACCGCTGATTTTGCGCGACAATTTTGCCGTGCCGGACGGCCCTGCGGGCATCGTAATGTCCGTAGATAACATACTGGCGCTGTTTATGTTGCCGCTGTTTGGCGCGCTGTCCGACAGGGCGGGCAGAAGGATGCCCTTTATTGTATTCGGCACGGCTGCCGCAGTGATTTTAACGATATTGCTGCCCATCGCCGCCGAAAGCGGATCGCTCGTGTTCTTCTTTGTGGCGCTGGGGCTGGTGCTTATCGCCATGGGTGCTTACCGTTCGCCCGCTGTTGCGCTGATGCCCTCGGTCACGCCCAAGCCGCTTCGCAGCCAAGCCAACGCCATTATCAACCTCATGGGCGCGGTGGGCGGCGTGTATACGCTCATCATGGTCAAGCTGCTGATAAAGACCCCGGAAGCCGGGCATACGGATTATATGCCGCTGTTTGTATCCGTGGCGGTGCTGATGGTGGTTGCCGTTGTGCTGCTGGTCATATTTGTGCGGGAAAAGAAGCTTGTTTCCGAAATGCAGGCCATCAACTACGGGGTTGATCCCGAAACGGAGGCCAAGGAAGAGCAGGCAGCCGGCGGCAAAAAAGGCAAGCTTCCCAAGGACGTGCAAAAGAGCCTTGCCTTGATACTGATATCCGTTGCGCTGTGGTTCATGGGCTATAACGCCGTGACCACCGCCTTTACCAAATACGCCACCTCCGTTTGGGGGCAGGACATCGGTCAGGCTTCTACCTGTTTGATGATCGCCACCGTAGGCGCGGTGCTTTCCTACATCCCCATCGGTATCATTTCCTCTAAAATAGGCCGCAAAAAAACCATCATGATCGGCATCGTGCTGTTGGCTGCCTGCTTTGCTGTGGGCGCGTTTGCAGCGGGGCATTTCTCCCCGGCGCTGTATGTGATGTTTGCCGTGGTGGGCTTTGCGTGGGCGGCGATCAACGTAAACAGCTACCCCATGGTGGTGGAGATCTCCCGGGCGGGGGATATCGGCAAGTACACGGGGTATTATTATACCTTCTCCATGGCGGCGCAGGTGATAACCCCCATCCTCTCCGGTTATCTGCTGCAATATGTGGGCTATCAAACGCTGTTCCCGTATGCGGCGGTGATGGTGGCGGCGGCGTTTGTAACGATGCTCTTTACCAAGCACGGCGATAACAGGCCGGAGCCGAAAAAAAGCAAATTAGAGCATTTTGATGTAGAGGATTAGTAAACGCAAGAAATGTATAGGATGAAATAATACCAAAAAGCACCGGCCTTGCAAGCCGGTGCTTTTCATTTCTGTTAGAAATCTTGGGGGTTGTCGGCGGCGATCATTGCCGCGCGTATTCTAACCCCTTGTCCGGATAATTGGTGATGATGGCCTCCAAGCCCGCGTGCACGCAGGAAGCCATGGCCTGCGGGTCGTTTACCGTCCACGGGTGAACGGCAACGCCGTTTTTCTTACAGCCCTCGATAAGCCCCGGGCAGGACAGCGCCGCCAAATAATGCGGGTGGATGGCATTGGCGTTCAGCTGCTTTGCGTACAGCCACGGGTCTACTAAAGCGTTGGCATACAGTAAACCGATCTTCGCTTCGGGGTCGATCTTTCTTAACTCAACCAGCGCATAATGGTTGAAGGAGGAATACAGGATACGCCCCTGCATGCCCATATCCCGCTCTAACTTAACGAGCTTTTCCCAAATGCCCCAGTAGATCACAACATCGCACTTGATCTCCACGTTCACGGTCATATCCGTGGGCTTGATGAGCTCGTATACCTCCGGCAGCGTGGGGATGCGTGCCCCTGCAAACTGCTCCACGCCGTTGCTGGCAGAAAGGCGCTTTAATTCATCCAGGTTCTTGTCCACAATGCGCCCGTGCCCGTTGGTGGTGCGGTCCACCCGCTCGTCGTGCATCACGATCAGGTTCCCGTCGCAGCTTTCATGCACATCCAGCTCAATGCCGTTTGCGCCCATATCTGCCGCAAGAGAAAAGGCTTCCAGCGTGTTTTCCGGCGCGTAACCGGACGCGCCCCGGTGCGCCCATACAAGTGTGCCCATAGGTATCTCTCCTTTTTGATCCGGCTGTGATTGACCGGCTCGTATTGCTTTTATTATAGCACGCTGTGCAGGAAATGCATAACCAGCCGAAAGCGCTTCTCGTATTAGGCAGAACAGGCGAAATGCGGTTGCCAAAATATTCCATAAAATGGTATGATAGAAACTGGGGAAACGGGGTTATATATTAATTGACAGTCCAGAGAAATACCGATACAGTTACACGCAGAACGATGACCGAGGTACAGCCATGAACAACAAAAAAACGCCGCCGGTCCCGGGTCGGGATGCTATCGACGCACGCAATAAAATCGTTTGCAGGGTGCTGGATTATCTTGTATTGGCGCTTAGTGTACTGTTGGCGCTTATGCTGTTTGATGTTATCCATGTCTCCGGAGAGATCGCCTTGCTCACGGCGTTGATCATCGCGGTAACGGAGGCGGTGCTGCTGCTTTTAACAAAGCGGCGCACAAAAAGAAAAATACTTTTTTTGCGGGAGGAAAACGCCCGAAACAGTGCCTTACAACGCAAGATCATATTCCGCTTTGCCAGCCTGATCGAGCATCGCGATGCGTCCAGCTGCGGGCATGTGGAGCGGGTAAGCGGCTATGTGGAGCTGATCGCCAACCGCCTGCGGGACATGGGCTACTCCAAGTCGGAGCTGACGGACGACGCGCTGCAAAACATCGCCATGGCGGCGCCTGTGCATGATATCGGCAAGCTGCGCATTCCGGAAAGCATACTGCTCAAGCCCCAGCGCCTGACGGATGAAGAATATGAGATCGTGAAGGCGCACGCGAAGGACAGCGTTGTGGCCATTCAAAAAACCTTTGCGGGCATACAGGATCAGGCGTTTTTAAACACCGCAACGGAAATGGCCCTGTACCATCACGAGCATTGGGACGGCACCGGCTATCCTTGCGGGCTTTCCGCCAGCGACATTCCCATTTCTGCCCGTATATTGGCGGTGGCGGACGTGTTTGATGTAGTGGTGAATACCCGTTGTTATAAAAACGCCGCTTCCGTGGACGAGGGCTTTGCGGTATTGGAGGAAGCCAAGGGCAAGCAATTCGACCCCTGCATTGTAGACGTGTTTATACAGGCGCGAAGCGAGATAGAAGCCATTATGCATCAGATCAAGGACGAAACCGGCAATTAACGGTTGTTTATAATTCAATTTACATTCTTGATGAAAAAGCGGTGTTTCCCCGCTTTTTTTGCTTCAAACATGGCGGTGTCCGCCCGCAGGAACAGGTCGTCATAAGAGGTGGGCGGGCGTTTGCTGTATGCAATGCCGATGCTGCAGCTCACCTGTACCTTTATGTGCGTGCGGGATACGGTTTCCACGGCTTTTTGGATACGCCTTGCGGTAAAGGCCAGAAAATCCCGGTTGGGCACGTTTTTTAGCAAAATCAGAAATTCGTCCCCGCCGATGCGCCCCACCACGTCGCTGCTGCGAAAGCATCCCACAAGGCCGCTGCCAACGGCCTCTAAGAGCCCGTCGCCTGTGCGATGGCCCAGCGTATCGTTCACGGCCTTTAGGTCGTCAATGTCTATCACCATCAGGGCGCAGGCCTCCTCCGGCTCGCGCACCGAAAGATAGCTTTTACAATACTGCTCGCTGGCGTTTTTGTTCAGGATGCCCGTTAACGCGTCCAGCGTACTCAAGCGCTGATACCGCTCCTTTGCACGGCAGCCCTCCACACGCAGCCGAAACAGCCGCCACAAAAGCAGCAGCGAAAGCAGCAGCGTCAGTACGGAGGCATATGCGTCATACCCGGCATAAGGCACGGCTTTATACTGCAAGGTACAAAACAGCAGTGCGCACTCCGCCGCCGCCAGATACACAAGCATCACGTTTGGCGGCAGTATAAACAGCGCAACCGCGCACAACGGCGCAAGCACCGCCGCCACCCCGGGCGCAGCAGGAAAGGAGCAAACGCAAACGCCTGTCAATAATCCCGTTACGGTAACGGCAAACAGCAGACAAGCCGTTTGCACCAATGGGTATCCCGCCTGCTCGCGATTGGTACATACAACGGCAAACAGAAAGAACAAACAGCAGGCGATCAACAACGCCATATCCCAACCGGTGGCGCTCCACCCGGGAATGATCCCCTGCGGCAGCACCAGCGCCAAGCCGCACAACACTGCGCCAATGCCGGAGGAGAATACCAGCGCTTTGCGGTTATGCCGGGCGATGTCTTTTTTTGCAACGGAAAACAGCTGCCGCCCCGCGAGCATGCTCTCTCTTACGCGTTCAATGATCGGAAACTGATACAATATGACCTCCTGCAATACGAAACGGGTGATTTGATAATAATGGACATAGTATTTATCACCACCATATGCCTGTTGGAAACGCGCCGCAACGCGTTGTTAGCACTCTATGCAGGTGAGTGCTAACTTTTACAATTCCACAACAATTCCATGCGATTTTTGCAACAATGCCTTGGTATCATACAGCCATGAAAAGAGAAGAAGGGAAGCGAGCCCCATGTGGCGGGAAGTACGGAACATATGAACGGTTGGCATAGAACCCGGTATTGCCGGGAACAGTAAAGAATACGGTATTAACAAAGGAGGAATTGAGTATGTTTGGTCTTACACCTTATACGCATAAACACAGTAATCTGGATGTTTACAATCCGTTTCGGGAATGGGATGAGCTGGAACGCGCCTTCTTTGGCAACAACCAGCTGGCGGAATTCAAAACGGACGTGCGGGACGTTGGCAACGCCTTTTTGTTGGAGGCGGATATGCCGGGCTTCAACAAGAAGGATATCAACATTGAGATCAATGGAGACTGCCTCTCCATCCGCGCGGAGCGGAAGAACGAGAACGAGAAGAAGGACGAAAACGGCGGCTATGTGTACCGGGAGCGCTCCTTCGGATCTTACAGCCGCAGCTTTGACATCAGCGGCGTGGATGCCGATAAGATCAAGGCGGACTATCAGGACGGTGTACTGCAGCTTACACTGCCCAAGCGGGAGCCTACCGCGCCTGCAAGCAGGCGGCTGGAGCTGGAATAACAAAGTAAAAGCCGGAAGCGATTTTGCTTCCGGCTTTTTGCATGCTCTATAATTCGTCCTCCGGTGGGCTGTCCTTGATGGCAAGCGCTTTTCGGATGTAGCGACCTACCGCGTCCGGCGGAACGGAAAGCGCATAGGCAAACTCGTCGCGTACCAGCTTCTCCGCGGTTTTCAAGGTGGTATCGTCCGCCACATTCAGCTTTTTTCCGTGTTCCTTCAGGGCTTCGCGCCGCAGATAGATGCAGCGGATCATTAAGATCAGATCCTCCTGCACGCCCTCGGCCAGTATTTTACGAAAATAGTCGGCGCGGGCACGCTTGTCCTCCACCCAATCCAGCTCTCGGCCCTTTGCGCCGGACAGCAGCGCGTCGATCTCCGCCTTGGAGAGGACGGGGCGCATTTTTTGCACCAGCGCTTCACTTTCCGCCGGTACGGATATGGTCAAGCTGTGGCTGTCCTCCGGGCGGAGGATGTAATACAGCCGCTCCTTTACGCCGGGCGCGGGCTGCTGCAAGACGATATCTTCAATGAAACAGATGCCGTTTGAGCCGTAGATCACGTGTTCGCCTTTTTCATAGGGCATAGGCATAGCCGTCCTCCTTCCGCAAAACAGTATTTGCGCTTACGGTATGTTTTTGATGAGAGACATTAAAAGCATGTGGCCCGCAATGGAGTGCCGCTTGCGAAACCACATGCTTTACATACATTATACACGAAAATCCGGGAAACTTTCAAATGAAAAATAAGCGGTGCTTATGCAATATCTGCTACTCTACCGAAACAGCGGTAACTTCCGTTTCAAAAAACAGCCGTTCCCTGAGCCACGCGGAAACCTCCTGCGCACTGCCGCAGTCTTTTAAGCCGTCGCTTGTGGGAATAAAATATACCGAGCCCGATACGGCGCCGTCGCTTCCCGGCAAGAATACTGCCATCACGTCGTAAGCGCCGTTATACCGGTACAGATACAGTACGGGCGCTGTTATGCCCTGTGCCGTAAACACCTCGGTGTAATTGATGACTGCGGAGGCAGCCAGCATTGCCGCACCGGAGCGGCCGATCAGCATGTTGGGCAGGGCGGCGTACGCCCGGGAGACCAGCCACCCGGAAAGCTTTGTATTCAACTGGGCTTTGTCCATTTGAAAGTACGACAAAGCCGCATTGCTTGGCATGCTGATTTGATACACGGCAGCGGGCGTACTGTAATCTCCCGCCGCCATGCGGGCGATCTCCTCGTTCAATTCCGCCGAGGCGGACATGGCCTGGGCGTATTCCTGAACGCCTGCCAGCTCGTCCATGGTAACTGCCATATCTATGCCGCGCTGCGCTAGCGTGGTGCTGCCGCCTGCGGGTGTTTTTGCGCAGCCGGTAAGAAGCAGTAGGCATGTAAGTAAACACAGAAGCATTGTATTGCGCTTTTTCGTCATGGGTGGTTCGTTGTCCTTTCTTGTATCCGAAAATAATTTGAAAAAGTAGCCTGCGGCTACTTTTTCGATCATGGCCGGGCTAATGCCCTTTGTGCTTGGCTTTCTTTTTTTCCTGCCGCAGCTGGAACTGGCGTTCCGCTTCGGCGTCCCGCTCCTCTCTGGAACGCGCCTTGTGTTCTTGCTTGTTAGCCTCATACTGGGCTTGCAAAGCCTGTTGCGCTTTGGTACCAACGCCTGTTTGCCCAAGCGCTTTGGCGGCTACGCGCTGCATCCTTTTGGGATTGGGGCGCGCTACCGTGCGCTGTTGGGCGGTCACGGGCTTGGAAAACGCCAGAGAGTAATACCGGGTGAGGATGAACTCCCACACCTCTGCGTCCTTAGGCTCCGCCCCAAAGGTGATCTTCGCGGCGGATAGGCCGCCGTCCGAGGTGCTTTCCAATACGCCCACCCAAAACGGGTCCTCAAAGAAAACCGTGCATGCAATGGAACAATCCACATTGCATCCTCCTGTCCGTAATCTTGGTTTCTGGAAGGCGGACAACCCCAGGAGGGCAGGTTACTGATGGCTTGCGCCACGCGCGGACTACCAACCGCGCCGTGTTTTTCCTTCCGGATTACAGTGGTTATTGTACCATCGGCGGGGTCGAAAAAACAACCATATTTTGGATAGTTGGGGTTTTAGTGCATATGCGTGGGGGTATATATATTTGTAATCGGTTATTTCACAAGTCACGCCCATACCTCACAATCAGGCCGGGGCAGGCTGTGTGAAACTTTGAAGCGCAGGAGGAAGCTATTGCATGCCTAGGCAGATTCTCATTGTGGATGATATCCGATCCAACAGAGAGATCCTGAAAAACATTCTTGGGGACGAATACCGTATACTCGAAGCGGAACACGGGCAGGAAGCCA
Organism: uncultured Oscillospiraceae bacterium; assembly: GCA_964476505.1. Classification (GTDB taxonomy): domain Bacteria; phylum Bacillota; class Clostridia; order Christensenellales; family CAG-138; genus CAYZAW01. Next base: position 15,497 of record CAYZAW010000032.1, on the reverse strand, counting down.
TTGCGATGATGAATCGCGATTATAAAGAGATTTCAGCCGTATTGCTGGATCTTGTGATGCCCGTGATGGACGGCTTTGAGGTTTTGGCATACATGCAGGGGAGCGAAGTGCTTTGCCAGCTTCCCGTGATCGTAACCACCGGGCAAACGGATGCCGCGTCCGAGGAACGGGCGCTGCTGTTGGGGGCAAAGGACTACATTTCCAAGCCGTACAATTCCGCCATCATCAAGCAGCGCATCCGCAACACCATCAATTTAAGAGAAACGGCGGCAACGGTCAATGCCCTTCAGAGGGACAGGCTCACCGGGCTGTACAGCCGGGAGGCGTTCTTTGAAAAAGTGGAGGAACTGGTGGGCGACCATGAGCCGGGCTATTATGTGATGGCCTGCTTCGATATCGACAGCTTCAAGGTGATCAACGACCAGTACGGAACGGAAAAGGGCGACGAGGCGCTGCGTTATATCGCAAGCGTGTTCCAGCGCGGCTTTGTACCGCTTGGCGGCATTTGCTGCCGCATCATGGCTGATAATTTCGCCGTGTTGTATCCCGCGTCTTTATTAGAGACCGATGCGCTTATACAGATTCGAACCAAGGCATGCAATATAGAAGGGCTCGCCTCGCCTCTGACCTTCAGCATCGGCAGGTATTTGGTTAACGACCTGTCTCTTTCTCCCAGCGCCATGTACGACAGAGCCGTGCTTGCCGAGGCCGCCGCAAAGGGAAAATACGGGCATAACATTGCCCAATACGACGAATCCATGCGGGATTTCCTGCTGGGCGAGCAGAAGATCGTTACCGAAATGGACGGCGCTTTGCAAAACCGTCAGTTTGAGGTTTGGTTCCAGCCCCAGTACAATCATGCCACGGGGGCGTTGATCGGCGCGGAGGCGCTGGTGCGCTGGCGGCATCCTAAGCGGGGGCTCATTCCGCCCAACATGTTCATTCCCATATTCGAGAAAAACGGCTTTATTTACGAGCTGGATAAATACGTGTGGGAGGAGACCTGCCGGTATCTGCGCAAATGGACGGACGAGGGGCGCGCGCCGCTGCCGGTATCCGTGAACGTATCCCGCAACGATATTTTCCGGAAAGACCTGATAGACGTATTGACAGGGCTTATCAAGAAGTACCGCATCCCGGTGGAGCAGCTGCGCCTGGAGGTGACGGAATCTGCCTTTGCAAAGTCTGCCCAGCAGATCGTGGACGTGGTAAAGCGCCTGATCGAGCTTGGTTTTACCGTGGAGATCGACGACTTTGGCAGCGGCTATTCCTCCCTGAACACCCTAAAAAGTGTGCCAGCGCAGGTGGTCAAGCTGGATATGCGCTTTTTGGAGGACAACGAGGATTCCCAGCGTGGCGGCAACATATTAGAATCCATCGTGCGTATGACCAAGTGGCTCGGCATGTCCGTGATCGCAGAGGGCGTGGAGCTGATCGAGCAGGCGGACTTCTTAAAATCCATCGGCTGCAGCTATGTGCAGGGATACTTATACGCCCGGCCCATGCCCGCAAGCGAGTATGAGGCGCATTGCGAGGGAGCCGGTAAGGAAGAACGGCTGCTGACCATGCAGACCGTTGAAAACCTGGATAACGAACGGTTCTGGGACCCCAAGAGCATGGACACGCTGATTTTCAACAGCTATGTGGGCGGCGCGTGCATCTTTGAATATCACAACGGCAAGCAGGAAATGCTGCGCGTCAATAATAAATATGTTAAGGTGTTTGGCGAGCAGGTGACTGACGACGATATTTATTCCCATAACGTGTTTGATTACATGGATCAGGCCGACCGCGACATTTTTTTCGGCAGTATCCTTCGCGCCATCGAAACCGGTAAGGAGTGCACCTGCGAAACCAAGGTGATGGGGCTGTACAACGTCCATAAGCCGCTGCACATCCGCTCCACCATGCAGGTGATCGCCCGCGCGGGCGACCGTTACCTGTTTTACAGCACCGTGATCAATACCACAGCCCAGCGCGAGGCGGAGCAAAGCGAACGCAAGCTGATGCGGCAGCTGAAAACGGTGATGGAAAACGTGAACTGCGGTATCACGGCGGTACGGATCGATGGGGATACCGTGGAATACCTGCTATCAAACGATCTGTATTTCGAGCTGATCGGCTATACAAGGCAGCAGTTTGAGGCGGAGATCGGCGGCAATGGTTATGCCGCCATCCACCCCGAGGACAGGCTGCGCGTTGTGCAGGTTACGGAACAGGTAAACAGTACAGGAAACCCCGCAAGAATAGAATACCGCGCCGTCAAGCGTGACGGCAGTGTGATCTGGATGAGAAGCAACATCTCCACGACCTATTTCGAGGGAACGCAGCAGCCTGTGCAGATCACCACCTATACGGATTTTACGGCGGAAAAACTGGCGGCACAAGAGCTGTTAGACAACCTGCCCGGCGGCGCGGCGTTGTTCTCGTATGAAAAAGGCGAGCTGTCCATCGTGCATCTGAATAAGCGATATTGGGAGCTGGTAAACCGTTCACCCGAGGTGGTTTTAGAGAACAAACCGTTAAAATCCGTTCACCCGGAGGATGCCAACATCGTTATCCGGGAGTTGGATTCGGCGATTTTGCAAAAACGGGATGTCGTTTGCGACATCCGCATGCGCTATGGCGAAAATGAGTACCGCCCGTTCCATGTGATCGCACGGATGGTAGAAAAAGAAGAGGGCAAGTACGCAGTTTACGCCACCTACATCCCCATTTCGGACGAAGCCATGTCCATTCAGGAGATGCTGCCCGTGGCGCTGAACGCCATGATGGGCGCTTCCTCCGATATTTCCTTTGTAAAGGACAAGAATTTGCGCTATATTTGCTGCAGCCGAATGGTTTGTCAGCTGCTTGGCGTTGATAATGAGAAAGACGTGATCGGGAAGTCGGATTATGAATTGATCAACCCCGCTTATGTGGATCAATACGCCGCCGAGGACCGCCAGGTGCTGGAAACCGGCGAGTCCATTGTAGACAGCGAAAAGGCTTTGCCTGCCGTGAACGGCATACAGCGCTACGCCACGATATCCTTGTATCCGCTAAAGGACTCCGGCGGGAACGTAGTAGGCGTGTACGGCGTTGGCAGGGATATCACAAAGGCACGGGAAATGCAGTCGCAGCTGGAGCTGTTAACAAACAACCTACCCGGCGGTATCGCCATCTTCGAGGGCAGGCCGGAGGCGTTAGAGGATATCCGTGTTACATATTTCAGCGACGGCTTTTGCAGGCTGTACGGCTATACCCGGGAGGAATACCGGCAGGCAAGCATGGACAACCCGCTTGATTTGGTGCTGGAACAGGATGTGCCTAAGGTAAAGGAAGCCATAAAAGCATTTGTCAGCGAGCATACGCCTATAGACTGCGTATACCGCGCCAAGGTAAAGGACGGCAGTTATAAATGGATCAATCTAAAGGCAACGGCAGGAGAACCCCGCGGGGATAACCTGACCGTAAACGCGGTGATGTTTGACGTAACTGTCAGACAGCAGGCATTAGAGCAGCTGCGTGTCAGCGAGGAGGAGAACCGCCTTGCCATCGAGCACAGCAAAAACGTGGTGTGTAAGTTCAACATTTTAGAGCGAACGCTGGCGGTGTCTCCTGTGGCAAACCCCATGTTCGAGACTGGGCACACCTTGGTGGACGTTCCCTACGGGGAGGTGCGAAGGGGCAGCGTATCGCCTGAAACGGCGAACGTGTACACCGAATTTTACGAAAGCATTATCCGGGGCGAGAAAAAAGGCAGCATGATCTACCAACGCCTGTCTACCAACGGCTGGCGCTGGTTGGAAGCGCATTTCTCCACTATATTCTCAGAGGACGGCAAGCCGGTTTCCGCCGTTGTGTCCTTCCGGGATGTTACCGACAGGCTGGAAAAGGATGCCGCGTATAAAAAGTGGCAGCAGTCCTTACAGGAAAAGGACCCCAACACCTATACGCTGTATCGCTGCAACGTCAATCGCAAGACCCTGTTCGATACCGTGGAGGGCACGCTGTTATACGTGGAGTTTGCGCCCGGCCCCTTCGATTTTGACGAGCATACCGCCCAGTACGCGGAGCAATGCGTGGTAGGGGAGGATCAGGAGAAGTTTATCACCTTCCTCAACGTGGACGTGCTGCTTTCCATGTATTATCAGGGCAAGCGCAATTTGCAGCTGGAATACCGCGAAAAGCTGCCGGAGAGCGGTTACCGCTGGCTGCGCCTCACGCTGGACTTGGTGGAATCCCCCTATTCCTCGGATGTGGAAGCATATATGCTCTTTGAGGATATCGACGCGATGAAGCGGGCGGAGCTGATCAACATCGAGCGGGCGGAGCGGGATGCGCTTACCGGCGTATACAACCGAAACGCCTTCTCCGAAAAGGTGGATGAGATCATCCGCACCTCCAAGCCCTATGTGCAGCATGCGCTGTTGATGTTGGATATCGACGGCTTCAAGCTGGTGAACGATGCCTTTGGACACAGCACGGGCGATCAGGTGCTGGCCTCTATCGCGTCCTCCGTTTGCGGCGCACTGGAGCCGGAGGACTTGGTAGGCAGGCTGGGCGGCGACGAATTTGCAGTCTTTTTAAAGGATATCAAGAGCGATGCCATTGCCGCAACAAAAGCACAGCAGCTTTGCGCGCTGCTGCGCCGCTCGTACAGCATGGAGGTGGAGATCTCCGGCAGTGTTGGGATCGCCGTCAGCCCTCGCGACGGCTCGGACTTTGAGGCGCTGTATAAAAAGGCCGATTCCGCGCTGTATTATGTAAAGGGCTACGGCAAGGACAATTACGCCTTCTACCATGAAGACATGGCAGACGAGCACCTGCGGCTGGAAATCAATCTGGATGATGCCGGGCATGTAATGAGCAAGGAACGCAAGCGCCGGATGTTGATCGTAGACGACAGCCAGATCGACCACGCGCTGTTATGCAACATGTTTGCCAACGATTTTATCATAGAAAAGGCAAAGGACGGCAATACCGCCCTTATCCGCCTGCGGCATTACGGTGCGGCCATTTCCGTGGTGCTGCTGGACTTGATGATGCCCGGCATGGACGGCTTTGCCGTGCTGGAAAAGATGCACCAAAGCGCGGAATTGAGCGCTATTCCCGTGATCGTGGTCAGCGGAGACGATAACCGGGAGACCAGCCTAAAGGCCATTCGCGCAGGCGCTACGGACTTTGTGACCAAGCCCGTTGATTCGGACGTGCTGCACATCCGCGTGCAGTCTGCCATCAGCAAGGCAGAAAACGAACGGCTACGTGCGCAAAACAGTTTTCTGGAATATCAGAACAACGAGGTGTCGCGCTACAGAACCGTGCTGTCCAGAAGCGGTACCGTTATCGTAGAGCATGACTGGATCTCCGGCACCTTCCAGTATGACCCGTCCATTTCCAAGTATCTTGCGGGCACCTACGACAACCGCAAATTCTGGCATGTGTTATTGACGGATCTGGTGGCGGACACCGCAACGGTCAAAACCATGCAGGAGCTTGTACACGACATTGCGTCGGACAGGCAGCGGTTGGACGACTGCATCTATGTGCAGCTAAAAACCCCGTCCTATATCCGCCATTGGTTCCGCATGAACATATACAAGGTGGTAAACGAGTTTGGCTTGACCGGAAAGCTGTACATCACCTTTAACGATGTGGGAAAGAAGCGCCCTGGGGAGGAGCCCGCAAACTAAACCAACGAACCCGCGCACCCTAAGGGGGAGATACGATGACGAACGCTGAGCTGTTGCAAAAAATCATTGAATACGGTGCGGATGAAAGCGGTATCATGGATCGCTTCATGGGAAACGTGGAGCTGTATGCATCGTGCTTCCGTGATTTTATTGCGGAACGAAATATCGGTTTGTTGCAGCAGGCCATGGCAGACAAGGACTATAAGCAGGCGTTTACATCGGCACATGCGTTAAAGGGGCTTGCGGGCAACCTTGGCGTTACCGCGTATTATTCGGCCATCTGTAAGCTGGTGGAATCCCTTCGGGCAGAGGACTATACAAATATCGAGGCGGAATATGCGGAGGTGCACCGGCAGCTGCTTCGCTTAAAGGCGCTTGCCGGCTGTGCGGCGGAGGATACCGAAACGGCGCAACAGCCTTCGGATAAAATCCAAAAGCTGTCAAAAGCACCGGTTTTACGAAACAAAAAAAGAGACCGGTTCATCCTTGTTTGCGGCGCGGTGCTTATTACGGTGATCATTACCGTAGCGCTGTTGTTTCGTAACGTGCTCTCAAGCTTTCAACAGAATGTGTCAACGGAAAGCGCACAGCATTTGATCGAGCTGAACTATCAGCTAAAGCTGTACGTTGAGGAAAAAACGGAAAACGATTGGCAGATCGCGGAAAACATTGCGGATAACGTAATGGATAAAAACGTATGGGTGGACGATGCGGCATTGCAGGATATGCTGCAAAGAAAGCGTGATCTGTGGCAGGTTTCCAATTTGCTTCTGTATACGGAAAACGGCTTTTCGTATTCCGCCGAGGGTACGGCTATTGCGAATGATACGGCGCTAAAAACCGTAAACAGAGCCCGGGAGCAGCACGGCGATATTACCATCGTGGCCCCCAACATCATCTATACCGTGCCGGTCGAGACCGAGCAAACCTTTCACAACTCCAAAATCGTGGCGGTTTCGGTCGTGCAAAGCATGGAGCTCTTTTTAGACAGCATGCATATTACGTCCTTTGACGGTAAAGGGCAAATGTACCTTACGGATAAAGACGGCGTGGTGATCAGCCGTTTAACAAACGCCAATGACAACGCCGTATATAACGTAATGGCGCTGTTATACAGCAAAGAAACTCTTCCGCTTATCGACGCCAGCGCTACCGTGGCAGACCTCTTAAAAACGGAGGATGCCGCCGCGTTTATGATCATGGGCGAAGAAACAGAATACTTGGTTTCCACGCCTATCCATGTGCGCGGCGCTTCCCTAAGGCTGTTTTACATCGCGCCGGAAACGGCGGTCAACGAAACCATGAACGAGTTTTCGGGGAAGCTGACGCTTGCCAGCGCCTTCTTGATATGCTTCTTTATTGCGATCTCCATGCTGGCGTTCCTCTTTGCCTACCGGGAGCGCCAAACGCGCTTTAAGGAGGCGCTGTCCATCCGGGAGCAGGTGCTGGAGCTGTTGACAAAATGCACAAAGACCGCGTTTGGCCTGTTCAACATCAATCACGCACGCCCCAGCTTTATTTCGGAGAACGCGCCCGCCGTAATAGGCGACGAATACTTTATTCTGCAAAAAACGGATGATGGCTATGAAATGCAGAACAGCTCCAAAACAGAAACGAACGCCATTGCGCAGATCAACATGCGGCTTCGTGAGTGGGACGGCAAATCCGAATTCAGGAGCGGCTATGTATATAACGACTGGGTAATCCCCCCCAATTATTTTTCCATGCAGATATACCCCGCGGATTCCGAGGGCAACCTGTTTGTGGCGTTGGCGGAGGATGTGACCAGCGTGCATGAACGGGAGGAAGCCACAAGAAACGCGCTGTTGATGGCGGAGCGGGCAAACGAGGCCAAGTCTAGGTTCCTGTCCAGCGTGTCACACGATATCCGCACGCCGCTAAACGCCATTGTGAACATGACCGCCTTTGCGCTGGAATGCAAAAACATCCAGCCGAAGCTGCGGGAGTATATAGAAACCATATCGGAATCCTCGGATCATCTTTTGCGCCTCATCAACGATGTGTTGGATATGAGCCGCATCGAAAGCGGACAAACCGTGATCGAATCCGTCCCCTTTGACTTAGTTGCTGAAATGAAGCGACAGGCGGATATCATCCGGCCTATCTGCACGTCAAAGAGCCAAACCTTTATTACGGATTTTGAAAATATTAAAAATACCGCCTTGTGTGGCGACCCGCTCAAGCTGGCGCAGATCATGGGGAACCTGTTATCCAACGCGGTCAAATTCACGCCCAAGTACGGCGCAGTGCGCTTTGTGGTGTCCGAAATCCCCTCCCTGCGCGACGATATCGTGGATATCCGCTTTGTGGTGGAGGATAACGGCATCGGCATTTCAAAGGAGTATGTTGACCGGGTGTTCGAGCCGTTTTCCCGGGCGGACGATCAGCGCATCTGCCGCGTGGAGGGAACGGGGCTTGGGCTTTCCATCTGCCACAGCTATGTAACCGCTATGGGCGGAACCATTCATTGCGACAGCGAGGAGGGCGAGGGGAGCATCTTCACCGTTGAGCTGTTTTTCCCCAAGGCCAACACCACTCCCGCCAAGAACTTGGGGCCGGATATTCTGGGGGATACCCCTTTTGCCGGCTTGCGCTGCCTTGTGGCGGAGGATAACCAAATCAACCAGAAGATTGCCCGCACCATGCTGGAGCGCTTGGGCTTTGCCGTGGATATGACGGCGGACGGCAAGGAATGCGCATGGCGCTTTGAACGCTCCGACCCCGGCCGGTACGATGTGATCTATATGGATATCCAAATGCCGGTGATGGACGGGTATCAAGCGGCGGTGGCCATACGGGAATGCGCACACATGCAGGCAAAAACCATCCCCATCATCGCCATGACCGCAAACGTGTTCGCGGAGGACATCGAAAAAGCGCGCATCGCCGGTATGGACGGGCATTTGGGGAAGCCCATCATGGCGCTGCAGCTTTTGCAGGAAACCAACAAGGTCATCAACCACAGAAAGGAATAACAGCCGTACGCGCTTGGATTCCGCAGACACTGTGCCAACGCATCAAGCCGGCTGAAATCATAAGGCATGCCTTTGGAAGCACCCGATACAGCAAAAACCTATACCACAAAACAGATCGCCGGTCTCACGCATATCCATGTGAATACCGTGCGCCTTTATGAAAGGATCGGTTTTATTACCGCGCCGAAAAGGCAGCAAAACGGATACCGGGTGTATACGGATTTACAGCTTGCCCAGTGCAGGCTGGTACGCCTTGCCATGCGTGCGGAGGTGCTGCAAAATGGGCTTCGGGATAAGGCGGTGGAGATCGTGCGGCACTGTGCCGCGCTGGATATGAAAGCCGCCATTGCAGCAGCACAGGCGTATCAAAACGCCATACGGCGGGAGATCGCAAGCGCCAAGGCTGCCATTGCCGCCGTAGAAAAGCAGCTAAACAATGCCGCCGCCGAAGATGCCGCCTTGTTAAAGCGGCAGGATGCCGCGCAGGCGCTTGGCGTTACCGCCGAAACGCTTCGCACATGGGAAAGAAGCGGGCTAATAAAAATCAAGCGCAGCGCAAACGGATACCGGGTATATGCCGGGGAGGATATGGAACGGCTGAACATCATCCGCACGCTTCGCTGCGCCAATTACTCCCTTTCCGCCATACTGCGGCTGCTCAACCGCTTGGATGCGTCTGCGGCAGGCTCCGTGGAAGCGATTTTGAACACGCCGGAGAGCAATGAAGATATCGTTTCCGCCTGCGACAGGCTGATCGTATCGCTGGAAAACACCGCATCGGACGCGGAACAGATATTGGAGATGCTGTTGAAAATTCATCAAATACACAAAACCCTCCAGTAACACACCAACCTTTATTTCTTTGCTATACTGGCTGCTGTTATGAAAAGGAGGGAAGTTCTATGGAAAAGAACAAGAAAAAAGCTGCACTGTTTTTGATAAGCCAAGCCATCACGCTGTTTGGCTCGTCTTTGGTGCAGTTTGCCATCGTTTGGTATGTAACGCTTACAACGTCCTCCGGGGTATGGGTATCGGCACTCACGGTAGCAGCCTACGTACCGCAGTTTATCATCTCGTTTTTCTCCGGTGTGTGGGCAGACAGATACCCCCGCAAATGGCTCATCATCGGGGCGGACGCCATGATCGCCGCCGCTACGCTGGCGCTGGCGCTCATGATGCCGTTGATCGGCGAGGGCACGCCGCTGCTTACGGCGCTTATCGTGATCTCGGTGATTCGCTCTTTGGGTGCGGGGGTGCAGACCCCGGCGGTAAACGCCATGATCCCCCAGCTGGTGCCCGAGGAAGCGCTGATGAAATTCAACGGAGTCAACGCCACTCTACAGTCTCTGGTGCAGTTTGCAGCCCCCGCGGCGGCTGGCGCAGTGTTGTCCTTTGGCACGCTTAGGGGCACCTTGATGATAGACATTGCAACCGCTGCCGTGGGCATTGGCCTGCTTTTCACGCTTGCCATCCCGTTTACCAAGGCGGAGGCTGCGCCCTCCATGCTGTCCGAAATGAAGGCGGGGCTGTCCTACGCCTCCAAGGAAGCGTTCGTAGGGCCGCTGCTGCTGCTATTTGGGGCGTTCATATTCCTCTGCGTTCCGGCGGGCTTTCTTGCCACGCTGTTTGTGAGCAGATATTTTGGAGATACCTACTGGTACCTGACTGCCGTGGAGGTAATAGGCTTTATCGGCATGACGGTAGGCGGGCTGTTGATCGGCGCATGGGGCGGCTTTCAAAACCGGGTAAAAACGCTGGTTGTGGGAATGATCGCCTTCGGTGCGCTGGCGGTGGCTATGGGCGTTGTTACCAGCTTTATTGTGTATCTGGTGCTGATGGCGATCTACGGTGTGGCGCTGACTATGGTGCAAACGGCCTCTACCACGCTTTTACAGGAGAACGCCGCACCGGATATGCAGGGGCGGATGTTCGGTTTGTTTGGCGCTATGTATTCCGGCTTTCTGCCGCTTGGCATGGTGGTATTCGGCCCGCTGGCGGACGTGGTCTCCATGCGGCTGCTGATGATCGTATCCGGCGTATTGCTGCTGCTAATGGCGGCAGGAATCATGCTCAACAAAAAATTCTATCTGCACGGGCAGACAAAATAAGCGGCAAACGACAAAGGGCGCGGCACGAAGTTAACGTGCCGCGCCCTTTTGCGCTTTTAGGAGCGTATTTCAATGCTGCCGCCGTTTTCCAGTGTTTTGCCTTCCAAGAGCAGCAGCTTTTCCGCCAGCAGCTTTGCAAAGCCGCCGATGATGGCGGAGGAGGCGATCAGGTCGCTCGTTTGCGAGGCTGTAAGCGCCGAGGCGTTATCGTGGTTTAATATCACCGCGCCAGCCAGCCGCACCTGCTCGGTAAAATACCGTGCGGATATCTCATGCCGTTCCCGGTACGCCCGGTAGGTTTCTTCCACCTCGTTCTCGGTCAAGCCCATGGGCAGCAGCTTTTGTATGAGCGCGATGCTCAGGCTTTGCTTAAGGGTGAGTATCACGATCAGGTACGCCACATGCACCCGGTAGTATTTCTTTTTAATAGGCTCCGGCATTACCTTGATGCGCACATAGTTGTTGATGGTTGCAGCAGTGATGAACTGCTCCTCCTTCAGCTCTGGGGGCAGATAGTCTAAATACCGCTTCAAAAGCACGATCACCTGCTCCATGTATAAGCCGAAATCCGGGATATCCTCCCATTTGGGCAGCCGGTAATTGTTGAGGTATTTCTCCCAACGCCGCAGCTTTCCCGCAACCAAAGCGTTATCATAATACATCCTGCTTCACATCCTGTTTTTTCTTTATTGTAGCATAACCTGTATACGCGCGCAAGAAGCAGCGCGATGTACGCTACTTGACATAATAGTTGCAGCGTGTTAGTTTAATACATAATATTAGATTGCAGGAGGCACCCAGTGAGCTATTCCATTGTAACCGACACGTCCGCAAACCTGCCCAACGAATTGCTTGTGCAGCAAGGCGTAAGCGTGGTGCCCTTTTCGTACTATGTGGAGGGGGAGGAATGTACCTGCGAGGACACGGCGGCGTTTGACGGCGCGGGGTATTACAATGCCATTCGCACCGGCACGCGGGTCACCACCTCGCAGATCAACCCCCAGCGGTATATCGATTGCCTGCGCCCCCTGCTAGAGGCGGGGCAGGACATCTTATATGTTGGCATGTCCTCCGGCATCAGCGGCTCGTATGCCTCCGCCGAGTTGGCGGCGCAGGAGCTGCAACCGGCGTTTCCGGCGCGCAGCATCCGCCTTGTGGATACCTACAGCGCGTCTTTGGGGGAAGGGCTGTTGGTTATCAAGGCGGCAGCGTGCAGGGCGCAGGGGATGGAGCTAAATGAGGTCGCCGCACTGTTGCTGTCGCTTCGGGGGCGCATGTGTCAAGTATTTACCGTGGATGACCTGATGCATTTAAGAAGAAGCGGGCGCATTTCCAACATTACGGCGGTGGCGGGCACGGTGCTGAAGATCAAGCCGTTGCTAAAGGGCGACGAGTTGGGGCGAATCGTGAATTTTGGCAAGGTGATCGGGCGAAGGCGCGCGGTGGAAGCGCTTGCGGCAAGGTATGAGGCGTTGGTGGAGCATCCCGAGGCGCAGACGGTTGGTATCGCCCATGCCGGCTGCCCGGAGGACGCGGCGCGGTTGGAAGGCCTGTTAAACGGCAGCCGTCCGCCCAAGGATATCCTTACCGTTTGCTATGAGCCGGTTACGGGGGCGCATGTTGGCCCCGGGGCGCTGGCGCTGTTCTTTTTGGGCGGCGACGATGTGCGTACGGCGCTAAAATAGGAGTAAAGCGGCGGGGGTTCCAACCTTCGCCACAACAGATGCAAAACAAACCACCCCATAAGGGGTGGTTTGTTTTGGTATTGTCAGTCAATGTAGATGCACTCTGCAATAATAGTTTTGTATTGCCACTGTTACGAAATTTCTCAGTCTTGCTAAGGCGCAGGCGGCGTGTCGGTGCGTTTAAGCAACGAATTGCAGGCAAAACACGTTGTGATCGATGGAGAAGGTATAGACACCGCCGTATTTTTTGACCGTTGCCGCTATGCTGGCGGCACCAAAGCCATGCCCCTTCGCATCGGTTACCGGTAAACCGTTTTTGATTTCTACCGGCCCCTTGCAGTTGTTTTGCACGGATACAAATAACTGGCTGCCGCGCATTTTTAGCTGCACCGTGATTTGCCTTCCCTCCGGCGGCAGCGCCTTCCCCGCATGAATGGCGTTTTCCAGCGCGTTGCTAAGTAGGATGCAAAGGTCGCTGTCGGCAATATGCAGCGCTTTGTTTACCTGCGCCTGCACCGTAAATACAGTGTGCTCCTCCTCCGCTTTTACGCAGTATGCGCCTAGCAGCAAATTGACCGTATCGTTCTCGCAAAAGCGTTCCGTACGCGGCTGCTGCATTTTTCCTGTCAGTTCTCGGATATACGCGCGCGCACTGCCGTCGTTTTTTTCCAAGCACGCGTCCAAATAGTTCAAATGATGCCTAAGGTCATGCCGGAATACGGCGGCCTGCATTTCTTCCCCGCGCATGTGTTCTAGCGTTTCCTCCGCCTGCTTGGCAAGCAGCCGCAGTACCTCCTGCTCCTGTTTTGCGGCTTCTTGCCGCGCTGCGTACCGATAATACAGCACGTTGAACACAAAATAGCTGATGATCAGGCAGGTCAACAAGAACTCCACCAGCACGGGCGAGCCGTCATACAAATAGTCTGAGAAAACGGTCGTGGCGTAATTGAACAGATATAACGTCAATGCAAAGGCGGAAAACAGAAAGGACGTTCGCCCTTCGCCGCCAAGCACATTGCGTACAGACGGCGCGACCCATCGATCGAGCACGAACAGCAGCGGAAGCGTAACGGCGCTTTGCACCAAGTAGGACGCCGTAATGCCCCGCCCCACGAGCGATGCCGCAAACGTGCCGATCCACTGACGCGGGATCGTCAGCATATAGGCGCAAAGCATGGCGGCAAAGGCGACCGTCCATTTCTTTTTACCCACATAATGCAGGTATAGCACGATAGGCAGATGCACCAATATGGGGTAAAGCTTGGTCAGCGGCGCAAAACCAAACAGAAAATACAGTGCGCCCTGCATCAACCCGTTGCCGCAAAGAAACATAAACACCGTGATACTGTTCCTGCGTGTTTTTTCCAGCCCGGAGAACGACACGCAAAGCGCAAGCCCAAACAGCAGCGCCATAAAGTAGTTCAATAGAAATGCAACGGTACGAATATCCAGCGTGATCACAGCTTAACGCTCCGCGAATTGAAAATAGATTTTTTTGATCCCGGCTGCTTTCGCCTTGGGGATGGGAATGCATTTACCGGAGCGCAGCACCATTTGCTCTGTGCCGAAGGTCTTTACATACCGCATATTCACGAGATACGAGCGGTGCGGGCGAAAAAACTCCTCGTGCGCCGCAAGCTGCGCCTCCAATGCCTTGATATGCCCAGCGCCCTCCAGCGTGCTGCCGGAGGTCAAGTGATAATAAACGGTTTTATTGATGACCTCGATGTATTCCAGCTCGTCCAGCGAAACGCGCACAACGCCCGTTTTGTCCCGCACCAGAATACAGCGGGTGCGCTCCCCCTCGAGCGTGCTTCGAAGCTTGCTAAGCACCGGGAACAGGCTCTTTTCGGTAACGGGCTTGAGCAGATAGTAGTACGCCTCCACCGCATACGATTCCACCGCGAATTCCGGCGAGGAGGTCACAAAGATCAGCTTGACCGCGCCGTCAAACGTGCGGATCTCTCGGGCGGTTTCCATGCCGTTGAAGCCCGGCATCAGCACGTCCAGAAGAATCGCGTCGTACCGGTGCTGCTCCGCCATGCGCGCCAATAGCTCCAGCGGACTCGTAAATACCTCGCAGGTATCTGTGCCGCTGTTGTTTTGGGAATCTACCAACCCTTGCAGCCGTGTCGCCTCGGCGGCGTTATCATCGCAAATGGCGATTTGCATCGCTGTGCTCCTCTCCGACAATACAAATATTGTACCATAAATACGTACGCATAGTGGCGTTTACATCAAAATATTACCGTTTGGCGCAAACGGCAAAACTAACCCAAATACTCTGATATACTGACACATAAATCAAATGATCGGGAGGATGTTATCATGAAGAAACTGATCGCTCTTGCCTTAGTTGCCGTTCTGGCGCTGACTGTTGCCGCCTGCGGCCCGAAGCTCGACCTTTCCAACCTGCAAGCTGCCACCGAGCAGGCTGCCGTTGCCTACGACACCTTGGCGCAAGCCGCTGTTGCAACTGGTTACGACCAAATTCCCGAGTACGTGGAAACGCTCAACGGCTTTGCCGGCATCGTGGAAACATACCGCGCCGCCATCAAGGACAACATCTATGAAACGCAGGAAGAGGTCGATGCCGATACCGCGTACCTGACCGATGTGTTCATTCCCGGCTGCCAGCAGATGCAGGCTGATTTCGAAGCCGCGCCCCAAATCTAACGGTTTGCAGCACAGCTACGGTTCATGGAAAAAAGAGCAGGCGCAGCGATTCGCCTGCTTTTTTGTCCCTGCACAACGGATGCCAAACAAAAACAGCCCACTAAAGTGTGAAAAGGTGAAGGGAGTCCTTGCGTTCACATCGGCAGACTTGCTTGCCTTTCAGGCTTCGCAAATCGCCTGTTCACGCAAGCCGGCCGCTAAAAACGTGCCACCGGCACGTTTTTGCCGTAAACGGCCGCGGCTCCGACTCCCGTCACAACAGATGCAAAACAAAACCACCCCATAAAGGGGTGGTTTTGTTTTGGCATTGTCGGTCAATATAGATGCAGGTGTTATGCTTTTCGGTTGCTTACTATT
>CAYZAW010000031.1:0-26691 GCA_964476505.1 uncultured Oscillospiraceae bacterium | reverse complement strand
GCATGGGAAGACGATAAAACGCCCTTTATCTTGGAGGAACTTGCGAAAAACAACATCAAGGCGACCTTCTACCTTTGCGGCTTCTGGGCGGAGAAGTATCCGGATAACGTAAAGGCAATTGCCGCTGCCGGGCATGAACTCGGCAACCACAGCGCCACGCATCCGCATATGAACAAGCTGGATGCAGAGGGCATCAAAAAGGAACTGACCACCTTTGATGACAACATGGAAAAGCTGGTAGGCCAGCGCTGCAAAACCTTCCGCGCGCCGTACGGCGAATATAACGATAACGTGATACTCACCGTGCGGGACATGGGCTATACGCCGGTGCAATGGTCGATCGATACCATCGACTGGAAGGAGGAGCGAAGCGCCCAAACCATATTGGATACGGTGCTTCCAAAGCTTGCGCCGGGATGCATCATCCTGTGCCACAACAACGGATTCAAAATCAAGGAATACCTGCCAACACTGATATCTACCGCGCTGGAGCAGGGGTACGAGTTTACCACCGTTAGCGACCTGCTGCTGCAAGGCGATACGTTTATCGATGTAAACGGCGTGCAGAAAAAGGCGTAAGGCGAACAAATCAAAATACTGTTATGCCGGGAGTACTGGATGCTCCCGGCATATTGCGCTAAACTCTGCTTTGGCAGAAGCATATACCGCAGAGGATGCGGATGCCGGTTTATATAACGTATTCAACGGGTCGTCGTGGAAAACCGCTGCCGTCAAAACTTATAACGTGATGGAGTATCGGGATGCATATGGTGAGGAAGACACAAATAAGATTGACTACCTCGTTGAATTGGCAATGACCGGAACAGGTTCGGTAGAGACAAAGGCGGGAGATTAAGTCACCGGGCAATACGATGTGGGCAACAAAACACTCGTTGCCAGATGCAGCGCCGGGGCGAGAATCGTCTCGGCGCTTTTGTGTAATGCATTTGCTATGCTATACTAACTAATAGTAGCAAATACAGATTTGAGAGGATGCGCATCATGAAATTACTTGATGTTATGAAAAAGCGCAGGTCTATTCGCAAGTATCTGCCCAATAGGGTAGAAAAAGAGAAGTTAGATAAAATCGTTGAAGCAGGTATTTATGCGCCTAATCCCGGCGGACGCCAAGGCACAAAGATCATTATGTTGGATGACCCGGCACAAATTGAGCGCATAGGAGTAATTAACGCGGATTGCGAGAATCGCAACTGGGAATCCGGCGTTTCCAGCGAACAGCCGTCGATCATTGATGACAAGTCTATCAAAAGCGGATTCTATGGTTGCCAGGCGCTTGGTATTGTCTGTATACAACGGGAAAGAAAAACACAGGTCAATCAAATTGGCTCTGCATTTGTCTGTGCCGAAAATATGGTGCTTGAAGCATATGACCTTGGAGTTTCAAGCTGTATCGTCGGGCGTGCAGAGGATACGTTTTCAAAGGAAGGCATGCAGGAGTTGTTAGATCAATGGGGATTGGACAAGGCGTATATGCCTATCGTTTTTGTTTGCCTGGGATATATCAATGGGGAGTACCCTGCTGTAAAGCAACGCATTAGTGGCAGGGCGATCTATGTAAGTGATAATAACCGTTGACTTCCCGCAGCCGAAAAAGATGAATAGCCCAAACCGTAATGAAAAAGAAGGAAAACATGTATGAAAAAAGGTCGATCGGATTGGTATAAGGCTTCTTGGACTTTGGATATAAAAAAGCAATCATGGACGGAGAACACGAAGAAGGAGGTTTCTTTCCTCGTAAGAGAGTTAGAACTCTGCGGGAACGAAAAGATCCTTGACCTCGCCTGCGGATATGGCAGGCATTCTCTTGAATTTGCAAGGCGCGGATATCATGTCGTTGGAGTCGACATCACAAAAGCATACATTGACGATGCTGTGGCTGAAGCGAAACGTGATCATTTACCGGCACAATTCGTTCTTTCAGATATTCGAAATGTTTCTTTCACAAATGAATTTGATGTTGTTATCAATATGGCCGATGGAGCTATCGGATATCTGGAAGATGAAAAAGAAAACCTTAAAATATTTGATGTTGTGTCACGCGCTCTCAAACCGGGTGGACAGCATTTTATGGATATCATGAGTGCTGACTATGCCGATACCCACTACCCATGCAAATTGTGGGACGCCGGGAAGGATGGGATCACACTGTCTGCCTTTGAATGGGATAAATCCTCAAATACGCTTTTATACGGTCAAAATGATTTTTATTTTGGTGATATATTAAAGACTCCTGACTTTGAATATGGAAATCCAACAAGGTTATATCATAGCTCGGAAATAGACAGCATCATGAAAGTGCGCGGCATGAAAACCATTAAAAAGTTTTGTGATTTCAACGGCACTTTGGCCAATGAAAACGGTTTACAGCTTATGGTTGTATCAAGGAAACTATGACATTTATACTATTCACCATATTCCAATACCCGGAGGAGACCACATCATTACACCTCAAATTTGCACTTTGTTATGGCAAGGCTTTGTAGAGATTCCGGCGTTACGGTATAGAACGGCTGGTGCTTGTTAAGAGCAGCAATCTTTTCCATTTCTTCTTCAGTTAGAGAGAAATCAAAGATAGCAGCATTTTGCTTAATATGTTCGTGAGATTTACTGCCCGGCACAAGCGCAAATCCGGACTGGATATGCCATCTTAAGATGATCTGCGCGTTCGATTTCCCGTATTTCTCTGCAAGTTCTGTGAAAACAGGATCATGCAGCATATCTTGATTTCCATGCCCAAGCGGGAACCAAGATTGTAGTTTGATGCCTCGTTCGTCACAAAACGGTTTCACAAGCTCCGCAGGATAATAGGGATGACACTCCACCTGCATAAGAGCCGGTGCCACATCGCACTGCTCCAACACTTCCGTAATCTTTTCGACCGGAAAGTTAGATATACCAATAGCCCGGAGTTTTCCTGCTTTATAAGCCTTTTCAAGCATTCTGTAGGCATGCATATAATTGTTTACAGGATGATGAAGAAGCATCATGTCAATGTAGTCAACACCAAGACGAAGGAGCGTATCGTCAATTGCCGTGTCGTTCTCGTAAAGCGTAGGGCCAAGCTTGGTCTCAAGAAAATACGTCTCCCTTTTCAAGCCAGACTTTTTTAGGCCTAAGCCGACTTCCACCTCATTATCATAGCGGTTAGCGGTGTCGATGAGCTGGTATCCATTATGAAGAGCAAAGGCAACATTATCGATGACCTGTTCTCCAAACTGCCTGATAGTACCAAAACCAAGCTGTGGCAGCATAACGCCATTGTTAAGCGTGATATGTGACATGATTTCTTCTCCTTTCAATCGTGGAACCATCTCCGATTGTACATTTGCTGTTCATTTCTCGGAGCACAGAGCGACCTCATTGATGCACTTTTTACTGCATTGCAATCGCGTTATGCTTCACATTACATGTTTGTTTACGAAACTTAACGATATAAGTATAGCGCCCGGTAGTTACTACCGGTCAAGAACTGTTTTCTGTAAAGGAGATTTTGTTTTGTACACAATGAGGGCGGTTTGCGATGCAACCGGTATGGCTTTAGAAAGGCTGTAAGGGCGGTGGGGGAGGGTCAAACATTGTAATAGTATCCACAACCAGATACAGCGCCGGGGCTGATGCCTTGGCGTATTATGATGTAATACGGTAGTTTGCATGGTATACTTAAGAACAGAGAAATTGGAAACAGGAGCAGAAACATGGAACGAAAGTACTACATAGACAATCTGAGATGGATGGCGATATTATTGCTGTTTCCATTCCATACCGCGCAAATATGGAGCGGGGGCGAGTATAGCGGGTTCTATATTTGGTCTTGCACCAACACGGCGCTGTATACGTTCTCAACTGCTGTATATCCATGGTATATGACGCTTTTGTTTGCGATTGCGGGCATCAGCTGCAAGTATGCGCTACAAAAAAGAACCAATAAGCAATTTGTGACGGAGCGAACAAAAAAGCTGCTGGTTCCGTTCCTGTTTGGCTTGCTTGCTCTTGTGCCGGTCATGACATATATTGCCGAAGTGTATTTTAACGGGTACACGGGCACTTACCTGCAGCAGTATGCAATGTTCTTTACAAAGGTCACGGATCTAACGGGATACCGTGGCGGGTTTACGCCCGCGCATCTTTGGTTCCTGCTTTACTTATTTGTCATTTCGTTAACGGCGCTTTTCATCATCACAATGCAGATAAAACGCTTGCCCAAATTCTATGCGGGCAACCTCCCGTATTTTTGTATTATTCTCCTGTTTGTTCCCGAATGGCTGTGCCAATATGTTTTGAACATTGGCGGTAAAAGCATAGGGCAGTATTTCATGTTGTTTCTCACGGGGTACTATATCCTTTCAGAGGAAAGCATACTGCAAAAGATCAAGCAGTATCGCATTGTAAGCCTAGCAATCAGCGTGATATCAGGCGGACTGTACACATATCTGTACTGCTTTATGAATCTTCGTGGTGTGTGGATAACAGGGCTATACATATTCTACGGCTGGATGGGGATAGTAACGCTGCTTGGCATCGGGCAGTCAAGGCTGAACTTTCACGATCGCCTCAGCGCATATTTCACGCAAGCATCGTTTCCTGTATATATCCTGCACCAACCGGTTCTTGTTGTAACGGGCTATTTTGTCTTGAAGCTGTCTGCTGGCATTGGCGTGCAGTTCGTGTTAATCACGTTAATTTCATTGATCGTTACACTCTTCGTGTATGAGGTGGTTAAGAGGATTCCTGTTTTGAGGGTTCTGTTGGGGATCACAAGCGCAAACGGAAAGCAAAGGCAAGACTTACCTAATGCTTCTGCATGAAATGGATACAGGTATCCCATATGTAGTGATACAACACCTATCTCCGGATTATAAGAGTACTTTATCAACCATAGGATGCAGACTTCCATGATATCGGTTATACTACAAGGAAGTAACAAGGAGCAGTACCATGCATCTATTTTTAACCGGTACACCTGGGGTCGGTAAAAGCACGCTGATACAGCATGTATTACAAGAAACGGGCGTTACAACAGCAGGCTTCTATACAAAAAAAGTTGTGCAGGCCGAAGGTTGCGAGCGCGTTTTTTTGTATTCCGCTGCGCCGGAGCATAGCAAGGATGCGCCCGTATGCTGTGCGGAAAAGCTGTCGGGCGGCACGTGGAAGGCGTTTCCAACCGCTTTTGATGCGGCAGGTGCGGCGGCATTACAGAATATCCCCAAAGACCGAATCATTATTATGGACGAGCTGGGCCGCTTGGAAACGCATGCAAAAGTCTTTTGTAATGCGGTGCTATCGTGCATATCCGGTACGCAGCAGGTGTTAGGTGTGATTAAACCAAATGCCGAAACAGCGTTTTTACAGAGCATATATGAGCATCAGCATGTTCGCATCATCGAAGTAACGGAAACGAATCGTGATGAATTGCTCCCGGAACTGATTGCTTTCACTACTCGTTGCAATGGGTGTCGTTAAGATATCGTTCGCTTTATTGACAAGTCTGGCAGTTTTTTGTAGTATGGTATATAGAAAAAATTAAATAAACATCCGATTCGTGCCGCCTGTGTATGCAACGCATATATGGCAGCGCGGACTATGGGCCGATGCGGAAACAATTCGACCTCCCGTATTTGGAAAGGATATGTACCTCTTTGGTCATAATGCAAAAAAGTCCTTTCGGGCTTTTTTGCGTTTGTTCGCTTATCCCATTATGTAAGGAGGCCACATTTCCATGCCTAAGCACCATGTAACACGCGTAAAACTCGCATGTATTCTCTTTGCCGTTCTTCTTTTATGTGCCTGCGCCGCGCCGGCAGCGCCGCAGAGCGCGCCTGAGGCCGATGTGCCGCTGGAGCGCGTTCGTCCGGATATCAACTTAGAGGAATCTCCCTTTCGGCATTTGAATAACGGCGGTGTGACCGAGCACGATACGCTGCCCTATAATATCGACGCCATTACGGGCGCTACGCAAACCGTGGAAGGCCCCGGCGTGAAAACCAGCATTCCGCTTTCTATTCGCGAAATCGAAAACCAAGTTGCCGGAAATATCGTACGAGGCGTTTACAAGGATTCCAGAGGCGCTTTTCTATACGAAGGCATGGATGTTTACCATATGATCACCGGTATGAAGGAGGGGGATAACGGCATTATCCTCACGAATACTGCGTATGAGATCGTATTTAAAAACCATGCCAGAGAAACACTCGCGGTTTTAACGATCGAAGACATCAAAAAAGCACATGAGGCCGGAAGACCAGTTGTGATCGCCTACGGCGTAGGGCTGCCGGACGGTTCTCTTGCTGCGCCGTTTGTGTTTGATGCAGCAAATAACGAAGGACATTCCTTGGGTTATATTGAAGAGCTTCATAATGAGGACGGCTGCTTAAAGCTTGTGTACGATTTGGATCAATACGGCAACGGCAACAGCTACGATACCTTCTCCAATGTGGCGTATGTATACATTCGGGAAAAGGACGAGCCGGGCTTTAAGCACACGGCAAATACAGACAGCGTGTACGCTTCCTCCCAATATGCGGATTATCTCGTCACCTTCCGGGGAAGCGCTTTGGGGCATGAATTGGTACTGCCCGTGCGAAATCTGGAAGCGCTGGTTTCTTATCATGAGGATGGCAGCATCGTGGGAAACGGTATCGGTTACACGGATTATTACAGCCTTGCAAACAATGCCTATTGGTATGTAAATCAGTATGAGGGACTTGACCTTTATAAGCTGCTGCAATACCTTGGTATGCCGGACGCGGATACCATGGGCTTGGCAGAATCCCGCACAGCCATGGTGCAGTTTATCGCGGCAGACGGTGTTCCGTCCACGGAAACGTTTTCCATAGATACGCTGTCTTACCCGGATGTGTTCGGCTTCTATACGAAAAACTCTGCCGATCCCGGAGACGGCACCTATATTCCCGCGCCGGAGGATCTGGAACGCTCGGGATATCCAATTCTATTGAGCTACGGCGTGAACAACTATCCCTATACCATCTCCAAAACAGACGATGGGTATCTCTCCGGCCTCTCCAACAGCGGCGGGCCGCTTCGCGTGGTATTTGGTAAGACCCAGTACAACCATGCCAACGGTTCCCGACAGGTACAGTATTTAAGCGACGTGATCGTAGGCGATGACGTGCTGTACCAAACGCATGCAGGAAGCAGCGATTCCGCCCTGCGGGCGCTATCGAAGAACACTTTGCAGGTAACGGTAAACAGCACTGCCGGACAAGTGCTGACCGATAGGCAGTTTACAGTTTCGGAATTGGAAGGCCTGATTTACGGCGCTGATGTTGCAGCCAATGTAAAAGCGGAAGCAAAGGTAAAGGATACTTTCCAAAAGAGCGAAGCCGGCGGATACAGCAGCGCTGTTTACGAGGGCGTGAATTTGAAATACCTGCTCATGGACGCGCTGGGCTTACAGGGAATGCTTGGTACTATCACCTTTACAGGAGAGAACAGCGAGGTCACGGTAGACCTTTCCGCCGCCTTCGAAGCGGGGTACAATACAGAGCTGCAGCGGGAAGGGCTACTGCCCATCATCGCCTTTGCGAAAAACGGCAGCCCGCTGACCACAGCAAATGATGCGCCGGGCTACATAAAGAGCCTGCCGCTAAAGCCATACCTTTCCACCGAACCGGATGCTTATGCGGTAGATAACGCGGGCGGCCCGTTGATGCTGCTCTTACCCAGCAGCGACCCCGTTAACTGCAATGCGCAGTGTGTGGAGCGACTGACCGGCATTACCGTGAACTTGGAGCCGGACGCATACGCCCATATCAATCCGCCGTACAGCGGACTGTCAAAATACGCCGTTCGCGTATACGGAGAGGGCTTGGCGGCGGAAAAAGAATTCACCGTGGAAGAGCTGGAAAGCAGGCAGACCAAGGCGGAAACGCTGGATTACAGCATTTTGAACAAAAAGGGAACACACGAAGAAGCGCGGTATCGCGGACTTGCCGTGTACGATCTGTTTACGGAGGTTGGGCTCAACAGCAATGCCGGGGACGTGATTTTCTACGCCTCGGACGGAAGCACCGTAACGCTTCCGCTGTCCTTGGTAAAAGGCCGCAAGTATGAGAATTATCTTGCAAAGGATAAACCGCTTCTCTACACCATGCTGGCTTACGGCATTGGCAATGTAGAAACCGATCGCAAGGACGGTTTGCCGCTTGCGGCAGATGATGATCAAAAGGGCTATGTAGAGGCGTACGATAACGACGGAGGCCCCATCAAGCTTGTTGTTCCGCAAAAAACTGCAGACGATAGGAACGCCGGGAGCTGCCTTGATAACATCGTTGCCATTGAGGTCACCGCAAACGATGTGGATACATGGAGCCACAGCATGAGCGATGTGTTTGGCGAGTTTCAAGATAGCGAATTCACGCTGACCATCAAAAACGATGCCAACGAATGGACGCACAACTTTACGGTGGCGCAGTTGGAGAAGCTCAAGCAGGTGATCGTGCGGGATACCTACACGGTGTTGGATATCGGAGTATGCGAGGGGCTGGACCTTTGGAAGTTCGCCAAGCTGATTGCGGGCTCTCAGGCGGATCTATCCAACCCGGTGTCGGTCACGGTATACGCTTCCGACGGGTACAAAAACGATCTGTTGAGCGTGTTCTATCAGGAAGGCTTGGAGCAGGGCGTACTGGATGGCGACGGCAACCGCAAGCCAATATTGATCTGCTATGCCATCAATGGCTACCCGCTGGTGGATTCCGAGGAGCATGAGGGTTATACCGGGCTTGCCGGGAACACTGCAGGGCCGCTTCGCTGCGTGGCGGAAACGGTGCAGGGCGCGTCGGTAAAGTACTTATCCAAGCTGGTCATTACGCTGCCCGGTACGGACGCGCTGAATATTACCATAGACGAGAGCTTATTTGCAGAGTAGGAGGCAGAACACAATGCTTCGTAAAACAATCACGGTATTGCTTTGCTGCTGCCTGCTGCTAGGCGTTGCAGCTTGCGCCGTGCAAGAAAGTAAGCCCGCTGCTGCCGGAAATACGGTAACAGATGCCTCCGGCACGGTGCTTGCCGTTCCGGCGGAGGGGGAGCAGGTGAAGATGGCTTCCGTGTACGCCGTATCCGTGCCGTTTATCGTGGCGCTGCAATTGCAGGATAAGGTTTGCGCCATCAACTGCAAGTCTAAATTCTGGTCGGATAATGTTGAAGCCTTGGGGCTTGCGGGAAACGTTGGCCGGGGCGTTGTGGATTTGGAGGCGCTTGCAGCCTCTGGCGCAACGGTGCTTATCCATCGCTCCAACGACAGTAAAACCGCAGAGGCCGTGCAGCCGCTTGGTATTGACGTTTTGACCATCCGTGCAGAAAGCATGGAGGATGTGGCAAATACACTTCGCCTAATGGGTGCGTACTTTGGCGCAGAAGCCCGGGCGGAGGAAGTGATTTCGTGGATGGACGCAAAATTCGCTTATATCGATTCCATCGTGAAGGATATCCCCGAAGTCGAGCGCCCCACCGCGCTTACCATGGGCGGCGAGCTTGGCCGCATTGCCGGGGGAGACATGCTCCAATCCTGGATGATCGAAAAAGCGGGCGGTATTCCCGTTTCGGCGGAGGTCACAAACAACTGCAACTGGTCGCAGGTGGGCGTGGAGCAGGTGTTTGCCTTTGACCCGGAATACCTGTTTTTAACAAGCTCAACACCTTTGGACTATTCCTCGGAGGAGTTGTTGGAGGATTCCGCATGGAGCGCCATGCGGGCGGTACAAGACGGTCGCGTGTATCAAATTCCCTCCAAAATCGATTCTTGGGACTTGCCCGGGGTAGTCAGCGTGATAGGTACCATGTGGATGCTCCATCAAATGCACCCGGAGCACTTTTCGAAAGAACAGTTACAGCAGGAAGTGGACGAGTACTATACGTTCCTGTTTGGAAAAACATTTGATGCGGCATATCTGGGATATGCCATAGAGGGGTAACACGCGCATGAAAGCACAGCGCCCGCATAGCTTTGCGCTATTTACAGCAATACTCACAGCAGCACTTCTGGCGGCTGTTGTTTTGGCGGTGTGCGTTGGCAAATACCCTGTTACGCCAAAAGAGAGCATCCGTATTCTGTGGGAAAGCTTAACGGGTACCCTTAACGGCGCAAATACAATGACGGTAAACGTAGTGATAGGGCTTCGCGTACCAAGAATCCTGACCAGTGTGGTGGTGGGCGCGGCGCTGTCCGTGTCCGGCGCGGTGTATCAGGGGATATTCAACAACCCCTTGATCTCCCCGGATTTCTTAGGCGTGTCCAGCGGAGCGTGCGTAGGCGCGGCGTTAGCGATACTGTTGTCTCTTGCAGGCGGTATGATACAGTTGTTTGCCTTTGCGGGCGGCGTGCTTGCGGTACTGCTGGCACTTTTGATCCCTGGCTTGCTTCGCAACCGTTCCAACATCATGCTGGTGCTTTCCGGCATCATCGTGGGGGCGGCAATGTCCTCGGTTCTGGGGTTTATCAAGTATGTGGCAGACCCGGAAACACAGCTTGCCGCCATTACATATTGGACGATGGGCAGCTTTTCCTACATCAAGCTGCCAGAGCTGTTCGGCGTGCTGCCTGCCATCGTGATACCGGCTATTGCGCTGTATTTGCTGTCTTGGCGCATCGATATCCTCTCCATGGGCAGCGACGACGCAAAAGCCTTGGGTGTGAACGTGCCGCTGGTGCGTACCGTTGCCATCCTTTGCGCCACGCTGATGACCGCAAGCTCCGTTTGCTTGGCTGGAACCATCAGCTGGGTTGGGCTTGTGGTGCCGCACTTCGGACGGATGCTTGTTGGCCCCAGCCACAGGCGGCTATTGCCGGTAACGGCGCTGTTAGGCGGGCTGTTTATGCTGGCTGTGGATACGCTAACTAGAACCATCGGCGCGGCGGAAATGCCAGTGAGCATTTTAACAGGGGTCATCGGTGCGCCGTTATATGCCTTCTTCCTGTACAGGGAAAGGAGGCGCATGGCATGATCTACGATGTAAATAACCTGTGCTTTTCCTACCTACCGGAGCGTGAGGTGCTAAAAAACATCACCCTTACGCTGGAGGAAGGGGAGATCCTCACGATATTAGGCCCTAACGGTGCGGGAAAAAGCACCCTCTTACGGTGCATGTTAAACCTCCTTACGCCGCAAAACGGCTCGGTTTTACTTTGCGATAAAAGCATCAAAAGCATGAAACCCCGGGAAACGGCGGCGTTGGTAAGCTATGTACAGCAAACCCAGCATACCACCTTTGCTTATTCGGTGTTGGACTATGTGCTGATGGGTAGAGCGCCCATGCTTGGCATGTTTGAAAAGCCGAAAAAAGCAGACCACGAAGCAGCATACCGGGCGTTAGAGGAAATGGGTATTTCCCATCTTGCAGACAAGCCCTGCACGCAGATCAGTGGCGGCGAGCGGCAGCAGGCGATGATTGCCCGGGCGATCGTGCAAACGCCAAAAGCGATACTGTTTGACGAACCAACAGCCCATCTGGACTCCGGGAACCAGCTAAGGACGCTTCGCATCATCAAAAAATTGTCCCAAGCGGGCTATGCGCTTATCGTTACCACGCACAATCCGGATCACGCCATCCTCTTAGGCGGTAGCGCCGCCATATTGAACCGTAACGGTCGGCTGATAAAGGGACCAACGGATGAGATCATTACCCAAGAGAACCTGTGCGATGTTTACGATGCAGACCTCAGGCTAAGATACCTGCCGGAGGAAGAACGCATCGTTTGCATAACTCCCAAACTGTAATATAAAGGAGAAATGAACAATGAAGAAACTACTAGCCTGTATGCTTGCCCTGTGCCTGCTGTTTGCGGCAGTTGGCTGCGCTCCCGCGGCAGCACCCGCGCCCGAAGCGCCTGCGGCGGCGCCCGAAGCACCTGCTGTTGAACCTGCTCCCGCACCGGAGGCGGCAAAAGTCACTGCCGAGGAAGTACGCGGCGTTACTGTTCCGCCTTTCTCTATCATGATAAACGGCACAACGGTTACCAATGAAGTGATGGTCGCCTACCCGGTGTATTCCGTACAGGCGTTTTCCATCAACAGCTCCGGTACGGAATCCACTTGCAATTATGTGGGCTTTGCCATCAGCGACGTGCTGGCAGCCGTAGGTATTACCGACGGGTTTACCAACGTGGAAGCCGCTGCGGACGATGGTTATGCCATTGTTGTAGACGCTGCCGTTGCCAAGGAACCCACCACGCTGTTAGCGGTCACCAAGGATGGCGAGCAGTTTAAGGACGGCCCGTGGTTCGCGCCCTGCTCCAGCGAGACCACCGGCGATTACCTAAAGGGCATGTCCCGCCTCAATGTGGATGCGGATGTCACCATCACGCCGGATGTGGGCGAGCCTGCCCCAGCGGAAGATGCACCTGCGGCGGCGCTTCCCGAGATTTCCGATAAAACCGATAAGGTGGAATTCAAGCCTTATGAGTTTATTGTAAACGGCGAAAAAGTGACCAACGACAAGCTGGCGGGGCTCTCTATTTATAAGATCACCGTCACCACCGTCAATAGCAAGGGCAACGCCTCCGAATCCACCTACACCGGCTACAAGCTGGCGGACGTTTTAGCCGCCTGCGGTGCGAAGGATTATACGGAAGTGATCGCCGTGGCAAATGACGGTTACGAGAACAAGATGGATAAGGCAGCGGCAGACAGCGACTATACGCTGCTCGCCATCGAAAAGGATAAGGAGCTGGGCGAGGACGGTACCATTTGGGTCGCTCCCTGCGAACAGACCGAGTCCAAGGCGTACGCCAAGCTGGTGGTAGAGGTCAAGACCGCGTAAGCTTTTTACAAGCTTCTGCAAAAGACTTGCAGAAGGAACACCTTGCCCGCCCCGTATCCGGCTTGGAGCGGGGCGGGCAAACATTGTTACCTTGGAGGTACCGCTCATGAGAACACGGTTATGCGCATGCCTGCTTGCCGTACTGTGCTTGTTTGCCTGCACGTCCTGCAATACACAAGCGATACAGCCCGTGCCCTTACCGCCGCCTATGGCAGACCCTAACAGTATGTTCGGCGTGGACAAAGCCATCAATATGGAAACCATAGACCAATACCTTGGCCGGGAGGATGTGGCTTACCGGGATGTGCGCATGCTGTTTGATCCTGCCGCGTATGAGGACATCGGCGGCGAGGCGGATCTGACCCGCACCATCGAGGGGTTCTTGATCGTGCCCTTTCCGTACATCGCCACCTTGCAGCCGCTGCCCGTTGACGGCGCATATACAGGAGAAACGCTGTATACCGTGGAATGGAATACGGACGGCAGCATTAAAAATGCAACGCCTAACTATGTGGAATCAGAGCTGGTATTAAAGGAGCTGTTTCCAAAGGATAAGCCCATCTTTTTGATGTGCGGCGGCGGCGGTTATGCCGGCATGATGAAGACCCTCTTGCTGTACCTTGGCTGGGACGAGAACCTGCTGTATAATATCGGGGCGAACTGGACGTATGCGGGGGAATACGCGCTGGAGCTCATCGTTTACCCGGAGGATGCAAGTAAGGATAGTATTTATGCCACATGGCGGGCGGACTACGCCTATCTGGACTTTTCCAAAATGCAGGAATTATGAGTAAGAAATGTATGACGGCAGCTTTGCTGCTCATTATTATAATCATGACCGGCTGCAATGCGGCGCCTTTACCCGAAACGGCAGAGCCCGAAGGTGAGGAGGCGTTTCCTCGCTTTACCTATACGCATTATGCTTCGGGCGGCACGGCGGAGGAATACGAGGCTGTGATACTCTTTGAGGAGTATAACAGCACGTTTACAGCCTATCAGGTGGCCTTCCATTCCTGCACCTGCCGGGATTCCCTTAGCAACTACATGTCCGTGGCGTATGTGGAGCTGCTAAACACCCGGGATACGGCGGACGAGGCCGCCATCCGTACGCTGACATTTGGAGAGAACCGGGGATTATGGGGAGACAGCAATCCCAATTACTATATCCCGGAATACACGGAGGCATATTACAACGAGCATTTTGTGCAGAAGCTGGTGAAAACACAAAAGGCCGATTATGATGCTTGGGGCGGTTACGGAGAGCAGCTATCTGTTATCGAGCCAGATGCAATCACGGGAGCTACGGTCTCCTCCAGCAACATCACCTCTATGCTAAAAAGCTTGTTTCAATATCATGCGGAGAAGTATTATACGGAGTAATGCGTAAAACGTAGTTTTTCGACGCATGTGTATGTTCGGTTAATAGCAAGAATATCAAATTAATTTAATAAACTACTTGAATAAATAAGAATTTAACCATATAATACTAATAAACCTATATTTATACTCCGAGTTTTGCAGTTCACCCGTTGAAGGCAAAACCGTTAGGGTATACAGGGCGACCTGTGTGCCTGCTTTTGCAAAGGAGTACGTAACTGGCAAAACGCAATGTGTTTGCGCTTTGGCAGTAATGCTTTGCAAAAGGAGTATAGTTATGGATGCCTTTCTTCGATCCAATGTTCCTGTATTAAAAGCATTATCAGATGAAACGCGGCTAAAAATCCTGCTGCTTCTTTCGCGAAAGAAAATGTGCAGCAAGGAGCTTTTAGAGTACGTGCATATCACGCAGCCCGCGCTGTCTTATCACATGCGAATCCTAATGGAAAACGAAATCGTTACATGCGAACACAAAGCGTCCAACATCTATTTTCAGGTAAACGACCAAACTGCTGAAACACTGAAGTATATCGCCGCCACCTTGAAGCAGGAGGAGTTAAAGGCGATCAGCAATTGGCCTTGATTGCGATATAGAAATATTTAAATATCGCTATAAACTGATTGTCCTTTGACAAGGGCTGACATATAATTTGTTTGAAAAATAACAAATTACCACGATCCAAAGCGGCTACATATGCCGCAGAAGATATATGCCGGAACCGCGTTTGCAATTTCCGGTGAACGCGATGCAACATGAACTTGAATAACATACAGGAGGAAACAGGATATGCCCGTATTGACCATTGACGGTAAACAAATTGAAGTAGCGGAAGGCACAACCATATTGGAGGCCTGTGAGCAGCTTGGGATAGAGGTTCCAACGCTGTGCCACTTAAAGCCGCTGACAGCGGAGGGCGCATGCCGCATGTGCCTAGTGGAGGTAGAGGGCGCAAGGTCTCTGCAAACTGCCTGTTCCGCACCCTGCGGCGAAAACATGGTGGTACACACCAAAAGCGAGAAGGTAGTGGAAGCCCGCCGCTTTGTACTGGATCTCTTGCTTTCCAACCACAACCAGGACTGCTTCTCCTGCGCCAAGAGCGGCGAGTGCAAGCTGCAAAACTACTGCTATGAATACGGCGTGGAGCTGCCCACCTATACCGGCAAAAAGGTGGAGGGGGAAGTAGACGATACCAGCCCGTTTTTCACTTACGACCCCACCAAGTGCATTTTGTGCCATCGCTGTGAGCGCACCTGCCACCAGCGGCAGGCAAATAACACCATCTCCGTGCGAGGCCGCGGCTTTAACACTCGCATTTCTCTGCCGTTTGGCAAAACCTTCGATTCTTACAACTGCGCCAGCTGCGGTAACTGCGTTTCCGCCTGCCCCACGGGCGCGCTGGTTCCCAAGTCTAAGGATCGCTTCCGCATGTGGGAGGTAAAGCGCGTGCTTACCACCTGCTCTTACTGCGGTGTTGGTTGCCAAATGAACCTCTTGGTAAAGGACAACAAGGTGGTTGGCGTGGAGCCGGCAGACGGCCCCACCAACAGGAACCTGCTTTGTGTAAAGGGCAAGTTTGCCTTCAACTTCATCAACCATCCCGACCGCCTGACCAAGCCTCTCATTCGCAAGAACGGCGAACTGGTAGAAGCTGAGTGGGACGAGGCGCTTGACCTTATCGCACAGAAGATCAAGGCAATCAAGGCAGAAAGCGGCGCGGACGCCATTGCGGGCTTCTCCAGCGCACGCGCTACCAATGAGGACAACTATGCCTTCATGAAGATGATGCGCGCTGCCATCGGCACAAACAACGTAGACCACTGTGCAAGGCTGTGCCACGCTTCCACGGTGGCGGGCTTGGCAACTACCCTTGGCTCCGGCGCCATGACAAACTCCATCCCCGAAACCGCCCATGCAGACGTGATATTTGTGACCGGCTCCAACACCACGGAAACGCACCCGGTCATTGGCGCACAAATTCGGCAGGCGCTGTTAAACGGCGCAAAGCTGATCGTTGCCGAGCCCCGAAAGATCGACTTGGCAAAGCAAGCGGACGTTTTCCTGCAAATCAAGCCCGGCACCAACGTAGCGTTGTATAACGGCATGATGAACGTGATCTTGAACGAGGGCTTGGCGGATATGGATTACGTAAACGCCCGCACCGAAAAATTCGAGGAATTAAAGGCCGTTATCAAGGATTACACGCCGGAGAAGGTTGCCGAGATCTGCGGTATTGACGCAGAGGAACTGAAGAAGGCCGCGCGTATGTATGCAACGGCGGAAAAAGCGCCTATCTTCTATTCCATGGGCGTTACCCAGCATTCCACCGGTACCGCGGGCGTTATGGGCACCTCCAATCTGGCGCTGCTGTGCGGCAAGATCGGCAAGTACGGCTGCGGTGTGAACCCGCTTCGCGGACAGAACAACGTGCAGGGCGCTTGCGATATGGGCTGCCTGCCCGGAGACTATACCGGCTACCAGAAGGTCGCCAACGAAGCCGCCCGTAAAAAGTTCGAAGCGGCTTGGGGCGTAAAGCTGCCCGAGAAGCCCGGTCTGACTGTTAACGAGATCATGAACGCCATCGACGAGGGCAAGATCAGGAGCCTGTACATTATGGGCGAGAACCCCATGATCTCCGATCCTGATCTGACCCATGTAGAGCATGCGCTCAACAAGTGCGAGTTCTTGGTAGTACAGGATATCTTCCTGACCGAGACTGCCCAGTTGGCAGACGTTGTACTGCCTGCCTGCACATTCGCGGAAAAGGACGGTACCTTCACCTCTACCGACCGCCGCGTACAGCGCGTACGCGCCGCCATTCCTGCGGTGGGCGAGTCCCGTGAGGATTGGGCCATCTTAAAGGACGTAATGACGCGCTTGGGCTATGAGAACAAGTTTAACAGCGCCGAGGAAGTAATGGAGGAGATCGCCTCCGTAACGCCGCAGTACGGCGGTATCCGCTTTGCACGGTTGGAAAACGAGAGCCTGTGCTGGCCTTGCCCGGATGTGACCCATCCCGGCACGCCTATCCTGCATACCAAGGCATTCTCTCGCGGCGAACGCGCGCAGTTTGTGCCCCATCAGTATCAGCCCTCTGCGGAGCTGCCGGATGCGGATTATCCCTTCATTCTTACCACAGGCCGCGTGCTCTATCAGTACCACACCCGCACCATGACGGGCAAGAACGAGGGCGTGAACAAGATCGCCGGCACCTCTTATGTGGAGATCAATCCCCAAGATGCCGCCAAGCTTGGTATTGCGGACGGGGATATGATCAAGGTTTCCTCCCGCCGCGGCGAGGTGGAAACCAAGGCCACCGTTACCGATAAACTCAAGGCTGGCGTGATCTTTATGCCGTTCCATTACGCGGATGGCCCGGCGAACAAGCTTACCAACACCGTTTTAGATCCCATCGCCAAGATACCGGAATTCAAGGTATGCGCGGCGGCGGTCAAGAAGGCATAACGCCGTGAGACCGTTCGGTACAGCTGTGATCCTTGCGGGAGGCTCGTCCTCCCGCATGGGTTTCGATAAGCAGCTGCTGCAAATCCGTGAGCAGCGGCTGATTTGTGCACTGCTTCCCAAGCTCAGGCAATGCTTTGATGACATCCTGATCGTTACCAACCGGGCAGAGCTGTATGAAGGTATGGCCGTACGGGTCACACAGGACATCATTCCCGGAAAAGGGCCAATGTCCGGCATCCATGCGGGCTTGAAGGCAGCAACGAGTGAATACGTGTATGTAATGGCTTGCGATATGCCCCGGTTCGATCCCACTTACGCAAGGGAATTACAGCAACGAATTACAACGCATCCAAAGAACATCGACGCTTGCGTCACGCAGAAGGGTGACTGGATAGAACCCTTCCACGCGTTTTACGGGCAGGGTGCGCTTTCCATGCTGGAGGAAGACCTTTTGGCGGACAAAACCTCCGTATTCTATCTTTTAAAAAAGCTATCCGTGCTGTATGTGCCGGAGCAGGAGGCTAGAACCTTTACACCGGACTGGTCGCTGTTTTGCAACCTGAACACAAGAGAAGAATATCTAGCATATCTCAAGCAGATCGGTGGGTAAGGGCATGGAAAAGAAAACCAACGTTCCCATACTGGCGCTCAAAAACGGCGTTGTTACGCAAAAGGACGACGTTGTTGTTACGGAAAATCTGCTGACCATCACGGTAGACGGTATTCCCTTTACGCGGCTGATCTGTTCCCCGTTGCAAACAACTGAGCTTGCCATTGGCAACTTGTTTGCGGAGGGCGTGATTGCCCGCTATGAGGATATCGCCTCCATAGAAGCAGATGGCGTTGCCGAAGTTAGGGTAACGCTTGCATCCGATGCAAAGCAGAATGACGCGGCGCTGGCGCGTGCCCCCCGCGTTGTGACCACCGGCTGCGGAACGCCCAAGAGCATCGCCTATGACAACATGGATCACCGAAATCTGGAGCCGCTGCCGTTTACCGGGCAGGTGCAGTGGCAGGATATCATCACCGGCATGCAGGCGTTTCAAGAGGCGGGTGCGCTGTTTTCGGAAACCGGAGGAGCGCACGCCTGTGCGTTAAGCACGGGAAAAGACTTGCTTTGCTTTTGCGAGGATATCGGGCGGCACAACGCGCTGGATAAAACCTTCGGTACGGCGCTGCAAAGGGGGATTCCCTTTCAGGACAAAATGCTGTTTACCACAGGCAGGGTTCCAAGTGACATGGTAATTAAGGCTGTTCATACGGGGATTCCCATCGTGGTATCCCGTTCCGCGCCAACGGATAAGTCCATCGCGCTGGCGCAGCAGTATCATATCACGTTGTGCGGCTTTGTACGGCAAGAGCGTATGAACGTGTACGCTTGTTCACAGCGGATCAATGGGTTTCCATCGAACATAAAATAAAGAACTTATTGGGGAGGTACAATCATGAACGCACCGAATGAAGTTGCTGCCAATTATGTGGGTATTGGCAAAAAGAAAGCCACAATGGCAAGCGGAAAGCTGATTTTGCTTGGCATTCTGGCAGGCATGTTTATCGCCTTTGCTGCAGTGGGCGCAAATACAGCCTCCAGCGTGATCGAAAACGCAGGCGTATCCAAGCTGATAGGCGCACTCCTGTTCCCGGCGGGCTTGGCTATGGTACTGATTGCCGGCAGCGAGCTGTTCACCGGCAACAACCTTATCATCATCACCGTGCTTGAAAAAGAAGCAAGAGTTACGGACATGCTTCGTAACTGGCTTCTGGTTTACATCGGCAACTTTATTGGCGCATTGCTGGTTGCATGGCTGGTAAACGGCGGACATCAGCTTAGCTTGTTTTCAAATGCACTTGCAGGTACCACCATCAACACGGCAACCGCAAAAGCAACGCTTACCTTTGGGGATGCGTTCCTGCGGGGCGTGATGTGTAACTTCCTTGTTTGCCTTGCGGTTTGGATGAGCTTTGCTTCCAAGAGCGTTGGCGGCAAAATTGCGGCGCTGTACTTCCCGGTAATGCTGTTTGTGCTCTGCGGCTTTGAGCATAGCGTAGCCAATATGTATTATGTGCCCGCAGGTATTTTTGCTCTCTCTAACGCCAACTACGTTGCGGCGGCTACGGCGGATACCTCCTTGCTCACTTGGGGCAACTTCTTTATCAACAACCTGCTGCCGGTAACCCTTGGCAACATCGTGGGCGGCGCTGGGCTGGTGGGTGTGATGTATTGGCTGATCTATCTCAAAAAGAACAACGCAAAGGTAAACAACGATACTTCTGCAAAGGCATAACATAACGAAGTATACACGAATAAATGGTAACGGCTCTTGCCCAAAGTGAATGAATGGGCAAGAGCCGTTTTGCGTAACAATCACAATTGAACATATTAATAAATATCGGCCAATTTTCTTATGGCTCACGATCATGCATTGTCATGACTCCCTTCATAAAGAAGACCATGCCCGCGCCTAGCGTTGTTCCGAGAAACGGTATGGCAACGCCAGCAACCACCTTCATCAAGTCACTCATTCAAAACACCTCTATTTCTCCGCTAAAGCGTTTTTCTTTCTCTAAAATCGCTTCTGAATATGCTTCGGACGATTTATGAGTACACATGGCAGACTCCGCCGAAGAGAATTATTCATTTTGCGTAATCTCTTAAAAGCGCTATCCATTTTCGTTGCCGGTGCGCATAAAATGCTTTTGCCCACAGATAAATAAATGGTGTTTTCCAGCCCGCGCCAATCTCCACTTCGTCTGTATACTGCGTCCTGTTTTGGTCAATCTGTTCAAGAACGATCCGATGATTCCATATGGGCACATGCGGATTGTGCTCATGGATATAAATACCGCCGTCCTCGCTAAAGGAGATGACGGTTATCGTGTGCGTACCAAAGGGAATCCATCCAAACAGTTGAAAGCGAAATGAAAAAACCGCATTCTCCTTCCATATCAGGTTATCCTGTCCGTTATCCGGCAAAAAGGTTGCATAGGGCTTGGCAATGTATTGCAGTGTTTTTAATTCCTTCAGCTTATCGAACACCACTTCTTTGGGGGCAGGGAATACGGAGGTTTTTACTACGTTTCTGTTTTTCAGATACATATTGCTTCACCTTTTCAATAGAACGCGGGATACCGGTAACGCTATCAATTCTGCATGGCACATCATTGCTGCCCCAAGGTTAGCATTTTATAACTGTATTTGCAAATACTTGAGACTAATTATGTTTGCTCGTTTAAAAGCATATAAGAAAAGCCATGGCATGTAAGAACGGCTTTGACGTTTTGTATATTGTTATCATTACAATTGACATATGAGCACTCATTCATGTATACTGCAAACAGATGAACGATTGCTCATATATTCATGTAAGGAGAAGCTTAACATGGAAAACAGATGCGAAGTGACTGCTCCCCACGAAGGAATTATACAGCGGTTACAAAAAGAAATGCCGGATGCGGCCTGTTTTATAAAAAGTGCGGCGCTTTTTAAAGCCTTATGCGATCCCACAAGGTCGAAGATCATCTGGGCGCTGGATCAAACGGAGCTTTGCGTTTGCGATCTTTCGGAATTGCTGGGGATGACGCAATCCGCCATATCCCATCAACTGTCCGGCTTGAGAAAAGCAAACATGGTAAAGTCCAGAAAATCCGGCAAGGAAGTGTTTTATTCGTTGGCGGACGAGCACGTTAGCATGATGTTGGAATCCGGCATGGAGCATGGGAAGGAGTAGCGTATGGAAAAGGAAAACAAAATCGATCTGATTAAAATCATTGTATCGGCAGCGCTGCTGCTTGCTGCAGGACTCATCGACAGTAATACTGCGCTTCCCATGTGGGGCAGCTTGCTTTTATATCTTGTGCCGTATCTCATTGCGGGATACGACGTTCTGTTGGAGGCGGGGGAGAACATTGCGCACGGCAAAGTGTTCAATGAGGACTTCTTAATGAGCATTGCAACCATAGGCGCATTGTGTATCGGTTTTTTGCCCGACTCCGAGCCGGAGTTTGCCGAAGCGGTATTTGTTATGCTGTTTTTCAAGGTGGGCGAGCTGTTTGAGGAGATCGCCGAGGGTAATAGCCGCAAGTCTATCTCTCAACTGATGGATATTCGCCCCGATATTGCCAATGTGGAGCGGAACGGACAAGTTTTAACCGTAGACCCTGATGCCGTTTCGGTTGGGGAGATCATCGTTATCAAGCCCGGCGAAAAGGTGCCCATGGACGGCGTTGTTATTGAGGGCGCTACCAGCCTAAACACTGTTGCGTTAACGGGGGAGAGCGCACCGCGGGATGTAAACGTGGAAGATACTGTAATCTCCGGCTGTGTAAATCTATCCGGTGTTATTCGCGTAAAGGTAACAAAGGTATTTGGAGAATCCACCGCGGCAAAGATACTTGACCTTGTAGAGAACGCGGGAGAGAACAAGTCCAACAGCGAAACCTTCATTACGAAATTTGCGAAGTATTATACGCCAACGGTTGTGATTTCCGCAGTTCTGCTGGCGTTCCTGCCGCCGCTGTTATCCGGCAGCTTCTCTGCAAGCATTGCGCTGTGGCTCAACAGGGCGCTCACCTTCCTTGTGGTATCCTGCCCCTGCGCATTGGTCATATCGGTGCCGCTCACGTTTTTCGGCGGCATTGGTGGCGCATCGAAAAGCGGCATTCTCATCAAAGGCTCAAACTATATTGATACGCTTGCAAAGGCGGGTATTGTGGTATTTGACAAAACCGGCACGTTAACCAAGGGCGTGTTTGCCGTAACGGCTGTACACCCGGAGAATTGCGACGAAAATCATTTGCTGCATCTTGCGGCGCATGTAGAGAGGTTTTCTTCTCACCCCATAGCGCAATCTTTAAGGCAGGCCTATCCCAACGAAGCGGACGATTGCAAAATTGCGGACGTGGAGGAGATCGCGGGACATGGCATCCGCGCCAAGGTCAACGGAAGTGTTGTGTGCGTAGGCAATACCCGCATGATGGATTCCATAGGCGCGAAATGGCTTCCCTGCGAGAAGGTAGGAACGATCATTCATGTAGCGATCAACGGCGAGTATGCCGGGCATATCGTGATATCCGATCAGGTAAAGGAGGACTCTAAGGGAGCGATTGCTGCGCTAAAAGCGGCTGGTGTAACAAAAACAGTTATGCTTACGGGAGACCGAGAAGAGGTTGGAAAGTCCGTTGCTGAGGAGCTAGGGCTAGACGAATATTGCGCGGAGCTGCTGCCTGCCGATAAAGTAAACAACGTGGAGCGGCTGCTTACGCAAAGAGCCGCCGGAAGAACGCTTGCCTTTGTTGGCGACGGCATCAACGACGCACCTGTTTTAGCGCGTGCAGATGTTGGCATTGCCATGGGCGCTGTGGGCTCCGATGCCGCCATAGAAGCCGCCGATATCGTATTGATGGACGATAAACCGTCCAAAATTGCGCGCGCCATCGAAATTTCCAAGCGAACCATTCGTATTGCGCGCCAGAACATCGTATTTGCGCTGGCAATCAAGGCAATCGTGCTTGCTATGGCGGGGTTTGGCGCGGCTTCCATGTGGCTTGCGGTGTTTGCGGACGTTGGCGTTACCGTGCTTGCCGTATTCAACGCCATGCGAGCGCTAAAGCAGAAGTAGCGGTAGAATACAACGCGATTGAATGAGGCGCAGTATGCGAATTTCGGTTTACGGCGCAGGTGTGTTGGGCGGTAATTTAGCAAACAATCTCTTCCGGGCAAAGCAGGATGTCACCCTGCTTGCCCGGGGCAAGTGGGCAGAGGAGATAAAACAAAAAGGATTGTGCATCAAGAAGAAATTCCGCTTTGGCACAACAGTCAGCCGAACATCCGTTATTACGGAATTGCACCCGAATGATGTGTTTGACGTGACTTTTGTTGTGATGCGCTATACGCAGTTGGATTCCGTACTGGAACCGCTTTGCGCCTCCGATCACGCCATGAACGCCATAGATGAAATGGGTGCCTTAAACCGGGATATCAAGCGCTTGTTTGACGAGACCGGGGCGCAGTATGATACATGGAAAGCGTTAGAAGACGGCGAAAAGAAGTACCTGCAATAACGTTTTTATATAACGGTAGCTGCTTGCTGTTACTTTCCGCTTGCGCCGTAGTTGGAGAGCACCCGCGCGGAGGGGTCGCTTACGTTGCAGCCGGGCCATGTTCTATTTGGCATCCAAAAGTCCGGTATCATACCCCCTTGCTCGGGATAGTACCTTTCAAACAGCTCCCTGTACAGCAAGGATTCCTTGGTAAAGGGCGTGGCATGGGTGTAGGCACGGCGTTTTTCTTCAAAGGCGGTGTCTGTATACAGACTTTCGGCATATGCCTTCAAGTCATCCACCATGGAATGTCCAACAGCATCTGAAAACGCGGCTTTTTCCCGATACAGGATATCCTCCGGCAGGTATCCGCCGATAAATGCGCGGCGAAGCAGGTATTTTCCCTTGCCGCACTTGTTTAACTTCATTTCCGGGTCGATAGACATTACATAGTTAACGAAATCCAAGTCGCCAAAGGGAACGCGTGCCTCCAGCGAGTTTACGGATATGCAGCGATCCGCCCGTAAAACGTCGTACAGGTACAGCTCCCGCAGGCGCTTTTGCGCCTCCTGCTGGAATTCGGCGGCGGAGGGGGCAAAGTCTGTGTATTTATAGCCAAACAGCTCGTCGGATATCTCTCCCGTTAACAGTACACGGATATCCGTAGTTTCGTGGATGGCCTTACACACTAAATACATGCCGATGCTGGCGCGAATTGTTGTGATATCAAACGTGCCAAGTAGAGCGATCACAGGCTCTAGCGCTAAAATCACATCATCTTTGGTAATAATGACCTCCCTGTGATCGCTTTTGATATAGTCCGCTACCTCTCTTGCATACCGAAGGTCAATAGCGTCCTTCTCCATGCCGATGGCAAAGGTTTTGATGGGCTGCTCCTGGCAGCGCGCGGCAATGGCGCACACCAGCGAGGAATCCAGCCCGCCGCTCAGTAAAAAACCGACCTTCGCGTCGGCAACCAGCCGCTTTTTCACGCCAGTTATCAGCTTTTCGCGGAGGTTGCGGCAAACCGTATCTAAATCGTCTGTAATAACTTGCTCCACAGCTGTGATATCCCGGTAGCAAACGAACTGACCGTTTGCATAGTAATGCCCCGGCGGAAAGGGCATGATGCGCTTTGTAAGCCTAACAAGGTTCTTTGCTTCGCTGGCAAAGAGGATGGCACCTGTGCTGTCGTACCCGTAAAATAGCGGACGGATGCCGATGGGGTCTCGCGCTGCGATCCATTGATTTTTGCTTTTGTCGTAAAGGATCAACGCAAATTCAGCATCCAGCATGGAGAACATATCCGTGCCGTATTCCCGGTACAGGGGCAGCAATATCTCACAATCTGAACCGCTGACAAAGGTGTATTTTTCAGATAGCTCCCGTTTTAGCGCTTCAAAGCCGTATATTTCGCCGTTACAGACCAAATAACTGCCGTCAAGCGCAAATGGCTGCATTCCCTCCGGATGCAAGCCCATGATAGAAAGCCGGTGAAAGCCCATAAGGCCGCAGCCGGTATCTACGATGCGGCTGTCGTCAGGCCCGCGGGTTTTCGTGCGGGCAAAGCCGGCTTCAAATGCCGCAGCATCCGCAGATGCGGTGCAGTAACCCATAATAGAACACATAATAAAAGCCCTCCAAATGTTGTTGATCAGCATTCGATAGGGCAAGTGCTGTTCTCGCGGTGCCACCCATCTTTTTTCTCATTCGCCTCAAGCAAGGCTTTGCCGCTTAACGCGCGGCGCACGTCGCACCTACTAAAGGAAAGCCCCTTGTTCGGATTGCAGCTTGAAAAGTGTTATTCACACAGGCTTCCCGCGCGGCTCTCACCGTTTCGCGCTCGCTGTATAGGAAGGTTCCCCGTGTTACTTCTCTTCTCTCTAGCGCTTTTTATAATATTTGTATGACCGGCGTATTACCTAACGCCAAACAACAAATCGCCATAGGTAGGAAACGGCCAGTACTTGTTTGCGGTCTGCGTTTCCGCTTCGTCGGCCGAGACCCTAAGCTCTGCCATTTTCGGCAGGATACTGTCGCGAATGATACCGGCCTCCTCGGTAATATCACAGTTTACATGAAGAGACGCAATAGCCGACTCCAACGCGTCCGTTTTCTTTGCGATCTCATCGGTCAACTGAGAAAGCTTTATGATAAGCGCC
The DNA here is from genome assembly GCA_964476505.1 of uncultured Oscillospiraceae bacterium. GTDB lineage: Bacteria > Bacillota > Clostridia > Christensenellales > CAG-138 > CAYZAW01. The sequence continues at coordinate 849 of CAYZAW010000031.1, read as the reverse complement.
GTTTCGTATTTGCAGGGAAGCTCTTTATTAAGAGCCTTCTTTGCGACTGCCGCGCCGGAAAGCTCGGCTGTGTAGGCTTCAATGGCAGGTAGGATTTCCTTCCTTGCCATGTCCGCCATGGTCAGCGCTTCGATTCGTACGGTTTTGCAGTAGTTTTCCAGTTGAATCTCATAGCGGGAGGTCAGCTCCGCTTCGGAAAACACGCCGTGGCGGGTAAGCATATCCACATTCTTTCGCGCCAGAAGCAAAGGCATGCAGTCCGGTGTGGTGCGAAGGTTCAACAGCCCTCGCTGCTTCGTAGCCTCCTCGATCCAGGCATCGTCATAGCCGTTGCCGTTGAATATAATGCGCTTGTGTGCGGAAACCGTATCGCGAATGAGCGTGTGCAATGCAACGTTCACATCCGCCGCACCTTCCAAAATATCGGCAAACTGCCTAAGGGATTCTGCCACCGCGCTGTTTAGCATGATGTTGGTGCAGGCAATGGAGTTTGCGGAGCCCAGCATGCGAAACTCGAATTTGTTGCCCGTAAAGGCAAAGGGCGAGGTACGGTTGCGGTCAGTAGAATCACGGGTAAAGCGGGGGAGCGCATGCACGCCAAGCTTCAGCTGCGTTCTTTCTGCGGCGCTGTACGGCGCGTCCCACTCGATGGCCTCCAACACTGCCGTTAGCTCGTCGCCTAGAAATATAGAAACCACGGCAGGCGGCGCTTCGTTTGCCCCAAGCCGGTGATCGTTTCCGGCCGTTGCCACGGAGATGCGAAGGAGATCCTGATAATCGTCCACCGCCTGAATGACCGCCGCCAAAAACAGCAGGAACTGCGCGTTCTCATGGGGCGTTTCGCCGGGA
>CAYZAW010000030.1:11125-29517 GCA_964476505.1 uncultured Oscillospiraceae bacterium | reverse complement strand
GAGGGCGATAAAAAGGTTCGCGTTTGCAAGAAGTGCGGCAAGAACATCGACTAATACCGGAAAGGAGGACGAATAACAATGGCAAAGAAAGAAGCAAAGAAAGTTGAAGCGAAATCCTTCTCCGGTGAACCCCGTCTCAAGGTAAAGTACAGGGACGAGGTCGTACCCGCCTTGAAGGATCACTTCAAGTACGAGAACGTGATGCAGATCCCCAAGTTGGAGAAGATCATCATCAACATGGGTCTGGGCAGCGAGAAGGAAAACCCCAAGGGCATCGAGAGCGCCTGCAACGAGCTGGCCATCATCGCCGGCCAGAAGCCGGTGGTCACCAAGGCCAAGAAGTCCGTCGCAAACTTCAAAGTGCGTGAGGGCATGAACGTTGGCGCAAAGGTAACGCTGCGCGGCGACCGCATGTACTACTTCGCGGATAAGCTGATGAACATCGTGCTTCCCCGCGTCCGCGACTTCCGCGGCGTTCCCGCCAAGTCCTTTGACGGCCGCGGCAACTACGCCATGGGCCTCAAGGAGCAGCTGATCTTCCCGGAGATCAACTACGACGACGTTGATAAGACCCGCGGCATGGACATCGTGTTCGTAACTACTGCCAAGAGCGATGAAGAAGCCAAAGAGCTGCTCGCGCTCATGGGTATGCCGTTCGTACAGGGCTAAAGGAGGAAACATCGTGGCTAAAAAAAGCATGATCAACAAGCAGCAGGCTGCCCCCAAATTCAGCACCCGCGCTTACACCCGCTGCCGCATCTGCGGCCGCCCGCACTCGGTGCTTCGCAAGTATGGCATCTGCCGCATCTGCTTCCGCGAGCTTGCGTACAAGGGAGAGATCCCCGGCGTTCGCAAGGCCAGCTGGTAAAAAGGAGGAGTAACAATGGTTGTGACAGATCCTATTGCCGATATGCTCACCCGCATTCGGAACGCCTTGATCGCCAAGCATGAGAGCGTAGACGTGCCCGCTTCCACCATGAAGAAGGCTATTGCGCAGATTCTTTTGGACGAAGGCTACATCAAGGGCTTTGAGCTCCTTGAGAACGGCAACATCAAGACCATCCGCATCCAGCTCAAGTACGGCGCAAACAAGCAGCGCGTCATCGTTGGGCTCAAGCGGATCAGCCGTCCCGGCCTGCGCATTTATGCGCGCAAGGATGAGATGCCCAAGGTATTAAACGGCCTTGGTACCGCTATCGTGTCCACCTCCCGCGGGGTGATGACCGATAAGCAGGCCAGAAAACTCGCCATCGGTGGCGAAGTGCTGGCATACATTTGGTAATTCATTCACAGGAGGTGTGAAGAATGTCTCGTATCGGAAAACTTCCGGTCAGTATCGTGTCCGGAGTGACAATCACGGTCGGTGAAAACAACACCGTCACTGTGAAAGGCCCCAAAGGGGAATTAACTGAGCAGATCTCCAACGAAATGATCATCGAGCAGAAGGACGGCGTCTTAACCGTATCCCGTCCCTCCGACGATAAGCGCCACCGGGCGCTGCACGGCCTCTCCCGCACCCTCATCAACAACATGGTGGTGGGCGTGACCCAGGGCTACGAAAAGCATCTGGACATCGTGGGCGTAGGTTATCGCGCACAGATGCAGGGCGAGAAGCTGGTCATCAACGTTGGATACTCCCATCCCGTAGAGTTCGATAAAATAGAGGGGATCACCTTCTCTACGCCGGCGCCCAACAAAATTGTCATTGCCGGTATCGACAAGCAAAAGGTTGGACAGATTGCTGCCAACATCCGTGCGGTCCGCGAGCCGGAGCCTTACAAGGGCAAGGGCATCCGCTATGAGAACGAGGTCGTTCGCCGCAAGGAAGGCAAGACAGGCAAGTAAGGCGTAGGAAGGAGTGACAGTAGATGATTTCTAAGATCGATAAAAATGCTGTGCGTCAGAAGCGCCACGTTCGCAGCCGTGCGTATATCACCGGCACCACCGAGCGTCCCCGCCTGAACGTATATCGCAGCCTCAACCATATCTATGCCCAGGTCATCAACGACGAAGTCGGCAACACCCTGGCTTCCGCTTCCACGCTGGACGCGGAGATCAAGGCGCAGCTTTCCGACAAGAGCAAGACGGAGGCAGCTGCCATGGTTGGTGAGCTCATCGGCAAACGCGCCAAGGAAAAGGGCGTTACCAAGGTCGTGTTCGACCGCGGCGGCTACCTGTACACCGGCCGTATCGCCGCTGTGGCAGACGGAGCCCGTAAAGCCGGGTTGGACTTCTAAGGAGGAAACAGAAAAATGCAGAACAAACGTTTCGAGCAGGAAGCCCCCGAGTTCAAGGAACGCCTTGTTTCGATCAACCGCGTTGCGAAGGTCGTAAAGGGCGGCCGTAACTTCCGCTTTTCCGCGCTGATGGTAGTTGGCAACGAAAACGGCAAGGTCGGCGTCGGTATGGGCAAAGCCGCTGAAATTCCCGAAGCTGTCCGCAAGGGCGTGGAAGACGCAAAGCGTCATATGATAGAGGTTCCCATCGTGGGTACCACCATTCCCCATCAGGTGGAAGGCAAATTCTCCTGCGGGCATGTGCGCATGCTCCCCGCTGAAGAAGGTACCGGCGTTATCGCCGGCGGCCCCGCCCGTGCAGTGCTGGAAGCAGCAGGCATCAAAGACATCCGCACCAAGAGCTTTGGTTCCAACAACCCCGCCAACTGTGTAAAGGCCACCTTAAACGGCCTCTCTCAGCTGCGCACGGTGGAACAGGTTGCCAAGCTCCGCGGCAAGACCGTCCAAGAGATCTTGGATTGATCCAGAAAGGAGCGACGAACATGGCAAAAGCAGCAAAACAGCTGAAGGTTACCTTGGTGAAGAGCACCATCGGCGCGCTGGAGGATCAAAAGGCAACGGTTGTGGCGCTTGGGCTTCATAAGCTCAACAGCTCCTCCGTTCAGCCGGACAACGCCTGCACGCGCGGTAAGATTTTTAAAGTGCAACACCTTGTGCGTGTTGAAGAAGTTTAAGGGGAGGTACGCATCCAATGAAATTGCATGAGTTACAGCCCGTCGCCGGTTCCACCCAAGCGCCCAAGCGCGTTGGCCGCGGCTCCGGCAGTGGCATGGGTAAAACCTCCACGAAGGGCCACAAGGGTCAAAAGGCCCGCAGCGGCAGCAAGAAGAACGGCTTTGAAGGCGGTCAGATGCCTCTGGCCCGCCGCTTGCCCAAGCGCGGCTTTACCAACATCTTTGCAAAAGAGTATACCGTCATCAACATTTCCGATCTGGAGCGTTTGGATAACGGCACCGAAGTCACGGCAGAACTGCTGAAAGCCGAGGGTATCGTCAGCAAGATCGAGAAAGACGGACTGAAGGTTCTCGGGCGCGGTGCGCTCACCAAAAAGCTCACTGTGAAAGCGGCAAAATTCTCCGAATCGGCGAAGAAGGCCATTGAAGCAGTCGGCGGAAGTGCCGAGGTGACGGAGTAATGTTCAAAACACTGGTCAACGCATTCAAAATACCGGACATTCGCAAGAAGCTCCTGTATACCGGGCTGCTGATTGTGATCTACCGGCTTGGCTGCTTCATCCCCATTCCGGGCGTGAACGCGGAAGCCATTGCCGCCATCACCGGCGAATACGATGTGCTGGGCTTTCTGAACCTGTTGTCCGGCGGCAGCTTTGCGCAATACACCATCTTCGCGATGGGTATTTCGCCTTACATCACCGCATCCATCATCATCCAGCTGCTGACCATCGCCATCCCGGCGTTGGAGCGGCTTTCCAAGGAAGATGACGGTCGGAAAAAGATCGAGCGCATTACCCGCTTCACGGGCATCGGCTTGGCGCTGGTGCAGTCCGTTGGCATCATCCTGGGCTTAGGGCCCACGGCGGTGCACAACCCCGGGCTGTTCACCTATGTCACCATCGGCATCGTGGCAACGGCAGGTACTGCCTTCCTCATGTGGTTGGGCGAGCGCATCACGGAAAACGGCATCGGCAACGGTATTTCCATGCTGATATTCGCTTCCATCGCTTCCCAGATCCCCACCACGGTCATCAGCCTTGGCAAGAGTTTTGCAGACGGCGCACTGTCCTGGTGGCTGCTGCCCATCCTGCTGGTTCTGGTGTTCGGCGTGATCGCATTGGTGGTATATGTAAGCGAAGGTGTGCGTAAAGTACCGGTACAGTATGCGAAAAAGGTTGTAGGCCGGAAGATGTACGGCGGTCAGTCCACCCACATCCCCATGAAGGCCAACGCCAACGGCGTTATGCCGCTGATTTTCGCAATGACCATTACCCAGTTCCCCATGATGATCATCCAGATCGTGGATCCTCAGCTGCAGGGCGGCTTCTCCAAGTTCTGGGTACAGTATCTGTATACGGGAACGTTCGTGTACTATCTGTTCTACGCGCTGTTGATCATCGCGTTTGCGTACTTCTACACGGCCATCTCCTTCAATCCCATTGAGATGTCCAAGAATTTGCAGCAGTACGGCGGCTTTATCCCGGGCATTCGCCCCGGTAAGCCCACCAGCGATTACCTTGGCCGTATTTCCAGCCGTCTGACTCTGTTCGGCGCGCTGTTCCTGTCGGTCATCGCGATCATCCCGAACCTGCTCTTAGACGCCTTTAAGATTTCCAGCCCCTTCGGGCCTACCAGTATCCTGATCATGGTAAGCGTTGCGCTGGAATGCATGGAACAGCTGGAGTCCCAGATGCTCATGCGCCACTATAAGGGCTTCCTGAGCTAAGGAGCGCAAGAATGAAGCTGATCCTGTTAGGCCCGCCGGGCGCGGGCAAGGGCACACAGGCCGAGCGCCTGTGCAGCCGGTATGAGATGGCGCATATCTCCACCGGGGATATGCTCAGAGCCGAGCGCCGCGCAAAAACGCCTTTGGGCGTTGCGGCGCAAGGCTATATCGATCGCGGCGAGCTGGTACCGGACAGCGTGATCATTGACATGGTCAAGGAACGCATCAAGCAGCCGGACTGCGAGAAGGGCTATCTGTTAGACGGCTTCCCTCGCACCACGGCGCAGGCGGACGCGCTGGCGGAATTCGCCACGGTAGACTGTGTGGTCAACATCGACGTTCCCTTTGACAAGCTGGTGGCGCGTATCAGCGGCAGACGCATGTGCCCGGATTGCGGCGCGGCGTATCACGTATCCACTTATGCGGATACCAAATGCCAAAAGTGCGGCGCGGCCTTGTATCAGCGGGACGACGATAAAGCCGAAACGGTGGAAAACCGGTTAAAGGTCTACGAAGCGCAGACCCAGCCGCTGATCGACTACTATCAGGCACGCGACATGCTGTTTACCGTTGATGGGGATCAACCCATCGACACGGTGCTAAACGCCATCGTGGCCCGGTTGGGCTAAGGGGCGGCAGCATGACGATCAAAACACCGGCGGAAGTTGAAAAGATGCGCGCCGCAGGCCGCATCGTGGAAGAGGTACTGTGCACCATGGGCACGCTGGCGAAGGTTGGCGTAACCACCAAGGAGCTAGACAGCGCAGCGGCAGACCTGATCAAAAGCCGCAATGCAACGGCCTCCTTCCTGCATTACCGCGGGTACCCCGCAAGCATCTGCACCTCGGTCAACGAGCAGGTCGTACATGGCATTCCCGGCGACTACCGCCTGCAGGATGGAGACATTCTCAGCGTAGACGTAGGAGCAATCTTAAACGGCTGGCACGGAGATGCGGCAAGAACCTTCCTTATCGGAAATGTGCCGCAGGAGGTACAAGACCTAGTACGGGTCACGCGGGAAAGCTTCTTTGAAGGCATACGCTATGCCAGAGAGGGCAATCGCCTGTTCGACATTTCCGCAGCCATACAGGCTCATGCGGAGTCTCACGGCTACGGGGTCGTACGGGAGATGATCGGTCACGGCATCGGCCGCAACATGCATGAGCCGCCGGACGTTCCCAATTACGGGCACCCGGGGCACGGCATCCGGCTGGTGCGGGGCATGACCATCGCGGTAGAACCCATGATCAATCTGGGCACGGAGAAGATCACCTTCAAGCCTGACGGCTGGACGGTGGTCACGCAGGACGGGAAACCGTCCGCCCACTATGAGAACACCATAGCCATCACGGACGGCGAACCGGAGATCCTGACGCTTTCCGCAATGGAGGGAGTATCATGAGCGACAACCCAATGGAACATCTGGGCCGCGTGGCGATCAGCCGGGCAGGCCGGGATGCAGGCAGAGCCTTTTTGATCACAGGTGCTGCGGACGAGGAACATGTGTTCATCGTTGACGGGTGCCTGCGGAAGCTGGCAAAGCCTAAAAAGAAGAAGCTGAAGCATCTTCGTGTGGAACCCGCGTGTGCGGAAAGCATCAGGGAAAAGCTCAAGGAGGACAAACCGATCTTCGATGCGGAGATCAGGAATTGCCTGAAAAGCCTGGGCTATAATCCCGAACAGGAAAGCTAAGGAGGGATAGCTTGTCTAAAACGGACGTCATTGAAGTACAAGGTGTGGTTTCGGACTCGTTCCCGAACGCCATGTTTGAGGTAGAGTTGGAAAACGGCCATAAAATTTTGGCCCACATCTCCGGTAAGCTGAGGATGAACTTCATCCGCATCCTGCCGGGAGATAAGGTGACAGTGGAGCTGTCCCCCTATGACTTGTCGCGCGGGCGTATCACCTGGCGCGCAAAGAGTTAAACAAGTTGCGTAAAGCGAAGGAGGTATAATCTCATGAAAGTTCGGCCTTCCGTGAAACCCATGTGCGAAAAGTGCAAGATTATCAAGCGCAAGGGCCGCGTGATGATCATCTGCGAGAACCCCAAGCACAAGCAAAAGCAGGGCTAAGCGCCAAACCCAAAGAGGCGGTTGATTAAAACCACCCCTGCGGGTTATGCTTTCAATCGTGGGCAAGAACGGCGTGTACGTTCTTAGCTCCGCCAAACCCCGCTGAAACATTGTTTTAGCGGAACGAAAATCACCGCCGGAGCGGCTGGTACGGGCAACCGTACTTTTCCGGCGGATGCAATACACAGGTTCAAATATTACAGGAGGTGTAGTACTCTTATGGCACGTATTTCTGGTGTAGACCTGCCCAGAGACAAGCGCGTCGAGATCGGCCTGACCTACATATTCGGTATTGGCCGCAAGACCGCAACAAGCATCGTGACCGCGTGCGGTGTCGATCCCGACATTCGCGTGCGCGATCTCTCCGAAGCAGACGTGAACAAGCTTCGTGAGTATATTGACCACAACGTAAAGGTCGAGGGCGACCTGCGTCGTGAAACATCCATGAACATCAAGCGGCTGATCGAGATCGGCTGCTACCGTGGTGTGCGTCATCGCAAGGGTCTGCCCGTTCGCGGACAGAGCACCAAGCAGAACGCCCGTACCCGCAAGGGTCCCAAACGCACCATGGGCGGCAAGAAAAAGTAAGGAGGTAAGCGTAAATGGCTAAGGGCAATATTAAAAAGACCGGCACGCGGAAACGCCGCGAGAAGAAGAACATCGAGCGCGGTGCTGCGCATATCCGCTCCTCCTTCAACAATACGATGGTTACCATCACGGACTTGCAGGGCAACGCGATTTCTTGGTCCTCCTCCGGCGGGCTGGGCTTCCGCGGTTCCCGCAAGAGCACTCCTTTTGCGGCGCAGATGGCGGCGGAAGCTGCCGCGAAGGCCGCCATGGAGCATGGGCTTCGTACCGTTGAGGTGTATGTAAAGGGCCCCGGCTCCGGCCGTGAAGCTGCGATCCGCGCTTTACAGACCGCTGGGCTGGAAGTCAACATGATCAAGGACGTTACGCCGATTCCCCATAACGGCTGCCGTCCGCCGAAGCGCAGAAGAGTTTAAGGAGGCAAACCGATATGGCTAGATATACAGAATCCGTTTGCAGGCTTTGCCGCCGCGAAGGCACCAAACTGTTTTTAAAGGGCGACCGCTGCTACAGCGCCAAGTGCGCGGTGATCAAGCGCGCCACCCCTCCCGGACAGCATGGGCAGGGCCGCAGAAAGCAGAGCGAGTACGGCATCCAGCTTCGTGAGAAGCAGAAGTGCCGCCGGGCTTACGGCGTTTTAGAATCCCAATTCAGGAAATACTATGAAATGGCTGCCAATATGCGCGGCGTTACCGGCGAGAACATGCTTTGCCTCTTAGAGCGCAGGCTGGACAACGTTGTGTACCGTTTGGGCATGGGCGAGTCCCGTCCTATGGCGCGTCAGTTGGTGACCCACGGTCACTTCCGCGTCAACGGCAAAAAGGTTGATATCGCTTCTTACTTAGTCAAGCAGGGCGACGTGATCACCGTTCGCGAAAGCTCCAAGGATATGCCTAACTTCAAGACCCTCCGCGAGGAAGGTTCTTCCAAGCTGGTTCCCAAGTGGCTTGAGCTGGACGCAGAGAACCTGTCCGGTAAGGTTGCTGCCATGCCGCAGCGCGATGACATCGATCTGACTGTTGAAGAGCATCTCATCGTCGAGTACTACTCTAGGTAATAGGTGGTAAGGTGCATGTATCAATCCGTAGATGAAGGAGGGTAATACATGATAGAAATCGAAAGGCCCAAGATCGAATGCGTGGAAACGCGAAGCGACTATGGCAGGTTTGTTGTGGAGCCTCTGGAGAGGGGCTTTGGCACTACGCTGGGCAACTCCCTTCGCCGCGTGCTTCTTTCTTCCCTGCCCGGAGCGGCTGTTACCTCCGTCAAGATCGACGGCGTGCTGCATGAGTTCTCTACCATCGAGGGTGTTAAAGAAGACGTTACCGAGATCATACTCAACCTGAAGGAGCTGTGCTGCAAGCTGTATTCGGATCAACCGAAGAAGCTCATCATAGACGCCAAGGGCGAGTGTGAAGTAAAGGCCTCGGATATCCAGCCCGACGCGGATGTGGAGATCATCAATCCCGATCTGCACATTGCAACGGTGGGCGCAGGCGCTCGCCTGTACATGGAGATCATGCTGGAGCGCGGGCGCGGGTATGTATCCGCCGAGCGCAACAAGCGTCCGGGGATGCCCATTGGCGAGATCGCCGTGGATAGCATCTTTACGCCCATCAACAAGGTCAACTTTGTGGTGTCCGATACCCGCGTAGGCGAGAATACGGACTTCGACAAGCTGACGTTGGAGGTCTGGACGTCCGGCAGCATCAAGCCGGAGGAAGCGGCCAGCCTAGCCGCCAAGATCTTGACCGAGCATCTGTCTCTGTTTGTTGACCTAACGGAGCATGTGCAGGGTGTAGAAATCATGGTGGAGAAGGAAGAGGACAAGAAAGAGAAGATTCTGGAGATGACCATTGAGGAACTGGATCTTTCCGTCCGCTCCTATAACTGCCTCAAGCGCGCCGGCATCAACACCGTCGACGAGCTGGTGCAGCGCAACGAAGAAGAAATGATGAAGGTGCGGAACCTCGGGCGCAAGTCCCTTGAGGAAGTGCAGCAGAAGTTGTCCGCATTGGGGCTGACGCTCCGCAACAGCGAAGAATAATTCAGGAGGATACACACATGCCTAATCGTAAGCTGGGCAAGTCCAGTGATCAGCGCAAAGCCATGCTGCGTAACCTGACGACGGCGCTTCTTTGGAATGGCAAAATCGTTACCACCGAAGCACGTGCGAAGGAAGTGCGCCCCATCGCTGAAAAATTGATCACGCTTGCTGTGAATGAATACCAAAACAGCGTTGTCGTTACCAAGTCTTCACGGAACGACAAGCAGCAGATCATCGAGCGCGAAGTTCATAACGACAACGCCTCCAAGCTCCATGCACGCCGCCAGATCATGTCTTATCTGTACGACGTACCGGAGTTCAAGTCCAAGAAGGAGAGCAAGTCCGAATACAAAGAGCGCACGGCGGATCGTGCCCATCCCGTTGTGGAAAAGCTGTTCCGCGAGATCGCGCCCAAGTATGACAAGCGCGGCAAGGAAGTTGGTCAGGGCGGTTATACCCGCATCGTAAAGATGGGGCCCCGCCGCGGCGACGCCGCCGAAGTGGTTGTACTGGAGCTTGTATAAGCGCGGTATTTCATGCAATAAAGAGCTGTTCGCATACGCGACCGGCTCTTTTTTTATCATAACAGACTTCGATATATTGCGTATTTTTTTGCAGGAAACGATGCATGTATGCAGGAATAACGGCATTTACACCGCCCTGAGACGGGGGATACATCGCTTAAAAGATAGTTGCACAGCGTGCATAATATAGAAAATATGCGCATATATATACAGCGTTTGCATACGCGTTTTTGTGGTATCAATGGGGTATATCATATAAAACGGCAGAAAATATGCGGCATCCAAAGAAACGGACAGAAAGAGTATATTTATGGAAAACACGAACATTCCCTGTATAAACTATTGACAGGCAGAATAGGGAACGGTATGATTAAGCCATAGCACGTCGTTAAACTTTCCGCAAAGTCAAGAAAGCGGATCTTTAAGAAACACATTAAAACAAAACATGGAGGAACAGTATCATGAATGCCTACATCGAAAGTGTTCTCGAGAAAATCAAAAAGCGCGACGGTAACGAACCCGAATTCTTACAAACGGTTGAAGAAGTGTACCATTCCCTTGAGGTTGTGGTAGATAAGCACCCCGAGTATGAAAAAATGGCGCTGTTAGAGCGCATGGCTGAGCCGGAGCGCGTGATCGAGTTCCGCGTTGTCTGGACGGACGATGCCGGGCAGGCACAGGTAAACCGCGGCTTCCGCGTACAGTTCAACAGCGCGATCGGGCCTTACAAGGGCGGCCTGCGCTTCCATCCCTCTGTAAACCTGTCTATCATGAAGTTCCTTGGCTTTGAGCAGACCTTCAAAAACAGCCTGACTTCCCTGCCCATCGGCGGCGGCAAGGGCGGTTCGGACTTTGACCCCCGCGGCAAGTCCGACGCAGAGATCATGCGCTTCTGCCAAGCCTTCATGAGCGAGCTGTATCGGCATATCGGCCCCGATGTGGACGTTCCTGCAGGCGACATCGGCGTATCCGGCAAAGAGGTCGGCTTCCTGTACGGCCAATATAAGCGGCTTCGCGGCGCTTACGAGCCGGGCGTTATCACCGGCAAGGGCCTGAGCTTCGGCGGCAGCCTCATTCGCCCGGAAGCCACCGGCTTTGGCGCAACCTATTATGTAGCGGAAGTTTTCAACCATGAGGGCGACAGCTTTGAAGGCAAAACCTTTGCACTGTCCGGCTTCGGCAATGTTTGCTGGGGTGCTGTAAAGAAGATCACCGAAATGGGCGGCAAGGTAGTAACCATCTCCGGCCCGGACGGCTATATTTACGATAAAGACGGCATCAACACGCCTGAGAAGATCGCCTACATGCTGGAAATGCGTGCCTCTGGCCGCGATCGTGCGCAGGATTATGCGGATAAGTTCGGCTGCGAGTTCCACGCCAAGGAAAAGCCTTGGGGCGTGAAGGTAGACGTTGTAATGCCCTGTGCAACCCAGAACGAAATCGGCATGGAAGAAGCCAAGAAGATCGTTGCAAACGGCACCAAGTACTACATCGAAGTATCCAACATGCCTACCCGCAACGACGCACTGGCATTCCTGATGCAGCAAAAGGGCATGATCGTAGCGCCCAGCAAGGCTGTTAACGCGGGCGGCGTTGCCTGCTCCGCTTTGGAAATGAGCCAGAACAGCATGCGTTACCTCTGGACGGCAGAGGAAGTGGACGCGAAGCTCAAGGGCATCATGAAGAACATCCACGACGCTTCTATGAAAGCTGCTGAAGAGTACGGCCTCGGCTACAACCTGGTAGCGGGCGCGAACATCGCGGGCTTCAAGAAGGTTGCGGAAGCCATGATCGCACAGGGGCTTGTCTAAAGTCATAAAAATGGCGGGCGACTTACAGTCGCCCGCTTTTTTTATGAGGTCAGGTGAAAGCAAGCTTTCACCTGAAATGATTCTATTCCGATGCGTGAATTGCTTACGGGGCAAGGTGACGTAGCACCTTGCCTAATTTGCTTGATAGCTATTTAAAGTTTAACCCGCCGGAGGCTGTACCTTAACCCGCCGAAGGTAGGAAGCCAAGCTTGTACATCAAATACCCTTCCATACCGTCTGCGTCGGAGGCGTGGAGCTCGGTGACGTGCAGGGTGTCCATCAGCCAGAGGAGTACGGCGGCACCGTAGAGGATCAGGTCGTGGCGTTCGCGCAGGAGCGGATGTGCCCGGCGTGCATCGCCCATGGCGGAGAGGGACTTGATTTGCGCGGAAAGGCTGGTGGGAGTAATGGATACAGCAGATATTTGCGCTGGGTCATAGGCGATAAGGCCCGCCTGCAACGCAGCTAGCGTGGTAATACTGCCGCCAACGCCTACCCAGTGCGCAGGGGCAAGGGTGGGCAGCTCACAATGCTCGGTGAGGTACGCGGCGATCATGGGAAGCGCATCGGGATAGGGAATCCCCACGTAGCGCTCGCGGATGCGCACACAGCCGATGGGCCAGCTGTTACGATAGGCAGAGGTGATCACCTGTGCGCTGCCGCCGCCGATGTCGATTAAGCCCGCGTTGCGGTTGCCCTTGGCAGCGCCTAAAAAAGCAAGGGCGGCCTCCTCTTCGCCGGAAAGCACGTCTAACAGTACACCTGAGCAGGCGTATACCGCTGTGCAAAAATCCTCCCGGTTCTTTGCATCACGCACGGCGCTTGTGGCATAGGCGTAAATAGGCAGGTGCTGTGCGTTGGCCTGCATGGCGAATTTTTGAATGGCGGTAAGGGAACGCTCCACAGAGACCGAAGATAGCTTGCCGGTCACATTGATGCCCTCGGCTAGGCGCGTAGTTGCAAGCTCTTTAAAAACAGCCGTCACGGTATTGCCTGTGATGGCTGCTTCCATATATCGAACGGAATTGCTGCCGATATCGATCACGGCGGCGTTTTTTGATGTTGTGTTATTCATCGTTCTCCCTGTAAAACTTATATTCCCCGGGCAATACGTAGCCCAGTTTTTCGCGCGCATATTGCAGCAGGTACTCGTCGGTCTTTACATACTCCAGCATACCCTCTAAGCGCTGTTCCTCTACCTGTAATGCGTCATATTCGGTTTGCAGGGTGGCACGGCGCTCGTTTAGCTCCAACTGGGTGGCGGACTGGGTGATCATTACCACAGCCATGGCGGCGCAAACCAGAAGGCATACAAAAAACACATAAACTGGGCGCAGTATGCGGTTTTTAGCTCGTCCTTCCATGCCGTCTCCTTACACTGATGTTCTTATTCGATATGATACTCGCTCATGGGGGAACAGTCAAACCCTATGGTTATACAATATTTATCGCGATTTCCGGGAACGAGTTAAGACAAGCCGCCGCTGTATCCCGTGAAACAGGGAAAAGAACAGGGCGCTGATGGAATACTGCTGTAATATAAACCCGATCAGCAGTCCTAAAACAGGGTATAAGCGCAGCTCGCCCCCGGTGGAAAGGAGAAGGAACAAGGCACAGAGTATAAAAAACGCCGCGCAAAACAGCGCGTCGCACAACACCTGCACAAAGGACGCGTGGAATATCCGCCGCAGCAGGCGAAACAGGTCGTATACCGCTCCTATGAGTATGCCGCCGTAAAGCATAGTCAATAGTGCGGGAAATTGCAGCAGGGTGTTCTTCAATGCAGGATGCGCCCAAACAGCCCGCGGCGCGGGGCTTCCGCCGGTTGATACTCCATGGATACCACGTCCCCCTCCAGCTGTACCAGCCCTTCTTCGAGAGAGAGCTTGGTAATATGCAGCCCTTCCCCCTCGATCAAAAGTGGGCCTGCCTCGGTCAACAGGTCGATATCCTGCTCGTCAAAGCTCTGCACGTCCAACACGCCGGTCACGCTCATACGCGCACGGTCGTCTAAGTGAATGCTGTGAGAACGCACACGCTGCCGCTGTGCATCCAAATCCTGGTAAATAGGCATGGCAATTTCTCTCTTTCTGTGGGTTCAAAATCAATTTATGTGGGAGAAACCCGAGATATGCGGGTAACAATACAGCATGCGGGTCGAAACCTGTCGCATGACAAATAAACGCAGGAATAAAGGGCTTTCGCCGCGCATAGCTATTGACAAGTTGCGGCTTGTCGCCTATGATGAAACAAGTAGATCACTCATCGACAATCGTTCTTTTGTATTGCTTCCACAGAACTTTCGAGGTGTATCACAAACACAAACCGCGCACAAGAGGCTTTGGGCCTTTTACCGTGCGCTTATGTGGTGTTTGGCTGAGAGAAAAGTGGGAATGCTTTATCCCATCATCTTAAACGGCCATAGATCGTTATAGCTATATTTTTATATTTTTCTCATCAAAGGAAGGAGTAGGGCATGTTAAACAGAGACTCGCTGCAGGCAATGAGTTTAATGGAGCTCAGGGACGTGGCGAAGGACGCCGGGCTCAAATCCATCACCAAGTACAAAAAAGGGGAACTGGTAGAACTATTGCTGGGCGGCGGGAAACCAGCGGCTGAACCGGCTGTTGCCGAAGTTGCTGCACCCGCGGAGACCGCGCCTGTTATCCCCCCCAAGGGGGCTGCCGGCGTACCGACTCCCGTACCGGGCGAACCCGCACCGGGCGAGGGCGGCGAGCAGCGGGAGCAGCGCGGCTACGATAAACCCGCATATGTGGCGGGGGGCTACCAACAGCGGCAGCCAAGTTACGATCGCAGACCCTACAACAACGGCTATCAGCAGCACAACACATACGACCGCAGGCCTTACGGCGGCGGAAATTATCAGCAGCAGGGCGGTTACCAGCCCCGCCGTTCTTACGGCTATCAGGGCGGGTACCAGCAGCAAGGGTATCAACAGCAGGGTGGTTACCAGCAGGGTGGCTACCAACAGCAGGGCGGCGGTTATCAGCAGCAGGGGTATCAGCCCCAAGCGGCGTACCAGCAGCCTCAGCCGCAGCCCCCGGCGTATGCGCCCGGCGAGCCTGTGGAGGGCGCGGAAGAGACCCCGCGTCAGGAGGGATATTATAACAAGGAATACGGCACGTCCAACCCCGCCGTGCCGGAGCTGCTGCAGGGTGGCGAATGCGGAGACGCGGAGGGCGTTTTAGAGGTACTGCCCGATGGCTACGGCTTCCTTCGTTCCGATAATTACCTGCCCGGCAACCGGGACGTGTATGTGTCTATCGCACAGATCAGACGGTTCGGCCTTCGCACGGGAGACTTGGTAACCGGCAAGACCCGTCCCTCTAAGGAGGGGGAGCGGTTCTTAGCGCTGTTATACATCACTGCCATCAACGGCGAGCCTCCGGAAAACATCGCCACGCGCAGGCCGTTCGAGGAGCTGGTGCCGGTGTATCCGGATTCCCGCATCACGCTGGAATGCGCCGGAAGAAACAATCTGGCGATTCGCCTGATAGACCTGATCGCGCCTATCGGCAAGGGACAGCGCGGCATGATCGTAGCCCAGCCCAAGGCCGGTAAAACCACGCTGTTAAAGAACATTGCAAACGGCATCTCCACCAATTACCCGGAGATACACCTGATGGTGCTGTTGATAGACGAGCGGCCGGAGGAGGTCACCGACATGCAGCGCTCCATCAAGGGCGAGGTGCTGTATTCCACCTTCGACGAAATGCCCGAGCATCACACCCGCGTAGCGGAAATGGTGCTGGAGCGCGCCATGCGCTTGGTGGAGCAGGGGCAGGACGTTGTAATACTGATGGATAGCTTAACAAGGCTTACCCGCGCCTACAACCTGACCATTCCGCCCACAGGCCGAACGCTCTCCGGTGGCATGGACCCCGGCGCGCTGCATAAGCCCAAGCGCTTCTTCGGTGCGGCAAGAAACATCGAGGGCGGCGGCAGCCTCACGGTGATCGCAACGGCGCTGGTGGAAACCGGCAGCCGTATGGACGACATCGTGTACGAGGAGTTCAAGGGTACGGGCAATATGGAGATCCATCTGGACAGAAAGCTCTCCGAAAAGCGCATTTTCCCCGCCATCGATATCTACAAATCCGGCACCCGCCGTGAAGACCTGCTTCTAACAAAAGAGGAGCAGGAGGGCGTTTATATGATCCGCAAGCTCCTCTCCGGCGGCAATCCCTCCGACGTAACGGAGCAGTTCATCAGCATGATGGATAAAACCGTGACCAACGAGGAATTCCTAAAACGCTTGAAGGACTGGATCAGCATTTACGAGAAGGAGGGCTATACCTCCTCACGTTTGGGAAAATAGCCGCATTTGGGCGTTTTCCAGTGAAAAAACCGTTGCATTTTGGATTGACCCGTTATATAATCATGGGGCTGACGAAAAGTCGGCCCCATTATTGCCTTATGGACGCGGGTACGGCGCGAACTGCGTTACATATCGCACAGAAAGGAAGAATTGCAATGAAAGAGGGCATCCATCCCAGCTATGGCGAAGCAGTTGTCCGCTGCGCCTGCGGCGAGACGTTCACCACCGGCTCCGTTCGTGACGAGCTGAAGGTCGAAATCTGCTCCAAGTGCCACCCCTTCTTTACCGGCCGTCAAAAGCTGGTGGACAGCGGCGGACGTGTCGATCGCTTCAAGAAGCGCTACGGCATGTAATATGGCTAACAAAGGGCCTTCCGATGTTGCGGAAGGCTTTTTCTTTATGATATGATAGCAAAAGGGCAAAACGCCCGGGGGAAGCGGGGCGCTTCCCGGAAAGAGACGCAAATGGCAAAACAGGAAACCGAAAAAAAGATTTGCTCCATCGGCGGGCAGGCGGTGATGGAGGGCGTTATGATGAAAGCCCCCTCGGGCTTCGCCATGGCGGTACGCCAGTCCAACGGTGAGATCATAACGGAATTCACTCCCTACGTCAGCAAGATCAAAAAAGGTACGGTCACCAACTGGCCTGTTGTGCGGGGCGTGATCGCCTTTGTGGAATCCCTCACGCTGGGAATGAAAAATATCACCCGCTCGGCAGAGCTGTTCGGGGAGGAAATAGAGGAAGAACCCAGTAGGTTTGAAAAATGGCTGGCAAAGGTCACGGGCAAGGACATCGAAAAAATCGTGATCGGCGTGGCTGTGGTCTTAGCGATCTTTCTTTCCGTGGGCTTGTTCTTCCTGCTGCCTACCTTCATCAGCGGTTTGATATTAAAAGGCTCGGCGGCGGCTTCCGTTTGGAAAAGCCTGACCGAGGGCTTGGTACGGCTGCTGATTTTCTTGGGCTACATCATTGCCATCGGTAATATGAAGGACGTAAAGCGCCTGTTCATGTACCACGGCGCGGAACATAAAACCATCGCCTGTTACGAGGCGGGAGACGACTTAACGCCCCAAAACGCCATCAAGCACAGCCGGTTCCATCCGCGCTGCGGCACCAACTATCTGTTTTTGGTAATGGGCGTTTCCATTCTGTTTTTTGCGGCGGTGGGCTGGAACGCCAATCTGTGGATGCGGCTGTTAACGCGGATACTGTTCCTGCCCGTAGTGGCAGGGCTATCCTATGAGGTGTTGAAGTTTGGCGCAAAGTCCAACAGCCTGTTGGCACGTATCGTGCGTGCGCCGGGCATGGCGCTCCAGAAGATCACCACTAAGGAGCCGGATGAAGCTATGCTGGAGGTAGCCATCACCTCCTTTATGCTTGCCATGTCTCACGAAGAAACAGAGAAGGAACCCGAAGCGCAAAACGCGCCCGAACAATCGAACGACAGTCAACCGGAAGCGGAAAACACGCCCGCCAGAGAAATAAAGGAATAGCTTACCATGCAATGTAACGCACAAGCCTTGGTGCGGCAGGCCCGGGAGGCGCTGTTACCCATAGCGGGGGAGGACGCGCTGTTTGAAGCCCGGGAGCTTGCCGGCGCGGCCTTGGGCTGCGGTACCGGCGGGCTGTATACCGCACCGGAGGCCACACAGGAGCAACAGGCGGCATTTGATGCCATGCTGCAACGGCGCATGCGCCGGGAGCCGCTGCAATATATATTGGGTGACTGGGCGTTTATGGGGTTACCCATGCGCGTAGGCCCGGAAGCGCTGATTCCCCGGCAGGACACGGAAACGCTGGCGGAAGCCGCGCTTCGTTTGGGAAAAGAGCGGGGCTATACTACGGCGCTGGACTTGTGCTGCGGTACGGGCTGCATCGGTATCGCGCTGGCCAAGCTGGGCGGCTTTCAAGTGACCGCAACGGATGTTAGCGCGGACTGCGTGCGCCTAACGAACGAAAACGCGTTAAAAAACGGCGTGATGCTGCAAACCCGCTGCGGCGATCTGTTCGATCATATTACCGGGCGGTACGACCTGATCGTATCCAACCCGCCGTATTTAACGAAGCAGGATATGGCTGATTTGCAGCCGGAGGTATGCTTTGAGCCGAAGGAAGCGCTATATGGCGGACATGACGGTATGGATCTGTACCGGCGTATCCGCGCGGCTTATCAGCAGTATCTCCTGCCGGGCGGCACGCTGCTTTTAGAGGTGGGCGCGGGGCAGGCAGAGCAGGTGCTGCGCCTGTTTGGCGGCGGAACGGCCATACCAGATATCAACGGGATCGCGCGTGTGGTGCGGATAGAACCGTAGGA
>CAYZAW010000030.1:0-11115 GCA_964476505.1 uncultured Oscillospiraceae bacterium | reverse complement strand
CGAAAAAGAGCGTGGGGATTCTGTTATTGGTGATATCGGCGCTGTTGGGCGGCGGCTATTGGCTGCTGTCTCATCAGATGGCCGTACCCGCCATGACGGCAACCACGCTGGAGGTACCGTTAGCTACGCCAACGCCTATGCCCACCAAAGCGCCAACGCCTACCCCTACGCCCACCCCAACGCCCGCACCTACGCCCGTATACGCTACCGTTGGCGCGGTGGGAGACATCATGATGATGCAAAGCCAAGTGCAGGGCGCGTGGAACAAGGAGGCGCAGGCATACGATTTTACGCCCTCCTTCCATGCCATGCAGGGGCTGTTCCAAGGTGTGGACGTATTATGCGCCAATCTGGAAACGCCGCTGGCGGGTGCGGAGGCAGAATACAGCGGCCCTATGCCGGCTATGCCTACCATGGCACCGGACGGCACCACCCCCGAGCGGGAGTTCCAAACTTTCAATGCGCCGGATGCACTTGCAGCGTCGCTGCTGCAAAGCGGCTTTGATTTTGTAAGCACCGCCAACAACCATGTGCTGGACAGAGGTCCCGAGGGTGCCATCACCACCGTGTCTACCGTGCGAAATGCAGGTATGCATCAGGCAGGCAGCTATTTGAACGCCGAAGACCGGGAGCGCCCCTGTCTGATAGAAGCAAACGGCATTACAATAGGCATGATCGCCGCTACCTTCAGCGTGAATAGCAACGACGGTAAAATGAGCAGCGACCAGCGGGATTGGCTGGTGGCGCGGCTGGGAGAGCGGGAGCGCATCGCAAAGGATATTGCGAATTGTAAGGCGGCGGGCGCGGAATTCATCATTGCCTTTGTGCACTGGGATGACGAGCACATGCTCTCTCCCAACAGAACCACGCGCAACACCGCCGAATGGCTGCTAAGTAACGGCGTGGATGCGATATTCGGCTCGCACCCGCATGTTGTGCAACCGGTATCCTATGTAACGGTGCAGCGGGAAAGCGGAGAGTACACGGGCTTTGTTGCGTATTCGCTGGGGAACTTCATCTCCAACATGTCCGCGGAAAACTGCAATTACGGCCTGTATGCACGCTTAACGCTGGAAAAAGCGGTGGACGGTACCGTGCGGCTTATTGACGCGGGCGTTTTACCCACGCATTGCACAAAAAACAAGGTAGGCGGAAGAACGCTTCATGAGGCGATTCCCGCCGTATCGGAGCCGTCAAGGGTCACGCCCTCCTGCGAGCCGACAGAACGCTTGCAGGAAAAGCTTGCGGCCTGCCGGGAATATGTAACAGAAATCTGCGGCAGCGAGGTTCCCGTCATCACCGACGGGGAAGCGCTGGGAACCATAGAATAAGGCAAGAGGATACGAGCATGAAGAACAAACTGGAATCCATCAAAAAACGTTACAACGAGATCGCGGAGGCGCTTTCCGCGCCGGACGCCATGGCGGATCAGGCCAAATGGCGCGCCTTGGTGAAGGAGCATGCCGGGCTGGAGGAGATCGTGCAGGCATATGATCGCCTGTGCGATACCGAGCAGCAGATGGCGGACTGTAAAGCCATGCTGGAAGACAAGCTGGATGCAGACATGAAGGAAATGGTGCATCAGGAGTTGTCCGGCTTGGAGGAGCAGCAGGAGAGCATCGTAGAGGAATTGAAGGTGCTGCTTTTGCCCAAAGACCCTAACGACGACAAAGACGTTATCTTAGAGGTGCGTGCCGGTACCGGCGGGGACGAGGCGGCGCTGTTTGGCGCGGACTTGGTGCGTATGTACCTGCGATACGCGGAGCGCCATGGCTATAAAGTGGAGTACATTTCCGAAAACACCACCGAAATGGGCGGCGTAAAGGAAGTGGTGCTGTCGTTGGGCGGCAAGAGAGGCGCGTACAGCCGCCTGAAGTTTGAAAGCGGCGTGCACAGGGTGCAGCGTGTGCCGGAAACGGAAAGCCAGGGGCGTATCCACACCAGCGCAGCAACGGTAGCCGTGATGCCCGAGGCCGAGGACGTGGAGCTGGACATCAAGGAAACCGATCTTCCTATCGATACCTACCGTTCCAGCGGCGCAGGCGGGCAGCATGTAAACAAAACCTCCTCTGCCATCCGCATCACGCATATCCCCACAGGGGTGGTGGTGGCCTGCCAGAACGAGCGCAGCCAACTCCAAAACAAAGAGCAGGCGATGCGTCTGTTGAAAAGCCGCCTGCTAGAAAAAATGCAGAGCGAAAAGGATGCCGCCTATGCCGAGAACCGCAAAAGCATGGTAGGCTCCGGAGACAGAAGCGAACGTATCCGTACCTATAATTTCCCGCAGGGGCGCGTGACCGATCACCGCATCGGCATGACGCTGTATAAGCTGGAGCAGTTTTTAGACGGCGATATGGATGAAATGATAGACGCGCTGATCTTGGCGGAGCGTACAGCCATGCTTACGGGGGAACAGGAATGAACACCGAGGTCTGCGACGCAAAACGGCAGGAGGAAGCGGGAACGCAGCTTGGCGGGCGCATCATCCGCGAAGGCGGCTTGGTGGCCTTTCCAACGGAAACCGTATACGGCCTTGGCGCAAACGGGTTAGACGGTACGGCGGTTTCCCGCATCTTCGAGGTAAAGGGCAGACCCAACGACAACCCGCTGATATTGCACGTTGCAGGCAAGGGCGAGGTACGGCAGCTTTGGGACAGAGTGCCTGATACCGCCCGGCAGCTGATGGACGCTTTCTGGCCGGGGCCGCTGACGCTGATCTATCAAAAAAGCGCATTGGTGCCAGACGAGGTAACGGCAGGGCTTCCCACCGTTGCGGTGCGGATGCCCGCAAACAAGACCGCGCGGGCGCTTATCAAGGCGGCGGGCGTGCCCATTGCCGCCCCCTCCGCCAACAAAAGCGGCAGGCCAAGCCCAACAACGGCGCAGCATGTGTTGGATGATATGGCGGGGGAGATACCGCTCATCATCGACGGCGGGCCCTGCCGGTACGGCTTGGAATCCACGGTGCTGTCCGTAGGGAAAAACGGCTGCACGATCCTCCGCCCGGGGGTGGTCACCCAGCATATGCTGGAGGCTGTGATCGGTTCCGTGTCGCTTGCGCCCAGCATCCTTGCGCCGCTTGCGGCGGGGGAAACGGTTGCGTCGCCCGGCATGAAGTACAAGCATTACGCGCCCAAGGCGCAGGTGATCGTGGTAACGGGGCAGCCGCAAAACATTGCCCGCAGGATCAATCTGCTGTACGAAAAAGCGGAGCGTGCGGGGAAAAACTGCGCAATTTTGGCTACGAAGCAAACGCAGCACTTTTATCGTGGGAAAGAGTATGCTATAATAGGCGATAGGAGTGCGCCGCTGACGCTGTGCGCCGGTTTGTTTGCGTATTTAAGGGAGCTGGGGGATGAAGCGGATATCCTGTTTGCAGAGGGCATGGAGGCAGCCGACGAGGGCTTGGCGTTCATGAACCGGCTGCTTCGGGCCGCAGGTTTTCTTCAGGAAAACAGCGACGATTCCACATCAAAGATAACGTTTTAGGAGGGACCAATGAAAACCGTGCTGTTCGTTTGCACCGGGAACAACTGTCGAAGTCCTATGGCGGAAGCCATCTTCGACGATCTTGTTGACGATCACCCACGATTGGCCGGCCGCTACAAGGCGGAGTCGGCTGGTACGATGGCCTGCGAGGGAGCAGAAATGACAGAAAGCGCCTGTGAAGCGCTGGACGCGCTGAATGTGCGTTACGGCCGTCACAAGGCACGGCAGCTGACCGAGGAGATCGCGGCGGACGCAGATCTGATCCTCACCATGGAAGCGCAGCATCTGGATGAATTAGAGGCGCTGTGCCCGGACGAGCAGGAAAAAGCCCACACCTTAAAAGGCTATGTAAACCATGTGGACGGCTTTCCCGGCGATGAGGATTACGATATCGAAGACCCGTTCCGTCAGGACGACGAGGTCTATCTTGAAACAGCGAAGGAGCTGCAAGCTGCCATTCATTTGCTCTTGGAACGCCTTGCAGCGGAGGATACGGAAGATTGATCCTTTCGGATTGATAGATAACAAAGGAGAAGGGTATGCGCATTGCGGTTGCCTGCGACCACGGCGGGTTTGAGTATAAAGCGGCGTTATTAGAGCTGTTGCAGGCTCTTGGGCATACCGTGACCGATTTTGGCTGCACGTCCGCCGACAGCGTGGACTATGCAGATTACGCCATTCCCGCGGCGGAGGCTGTGGCAAAGGGTGAGGCAGAGCGTGCAATACTGCTCTGCGGCACCGGCATTGGCGTTTGCATTGCGGCAAACAAAGTAAAGGGCGTGCGCTGCGCCTTATGCGGCGACCCTGTTTCCGCAGAACTGACCCGTGCCCATAACGACAGCAACGCGCTGGCTATGGGTGCCAGAATCATTGGTGTGGAGGTTATGAAAAGCATCGTTTCCGTTTGGCTTTCCACGCCCTATTCCAAGGAAGAGCGCCACACGCGCCGAATCGAAAAAATCACTGCATACGAGAAAAAACACTTGTAATCATTGTCCGCTCCGTTTTTGTTAAACGGGGCGGCTCTTTTATAAGGAGGAAATTTTTATGGGCAAACTGGTCATTTTCGATCATCCGCTGGTACAGCACAAACTGTCGCTCCTGCGCGATAAGGACACCAGCACCAAGGCCTTCCGGGAACTGGTGGAGGAGCTGGCGCTACTGATGGCGTATGAAGCCACGCGAGACCTGGAGCTTTGCGATACCGAGGTGGAAACGCCTATCGGCATGGCAAAATGCAAAAAGCTGGCGGGTAAAAAGCTGGGCATCGTGCCTATTCTTCGTGCAGGCCTTGGCATGGTGGACGGTGTGATGCGGCTGATCCCCGCGGCGCGCGTGGGGCACATCGGCTTGTACCGCGACCCCGCTACCTTGAACCCCGTAACGTACTACTGCAAGCTTCCGCCGGATGTGCAGGAGCGAGACATCATCATCGTTGACCCGATGCTTGCTACCGGCGGCTCGGTGATCGAGGCGGTGCGTGTGGTGAAGGAGCATGGCTGCAAGAGCATCCGCGTGATGCACCTGATCGCCGCGCCCGAGGGCATACAGGCAGTGCAAAAGGCTTGGCCGGATGTGGACATTTTTGTTGCTGCTGTGGACGAGCGACTAAACGAGCATGGATATATCGTTCCCGGCTTGGGAGACGCGGGCGACCGGCTGTTCGGCACCAAATGATCTTGTAGGCGGCGGGGTTGTTCCTGCCGCCTTTTTTGATACCTCTAAGCAGCACCGTGGCCTAAGCTAAAACAAAATCCGCCGCGTATGTTTCGCAGCGCGGTTTTGTGATGATAGGAAGATTAAGTTTTTCAATAGCATACACGCCGGGCGCGGGATATATAATCCAACTAAAAAATGTAAAACTCACTGGTTAAGGCAGATTTTTACAGCCGCCATAAGCGCAACAAGCGTCTGGGATGGCGGCATACTATAAAATCGGGTTATGGCAAAACCCGTGAAAATGGGTTATCATTATATGAAGCGGAAATACAGGCTGTTTCAAGCTTGCGGGGACCGTTGAAAAACGGTACAATAAACTTGTCTGTAAATTAACAAAAGAGGTGATCGCCTTGGATTCCATCATCGAAAAGATCAAGGAAACAGAAGCCGAAGCTGAAGCGATGAAGCGGGAGGCTGCCGGAAAGGCGCGCGAAGCGATCGCAGCCGCGGGGGAGGAAGCCCAGCGGCTTGTTGCGCAGGCCCGCGAGCAGGGCTTTGAGGAGCTTGTTAAGGTGAAGGCCGGCGCGGAAACACAGGGGCGGCAGATCGCCGAGCGGATTCGTTCGGAAAAGGCTGCGGAGGCGGACGCCGTTTGTGCAGAGGCGCGCGGGCGGACGGACAGAGCGGTTTCTTATCTGTTGGAAAGGGTTAAACAAGCATGATCGTTCCAATGAAGCGGATAACGCTGATTGCCATGCAGGAGGACAAGGCGGCAATCATGAAAGCGTTGCAGGAGGCCGGTGCGGTACAAATTCTATCCGCAACGGAGGCGCAGCCTGCGGAAAGCGCGGAGCTGGCGCGGCTTGAAAACCGCGTGCAGCGGTTGCTTAGCGCGCAGCAGCTGTTAAAGCCCCTTGCACCCAAGGCGAAGATGGGGCCAAAGCCGCTTGCTACCGCAGAAGCGCTGGAAAAAGAAATGCCCGGTGCGCTGGAGCTTTGCGCACAGGTAGAAGAAACAGACCGCGCGCTTGCCGCCGTGCGAAACGATGCGGATAAAAAGCGGCTGCTTCGCAATTCTCTGCTGCCGTGGAGCGGGCTAGATGCGGACGTATCTTCCATACAGTCCACCGAGGCGGTGCGGTACCTTACGGGGTTTTTAAGCGACGATGCCATCGAAAAGTTAAAGGCGGAGGAGCTTGCCATCGCTTTGGAGCAATTCGGCGGGTCGCCCAAGGCGGAGGCGGTGTTGATCGCCTGCAACGCGAAGGATCTGCCGGAGGTCACGGCGTTGTTAAAAACGCTGGAATTTGCGGACTTCTCCTTTGGCGGGATAGAAGGCACGCCGCAGGATAATATCTACCGGCTGGAGGCCGAGATCGCCGAGTGCGAGGAGCAGGGCAAGGCGCTGCAGGACGAGCTCGTTAAGCTGGCGAAAAACCGTCCGGCGCTGTTAGGCGCACAGGATGCCGCTGTGATCGAGCGCGACCGGGAGGCGGCAAAGGTGAGCCTTGGTGCCACCGACACGGCCTTTGTGTTAGACGGCTGGGTGCGCGAGGACGAAACCGAAAAGGTGGAAGCTGCGGTGCGATCCGTAACAGACACCTATTACAGCGACTACCGCGATCCGGCGGAGGACGAGGTACCGCCCGTGGTGCTCAAAAACAGCAAGCTGGTGGAGCCTTACGAGGCCGTAACCAACCTGTGTTCGCTGCCGTCGGCAGGCTCGGTGGACGCGACCCCGCTGTTTTCCATATTCTATTTCATATTCTTCGGCATGATGCTCTCCGATACAGGCTACGGCTTTGTGCTGGCCATCGGCGCGTTCCTGTTCTTAAAGCTCATCAAGCCCTCGGGCATGATGCGGCAGTTGGCGGGCGTTTTGTGCATGGGCGGCGTTTCCACCATATTCATGGGACTGCTGTTTGGCTGCCTGTTTGGCGTTACTTGGCCTGAGATTTTCAAGGGACTTCCCTTTGAAAACACCTTCCCGCTGATCGACTCCTCCAACGAGCCCATCCAAATGCTGGCGCTGTGCGCGGGCTTGGGGCTGGTGCACATGTTCTTTGGCGTGTTGATCGCCACATATGAGTGCATCAAAAAGGGCGACTGGATCGGTGCCATTGGCGACCACTTTGCGTGGCTGACCATCGTTACGGGCTTGCTGCTGTTGGCGGCACCCATGCTGGGACTGCCGGAATCGCTGGCGGCGGTGGGCAAATGGATGGCCATCGTATCCGCGGTGATCTTGTTCCTTGCGGGCGGCAGACAGAGCAAAAAGATCGGTGGCAAGATCGCAAGCGGCGCGTTCAACCTGTATAACATCACCGGCTGGCTGGGAGACATCCTCTCCTACGCCCGCGTGTTTGCGCTGGGGCTTTCCACGGGGGTCATCGGGCTGGTATTGAACACCCTTGGCGGCATGTTCTACGGCGCGTTCCAAAACGGCTTGGTCTTGCAGGCGATCGGCTTTGCGCTGACTGCCGTAATGCTGGTGTTCCTGCACACCTTTATGATGGCCATCAGTACCTTGGGTACTTTTGTGCATACGGCGCGTTTGCAGTATGTGGAATTCTTCGGAAAGTTCTACGACGCAGGCGGGAAGCCCTTTAAGCCCTTAAAGAACAATACCAAATTCGTTCGGACGAACGAGTAATGCACATTTAAGCGAGAAACGGTCACCCAATCACGATTTCAGATTTTCTATCATGTAAAACAATAACTGGAGGGAAAAAACAATGTCATTCTTCGATTTCATCGGCTCCAACGGACGGCTACTGGCAGCTTGCGGCGCAGCATTTGCAGCCATGTTTGCCGGGATCGGTTCCGCAATCGGCGTAGGACGTGCGGGCGAAGCGGGCGCAGGCGTGATCGCCGAGGACCCGGATAAGTTCGGCTCCGTGCTGGTATTGCAGCTCTTGCCCGGTACACAGGGCATTTACGGCCTGTTGATCGGCTTCGTGATCGCGTCCAAGGCGGGGCTTTTGGGCGGCGGCACGGATATTACCGCGGCTGCCGGCTTACAGCTGTTCTTTGCGGCGCTCCCCATCGCCTTTGGCGGTCTGCTTTCCGCCATCGCGCAGGGCAAAGCCGCTGCCGCCGGTATCATGATGGTAGGCAAGCGTCCGGAAGAATCCGGTAAAGCCATCATCTTCGCGGTCATGGTTGAAACCTACGCAGTGCTGTCCCTGCTGTTCTCCTTCCTGCTGGTCAACGGTGTTGCGGTCTAACGGCTGTTATCAGCCGGATTGCTGTACAAAGGAAGGAGTTTAGCATGGCAAACGATTTGAACAACGGCGCGGAGCGGCTGCTCTCGCGCATACTGGCCGATGCGGCTGCTCTTGTGAAGGATCAGGAGCAGGCGGCGCAGGCGGAAGTGGATAAAATCAAAGAGCTTGCCGCGCGCGACGTAAAAAAAGCGCAGCAGGAGGCGAAAGCCGCTTGCGACCGCGCAGAGGCGGATATTTTAGAACGAAGCCGCACCAATGCAGAGCTGGACGCACGCAAATATGCGTTAAAGTCCAAGCGCACGGTGATGGAAGGCGCGTTTGCCGCGGCGTTAAACGGGCTGGTTGCTTTAAATGGGCAGGAGCGGGACACGCTGTTGACCAACACCGCCGTTTGCGAGGCGGCTGGCGGCGAAACCGTATGCCCTGCCGCTACGGATGCAGAAAATATGAAGCGGCTGCTTCCCGCCATCAACGGCGCGCTGCAAAAGAACGGCAAGGCCGCGCTTGTGTTGGGAGAACCGGCAAAAAGCGTTGGCACGGGCTTCCTCCTTTGCGGCGAAGGCTTTGAAAAGGATTGCTCCTTTGAAGCCATGCTCCATGAGGTGCGCGAGCTGGAAGAGAGCGTTGTTGCCCAGATATTATTCGAGTAAAGCGAGGTAGTTGGTATGCCACAATTCAGCCCCAGTTACGGCGTGGCACGGATACGCTGCCACGAAAAGGGACTTCTGGACCGTGACCGCATGGCACGCCTGATAGACGGCACCGCCAGCGATGCGGTGCGCCAGCTTGTGGACGCAGGATACGGCTCCATGCCGGACGCAACGATTGCGGACGCCGACCGCTTGATCGAATCCGAATTACAGGAAACCTATCAGTTGGTGCGGGAGGTCTCCTTCCGTCCGGAAATCACGAACCTGTTTTTGATGAGGGCGGATGTACACAATTTAAAAACGCTGTTGAAGCTTCGCTTGACCGAAAGCGGCGAAGCACCCGTGCTGCTGCAAGGCGGCGTGTATCCCATAGCGGAGCTGGAAACCATGGTGCGAACGGCAGACTATCGCGCGTTGCCCAAGGAATTTAGTGAAACGCTTGCAAGGCTGGAGCAAAACATCCAAAACGGCGCGGCAGACCCCGCGGCGCTGTCCATTGCGCTGGACAATGCCCATATCGCCTACGCGCTTCGCACGGGAGACGAATTTACCAAGGAATACTTCAAGGTGCAGGCGGACTTTAACAATGTGCTGACGCTGCTGCGCATGCGCGCCATGCATGCAGA
This sequence comes from uncultured Oscillospiraceae bacterium, assembly GCA_964476505.1. Lineage (GTDB taxonomy): Bacteria > Bacillota > Clostridia > Christensenellales > CAG-138 > CAYZAW01. The sequence continues at coordinate 1,464 of CAYZAW010000030.1, read as the reverse complement.
CGCGGAGAAGCTTCGTGCGGCGCTGTTGACCGAAGGCTACATCTCCCACAGCAAGCTGATTGGCGGCTTGGACGCACCCATGGATACGCTTGGCAAATCCATCGGCACAGGCCCTGCGCGCTGGGGTATCCTGCGCGGGATGGAAGCGATCATAAAAAACGGCAGTATCAGCGCCATGGAAAAGGAGCGTGACAATACGCTTTTGCAGATGGTAAGCGCAGGCAAGCTGCAATGCGACACCATACTGCCTGTGATAGGCTACCTGCTGGCGCGGGAGCAGGAGGCCAGATGCCTCCGGTTGATACTCACCGCCAAGCGCAACAACCTGCCGGATGCGATCATTATAGAGAGGTTGCGTGAGTTGTATGGCTGATATTGCTGTGATCGGCGACCGGGACTCCGTACTGCTGTTTAAGGCGGTAGGGCTGGACGTCTACTTTGAAACGGAACAGGAGAGCGCCTCCAGAACCATCCACCGGCTGGCAAAGGAAGGCACAAAGGTACTGTTTGTAACAGAAGCGCTGTATACCGCGTGCAGGGAAGCCATCAGTGCATATAAACCGGAGGCATTCCCGGCCATCATCCCCATCCCCAGCAATCAGGGCACGCAAGGGGTAGGCATGGCAGAGCTCAAGGCCAACGTGGAAAAGGCCATCGGCGCGGATATCTTATTCTCGGAAGGAAGGTAATGCGATAATGCAAGGGACGATCGTTAAAGTATCTGGGCCGCTGATTGTGGCCTCCGGCATGGCCGACGTACAGATGTTCGACGTGGTTCGCGTCAGCGAAAAGCACCTCATTGGCGAGGTGATCGAGCTGAGAGGCGACCGCGCGTCCATACAGGTCTACGAGGAGACGGCGGGCATCGGCCCCGGCGAACCGGTGGTAACCACCGGCGCGCCTCTTTCCGTGGAACTGGCGCCGGGCTTGATAGAAAGCATATACGACGGCATTCAGCGCCCCCTAAACAAGCTGCGGGAGCAGGCGGGAGACCGCATCAACCGCGGTATCGTTGTGGATGGGCTGGATCACGACAGGCTGTGGGACTTTGTGCCCGTGGCTAAGGTTGGGGACGCTCTGACGGGCGGCGATATCCTAGGCACCGTGCAGGAAACGGAAGCGGTGCTGCATAAGGTAATGGTGCCGCCGGGGGTATCCGGCAAGCTGGTCTGGATCAAGGCAGGGCAGGCAAATATCGTGGAGCCTATCGCCCGGCTGGAAACGGACAAGGGAACGGTGGAACTGCCTATGCTGCAAAAATGGCCTGTTCGCCGTGGACGTCCTTATCAGGAAAAGAAATCTCCCACGGAGCCCATGATCACCGGCCAGCGCGTTATCGATACGCTCTTCCCGGTCGCCAAGGGCGGTGTTGCCGCCGTTCCCGGCCCCTTCGGCTCGGGCAAAACGGTTGTGCAGCATCAGCTGGCAAAATGGGCGGACGCGGATATCATCGTATACATCGGC
>CAYZAW010000029.1:0-30018 GCA_964476505.1 uncultured Oscillospiraceae bacterium | reverse complement strand
GAATATGAAGATCAGCAATCCCGCAATTCCAGCGAAGCGGGCAAGCACACGATACTCACGGCTTAAAAAAGTACGCGCTCCCTTTCTGATAAGCTCTCCTGCGCGTGCGATCTTTGCGTTTTGGGAAGGTTGTTTCTTGACCCATAGATACAGCCACGCCGCGAATGCAAAAGCAAGCAGCGAGATGAGAATGGACCCGGTCAGCATAATGTTTTGCATAGTGAAAATTCCTCTCTAATATTCGTTTTTCTTATACCTTCATTTTCACTATATTATTACTCTATTCGATTGGCAAGTAGCGTAAACGGTTTTTTAACGCTATTTACAGCATTATTTACAGGTTATATACTCTTGCTCTTTTCTTTCAATTGACCATCAATTTGTTAACGGCCAACAGGGCTATTGGTTTTGCTTATGGTTGAGGGAAGCATTGATATAAACCCTGATACCCTGCCGAAGGGTTTGACAGACGTATGCAAACAATAACGCACGGGAGCATTGCATGCCGCAAGCACTTGTGTTATAGTATAAATGTATCAGTAGATTGTTAGTTTGGGAAAGGAGGCGGCAAAATGACAGCATCAACCATCAACAGTTCCAAGCTGAGTTGGTATTCTTCCCTATACTCCAGCGCCAACGGCGGCAAAACGGGGCCCATCAAAGCTGCCGCATCCTCCGGTTCCTCGGCATTCAAGCTGCTGTCCCCCTCGGGCGGAAGCTCTGCCAATGTGTTCCAGAACATCCTGTCCCAATATAATTCCTACAACACCATGGATAAGGGCGGCATATTCACGAAGTATGCGTCGCTTTCCCGTTCCTCCGGCAACAGCACCGCCACGGTGGAAACGGAGCCTGTGGACATCACCAAAACCAGTGCCTATCAAAACGCGGTGGCGGCGTACCGGGCGGGTGCTATGAACCCGCACATGTCCACACTGACCAGTGGGTTGATCGCAAGCGTAAGCATCTAACGAAATAGAACAATAAACCAAAGAGCGGCAAATGCCGTTCTTTTTATTTGTTAATCATTGCTGCCATTGTTGTGCGTATATCAGCACACTTTACTTAGTTCTATTTAAAAGTCTTGGGAATTCTTAAAACCTTTCTACAGAAAGGTTCTAAGCCGTACCCCGCCGGAGGCAATGCTTCATTCGCAAATGCGCCTAACAGCCTCGCGCACGTCCGCCTTGGCCTGTTGTTCGTCGATGGTCAACAAGCGTTTGTTTTCCATGAGCACCCGTCCGTTTACCAGCACGGTTTCCACATCTGCCGCCTGCGCCGAATAGACCAGCGTGGATACGGGATCGTGCATGGGGGTGGCGTGGAGGGTGTCGCAGTTGACCAGAATCATATCCGCGCGGTTGCCGGGAATAAGCGCCCCCACATCCGCAAAGCCAAGCCCTTTTGCGCCATTGACGGTTGCCATGCGAAGCAAAGTGTCCGCATTTAAGCAAGTGGCGCTTCTATGCGTGCCTTTATGGATAAGAGAGGCCAGATGCAGCTCCTCAAACATATTCAGGTTATTGTTGCTGGCGGTACCGTCCGTTCCCAAGCCCACCAACACGCCGCGCTCCACCATGCGGGGTACGTCTGCAAAGCCGTTTCCAAGCTTCATGTTGCTGGTTGGGTTGTGCACTGCCAGCACCTGATGGTTCGCCAAAATATCAAAGTCTCCGTCGGAAAGCTGTACGCAGTGCGCAGCGATCACGGGCACGTCAAACAAGCCCCACTCCTCCAGCGTAGCGATGGAGGACTTGCCCGTTTCTTGAATATGCTTTTGCTCCATGAACGCGTCCTCGGCAATGTGCATTTGGAGGGGAACCCGCAGCTCCTTTGCCGCCTCGATAGCGGTTTTGATGCTTTCCTCCGCTACGGTATAAATGGCATGCACAGACACGTTCTCTAAAATCCTGCCGTCCTCCGCGCCGTTCCACACCGCCATGTGCGTTCTGTACTCCGGCCAGCGCTCGGCATGCGTTTGCGGCCTGTCCTTACCATACTGCCCGCCGATATTAGCGCGCATGCCCGTTTCCTTTACAACATCAAACACAAGGTCACACCAGGCATACATTTCTGCATAACAGGTAACGCCGGAGCGAAGCATTTCCGCCTGCGCCAGCCGTACGCCCGCAATGATAGCCTCGTCGGTCAGGCAGCCGCTGGTTTCCATAATGCGCATACGGTCCAGCCACGGCATCAAGTCCATATCGTTGGCAAAATCCCGCATGAGCGTCATAGGCCCGTGGCAGTGCGCGTTTACAAAGCCCGGGCAGGCGATGCGCCCTTCGCCGGGGAGTGTCTTTTCCGGCGTAAAATCCGCCGGGTACGGCTTTCCCGCCTGCTGCACGAACAGGATTCGCGTATCCCGGATGCCGATATCGGCATTTTGCAGCACGGTATTCGTATCGTCCAGCGTTACAGCCCACGCGGCATTTTTGATCAGGATATCCTGCTTCATTTAATACTCTCCGTTCAGGTAGCTTTCCTGCTCCGGGGTAAGCGTATCTAAGCCCAGCCCCATCGCGGCGATCTTCATCATGGCGACCTGATGATCGATGCTTTCCGGGATATCATACAGATCCGGTTTCAGGTTTTTGCCGTTTTCCTTGATGTACAGCGCACACAGCGCTTGGATGGCAAAGGACATATCCATGATCTCCGCCGGGTGGCCGTTACCCGCCACGATGTTTACCAGCCTGCCGTCCGCCAACACGTTGATGACCCTGCCGTCCTTTAAATAGTACCCGTCGATAAACGGCTTGCGCTCCTCCACCTTGGTGCTCATGGCGCGAAGCTCCACTTTGTTGAACTCCACGTCAAAATGCCCGGCGTTTGCCAGCATGGCGTTGTTCTTCATTTTCTGAAAATGCCGTTTGGTGATCACGTCCTTGCAGCCGGTAGCCGTTACAAAAATATCCCCCAACGGTGCAGCATCGTCCATGGTCATTACCCGGTGCCCGTCCATAGCGGCTTCCAAAGCGCGATACGGGTTCACCTCGGTTACGATGATGTTTGCGCCAAGCCCTTTAGCCCGGTTAGCAATACCCGAGGAGCAGAAGCCGTAGCCCGCCACCACGATGGTTTTGCCCGTGACCATGTTGTTGGTGGCATGCATAATGCCGTCCCATACGGACTGGCCTGTGCCGTGTCGGTTATCGAACAAATGCTTGCAGTTTGCGTCGTTTACCGCCATCATGGGGAACTTGAGTGCGCCGGCTTTTGCCCGGGAACGCAGCCGGTGGATGCCCGTTGTCGTTTCCTCGCAGCCGCCGATCAGGTTTACGGCGTACTCCGGGTGCGCACCATGGAGCATGTTTACAAAATCGCCCCCATCATCAATGATGATGTGCGGGCAAAACTCCAGTGTTTTACGGATGTGCTCGTTGTATTCTTCCTCCGTTGCGCCGAACCACGCGTTGACCTCAACGCCGCTTTCCAAAAGCGCTGCGCAGATATCGTCCTTGGTGGAAAGTGGGTTAGAACCCGTGGCGCACACCATTGCGCCTCCCGCTTTTAGCACTTGGCAAAGATATGCAGTTTTTGCCTCCAAGTGCACGCATACCGCTACCTTCATTCCGGCAAACGGCTGTTCCCGAGAAAAGCGCTCCTCTAATTGGGAAAGCACGGGCATAAACTCCTTGACCCACGCGATCCGTTGTTTTCCCAACGGCGCGAGCGACGCATCACGAATGGCTGGCATAGGTATATCCTCCTTATATTGTGTACATAATCTGTAACAAGTATGTTGGGGCTCTGCCCCAACCCCCGCTGGGGATACATCCCCAGACCCCATTAACCGCCGAACATATTCGGCGGGGGAAACAACGGTTCAGCCCCGTCCGCAGACGGCATATCCCCCCGCGGAGCGGCCGTTTGAGGGGGTTATAGGGTTCTCCAAGGGGCATAAGGGGGGGATCGGAACCCCCCTTGCCCCTTGGAAAAAAACGTTTATCTCACATGTAATTCTACATGAATTCCATGAAAGTGCAACCGCATTTGCGATTAAGCGCCGTTTCGTGTATACTATATGTTGAAAAATTATGCAGAGGTGCCAATGCTATGGCCGCAACCAGAAAAAAGCGCAGTGAAGTAATGCAGACCCGCCGGGAGATCGGAGGCGTAAGCCTGATCGCCGTTGGCGTGTTTTTAGGCATCTGCCTGTTTTTTGAGGTGCTGGGCTTGGTTGGGGAATATGTAACGACCGGACTTTTCGGCTTGTTTGGCTTGTTTGCCTATGCCGCGCCGTTTTTCGCGCTGGCCTTTGGCATCCTTCTCATTGTTTATGCGGCAAACCGCCCGCAATCCGGACGCACCGCACTGATACTGCTGTTTTTACTGCTGCTGTTAACGCTTATCCACCTGACCGTTCGGCCCATCTTAGGCAGCGCCAACTATCTGCAATATGTAAAAGACGCTTGGGCGCTGGGGCTTGCCTCCCGTACGGGCGGCGGCCTGTTAGGAGCACTACTGTGCTATCCTGCAATCCTGTTACTGTCCGAAACGGGCAGCTACATCTTTTTGATCGCCGGCATGCTGATTATCCTGCTGGTGGTAACAAAGCTCTCCCTTAGAAAAGCCGGAGAGCAGGTTGCACACACGGTGCAGGCGGGCTTCCAGCAGGCCAGCCAGTACGCGGCGGAGCGCCGCAGCAGCAAACCCCTGTACACAGAGGCGCTGGAGGAAACCGCACCCGTTCCCGCCCCGCGCCCCAAGCGCGGCAAGCGGCCTCAGCCCGTGCGCGAACCCGAGCCGGATGACCCGCTGACGTTTTTACCCGCGAGCGGGCCTATCGAAAAAAAGCCCGCCCGTGCCGCACGCTGGCGGGAGGAGCCCCGCTTTGACGCGCCGCCTGTGTACGAGCCCGATCCGGACGGCTTGGACGATACCCCCTACGCAGAGCCTGCGCCCGCACCTGTGCGGGAAGCGCCCGTGCGCCGCACCGTGAAGGATCTGAAAAGCACACCGGCGGAGCAGGAGCTAAAGCCGCCCGCCCGCCGCAAGGAGCCTGCGCCCCCGGCAGAGCCTTTGCCGGAGCCGCCCGCAGAAGCCGCGCCGTATGTGCGCCCCTCCTGCTCGTTATTGAACGCGCCTAAACGCACCTACGGCAGCAAGCGTGCGGAGTCCCCGCAGGAAAAAGCAAAGCTGTTGGAGGATACGCTGTTGAGCTTTAACGTATCCGCCAAGGTGGTAAACGTAAGCGTTGGCCCGGTGATCACACGGTTCGAATTACAACCGGCGGCGGGTGTTCGCGTGAACCGCATCACCACGCTTGCGGACGATATCGCCTTGGCGCTTGCCGCGCCTCGCGTGCGAATCGAAGCGCCCATCCCCGGCAAAGCGGCGGTAGGCATTGAAGTCCCTAACCGCGATACCGCCATGGTGCTTTTGCGGGATATCGTGGAATCCCCGGAGTTTACCAATGCCAAGTCCGATGTAACGATGGCGCTTGGAAAAGACATTGCAGGCAACGTGATCGTGGCAGACTTAGCACGGATGCCCCACCTTTTGATCGCCGGCGCAACCGGCTCCGGCAAAAGCGTATGCATCAACGATATCGTGGTATCGCTGGTGTATAAATCCTCGCCTGCGGATATGCAGTTGATATTGATCGACCCCAAGGTGGTGGAGCTTTCCGTGTTCGGCACGCTGCCCCATCTGCGGCTGCCCGTTGTGACCGACCCCAAAAAGGCGGCGGGCGCGCTTTCCGGTGCGGTGCGGGAAATGACAGACCGCTACAATAAATTTGCCAAGGTGGGAGCCCGGGACATCGTGCGCTACAACGAGCTGCAAGCCCAGCCGGAAAACAGGCTTCCCAAGCTGGTGGTGGTGATAGACGAGCTGGCCGACCTGATGATGGTTGCCCCCGATACCGTGGAGGACAGCATTTGCCGCATCGCGCAACTTGGCCGCGCCTGCGGTATCCACTTGATCGTTGCCACGCAGCGCCCCTCTGCGGATGTCATTACGGGGCTTATCAAGGCAAACATCCCCACGCGTATCGCCTTTGCTGTGGCCTCCGCCATCGATTCGCGCATTATACTGGATATGGGCGGCGCGGAAAAGCTGCTGGGGCGCGGCGACATGCTGTTCCATCCCAACGGCGCAGCAAAGCCCACGCGCTGCCAGGCGGCGTATGTGTCCGACGACGAGGTAGACCGCGTGGTCACCTTCTTCCAAGCCCAGTCCATCACGCCCCAGTTCGACGAGCAGCTGATGCAAAACGTGGAGCAGGTGGCGCAGGGCAGCGGCGCACAGGGCAACGGCAAGCAGGAGGACGATCTGTTGGGCGAAGCGCTCCGCGTGGTGCTGGACAGTGGCCAAGCCTCCATTTCCATGATTCAGCGGCGGCTTAGAGTGGGTTATGCAAGGGCCGCGCGGCTGGTGGATATGATGGAGCAGGCGGGCTACGTGAGCGGCTTTGACGGGGCAAAGCCCCGGAAGGTGCTGATCACCCGCGCCCAGTTTGAACAAACATTCGGAGACGGCTCGCAGACCGAGCTGCCGATAAACGATGAATAATAAAGGAGACGGCAGGATGAACCGGAGCGCTGATACTCCCAATACGGTTGGCGTAATTTCTCTTGGCTGCTCCAAGAACCTTGTAGATACCGAGCATATGCTGGGCATCCTGCAAGCGGCGGGCTTTACTGTCGTGCAAAAGCCCGAGGATGCGCAAATACTGATCGTAAACACCTGCGGCTTTATTGAATCCGCCAAGCAGGAAAGCATCAACACCGCGCTGGAGCTGGCGGCTTATAAACAAACAGGTCGTTGTAAGACCTTGGTAATGACCGGCTGCCTGTCTCAGCGCTACCGGGCGGAATTGCAGGAAGCGCTGCCGGAGGTAGATCTCTTTTTAGGCGTGCGGGAGTACGAAAAACTCCCTGCCTTATTAGGTCGCGCCTGCCCTGTGAACTGCGGCGGTCTTCGCACGGTCACTACCCCGCCGTACAGCGCGTATCTGCGCATTGCAGACGGCTGCAGCAACCGCTGCGCTTACTGCGCCATCCCGCTCATTCGCGGAGACTACCGCAGCGTGCCGGAAGATGCGCTGCTAAACGAAGCCCGGCGCTTGGTCGACGGCGGCGTAACAGAGCTGACGCTGATAGCACAAGACACCTCCGGTTACGGCAAGGATCTGTACGGCGAAGCGCGGCTGTTACCGTTGTTAAACAACATCGCCAACCTGCCCGGCTTAACCTGGGTACGGGTGCTGTATACCTACCCGGACACGGTAAACGAAGCATTGGTGCGGGGCATGGCGGAGAACGAGAAGATATGCAGTTATCTGGATATCCCTCTCCAGCACATCAACGATTCTATGCTTCGCCGCATGAACCGGCGGGGCACCAAGAAAGAGGTATGCCGGGTGCTGGATACCGTTCGGGAAATCGCCCCGGAATTTATGCTGCGCACCACCATGATGGTAGGCTTCCCCGGCGAAACGGAGGAGCAGTTCCAAGAGCTGATGCAGTTTTTACGGGACTATCCCTTTGATCGCGTTGGCGCTTTCACCTTTTCCCCGGAGGACGGTACAGCCGCCGCCAATATGGAGGGGCAAATTCCCGAGGAAGTGAAAGCGGAACGGTTAGATTTGCTGATGCGCCAGCAAAAGCAGATATCCAGAGCAAGAAACACGCGCAGAATCGGGCAGGAAACACTGATGCTCATTACCGGCAGCGACCGCAGGGAAACCATCGGCCGCACCTATGCAGAAGCGCCCGAGGTAGACGGCTGCATCCGTGTGCCGAAAAGCCCTCTGCACCGCGTTGGAGAATACATCCCGGTGCGCCTGACGCAAGCGCTGGATTATGATATGCGAGGTATAACGCTATGAACCTTCCCAACAAGCTGACGCTGCTCAGAATGGTATTGGTGCCGGTGTTCATTGCTTGTTTCTTTATTCCCATCACATGGACGCACCTGCTGGCGGCTATCGTATTCGTGATCGCTTACACCACGGATATCCTAGACGGGCAGTATGCGAGAAAGCACAATATCGTGACCAACTTCGGCAAGCTGATGGACCCGATGGCGGATAAGCTTTTGATGAGCGCCGCCTTCATCATGCTGGTGCAGGAGGGTTTGATCAGCGCTGTTGTGGCAATCATCATCATCGGGCGTGAATTCATCATCAGCGCCTTTCGCATGGTGGCGGTGGGCTCCGGTACGGTGATCGCAGCCAACTGGCTGGGCAAAACCAAAACCGTGACCCAATGCATTGCAGTTGCCATGGTGCTGCTGCAGCAAACCGTGACCAACCTGTTTGGAACCGGCCTCATATTTGCCGTATTCCATGTGGCCTCTGACGTTGTGGTTTGGCTCAGCGTGATATTTGCCCTGTGGTCCGCGCTGGATTACATCATCAAAAACAGGGGCGCTATTCGTTTCGATTGATTTTAGGCATATGCCTTGGAGGGAAAATACATGAACGCAGAATTGATTTCCGTTGGCACGGAGCTGTTGATGGGACAGGTGTTGAACACGGATGCCCAGTACATGGCAAAGGAACTGGCGCCGCTGGGGGTAGATGTGTTCCATCAGGTCACTGTGGGGGATAACCCCGGCAGGCTCAAGGAATCCGTACGCCTTGCCCTTTCCCGTGCGGACATCGTGATTCTCTCCGGCGGCCTTGGCCCCACGGGAGACGATTTAACCAAGGAGACCGTAGCAGAGGCATTTGGCCTGTCCCTTGTGACAGACCCCGACTCGCTTGCCGCACTCAAGCGGTATTTTGCCTGCCTCAACCGGGAAATGACCCCCAACAACCTCAAACAGGCGGACTTTCCCGAGGGCGCGATCATACTGGACAATCCCAACGGCACCGCCCCGGGCTGCATCGTGGAGCAAAACAGCAAAGCCGCGATCCTGTTGCCCGGCCCGCCCCGGGAGCTGTTTCCTATGTTTAAAAACCACGTGATTCCCTACTTAGAGAAAAAAACCGGGCACCGGCTGTACACCCGCGAGGTGCGTATTTTCGGCATGGGTGAATCCACCGTGGAATATACCCTTCGGGATTTGATGGAGCAGCAGAAAAACCCCACCATCGCCCCCTACGCCAAAACCGGCGAGGTGACCCTTCGCATTACCGCACAGTGCCAAACCGATGAGGAAGGCGCGGCGTTGGTGACTCCCGTTTTAGATACGCTAAAGTCCCGCCTGGGCGATATCGTGTATTCCACCAACGGCGTGGAGCTGCCCGGCGTTTGTGCAGATATTCTAACGGAGCGGGATCTAACGTTATCCATTGCGGAAAGCTGCACCGGCGGCATGCTGACCTCTGCACTGGTGGATGTGCCCGGTTCCTCCGAATTTTTATTAGAGGGTGCCGTTACCTATTCCGATTCCGCAAAGATGCACCGTTTGGGCGTATCCGCCGCCACGTTGCGTATCCACGGAGCGGTTTCCGAGGTATGCGCAAGGGAAATGGCAGCAGGCATGCGCCGCTCCTCCTGCAGCGATTACGCCATCGCCACCACCGGCATTGCAGGCCCGGGCGGCGGTACGGAGAAAAAGCCCGTAGGCTTGGTGTTTATTGCCGTAGCCTCCGAAACGCGGGTGGTATCTAAAACCCTGCACCTAAACGGCGATCGGCAGCGCATCCGCACCGTAACGGTTCTTCACGCGCTGGACTTACTGCGCCGAGAGCTGTTAGGCTTAGAGATCACAACGGACTGAGCGATATAGAACGTTACACCACGCCTGCCACAAAATACACTGCGCCCACCGCTTGTCCAAACTGCGCCACCGTGTAGGATTTTTCCGACGCGAGCTGGCGCATTATTTTGGTATACGCCAAGCCCTCGTTTCCTGCCTCCAGCGCAACGGGGCATACTTGCGCCGCACCCTCCTGCAGCAGTTGAAAACAGCGTTCCTTTTTTATAAAGCGCCCAAACAGGATACGCGGCTTCGCCTCGGGTGTTAGCATCCATTCCGTTTCCTGCCATACCGCCGCCAAGTACCTGCCGATCTCCCTAAACACCTGTTCCGCCTCGGGCTGTCCCGCCTGCGCCATGTCCATCAGGCGCTCTAAAAAGGGCTTTCGCATATCCTTGGGTGCGGTAGGCACAACCAAGCCGCCCTGCGCGTCTTTTTTTAAATATTCTTCATTCATAAGCGCCGAAAGAGCATTTGGTGCATCCACCGCAAAATATCGCTCTGCCAAGCGGTATGCACCACTTTGGCTGCAATACCGCTGCAGCGTGCCGTATAAGCCGGTGTTCCAATTTCGAATGCTCCTAACGTCCTCTGCCGGATACGCCCGGGCAGGCCAACTGCCAAGATCGATGATGCAGTTATAAATCTCCAGCGGGATGGGCGGAATCTCGCCCCGGCTGTTGATCCAGCCGGAGCCCAGCTCCGTTCCCAGCGTATGGGCAAACACGCCGCCGGCCGTTAGCCCGCTGTTGGGAGAATGCGCCAGCTCCGCCGCCGCCGTATACGCCGCCATATTGCCGTCGTTTGTGATATGCACCGCGCCGCCCGGCCTGCACATGCAACGCAGCTGCTCCCGAAGGTCGGTAAGCTGCAAAAACTCCCGCTCATAATCCACCGCATGCGCCCGTATTCCGGCAGTCTTTGTGGTTTCTCCGCCTACGATCTTATCGCCTATCACCACATCCGGAAAGGACACGCCAATACCGTCCCACGGCTCCGGCACGCTGTATAACGCCTCTGCCTCGGATACCGCCTGTTGCATATCCGAAACGGTCGCATGTTGATCCAGCAGGCGGCGGCGAAGCGCCGCCCCCTCGGCTGTTTCGGGCAGGTGGAGCGCCCATTGCATCACCCGCGCCAAGAGCAGGATAGGTTCCGTTAGCTCTGCCACGGTAGCCATGCCGGCGGGATTCCAATCGAATTCCTTTAACACCGTCAAGCGTCCGTTGAGAACCGCCGCCAGCTTGATATCCGTGCCGCCGATATCCATGCCGCAAAACATGCCCGTTTGTGCCCGGGTAACAGCAGTTTGAAGCGCAAGCAGCGCGGCGGAAGCATTGCCGGATTCGTCCGCAGCCAAATCACCCGTGATCTGTGTGTTTTGACATGCAGCGTTACTTCCTTCCACAATATCGAATCGAAACGGCGCTTTTCCCAGAGCGGCGTTGACGCGGTCGGCTACGTTCAGACATTTGCCGTAGCCGCTGCGCGCTTCATGGGGCAGCCCCACCTGAAAAACCGTGTCCAGCGTTTTACAGATCTCCTGTGCAAAGGCATCCTCCGGCGGTAGCTTCAGTGTTATTTTTGCGCCGCCCAGCACGCACAGCAGGTTATACAGGCTTGCGTATACATAAGCCGTAGCAAAGGCCTTTTCTTCCGCGGTTTCCGCCTTGGGAAGAGGGAGAACATACCGCCGCTGGTTTCCCGCCGCCGGTTCCGCGATGCAGATGATTTTACTGTTAGCCTCACTATAAAACGCCTCCCGCGCCTTGGGCAGGAATACGGGCTCGCCCCGCTTTGCCTGCTCGAGCAGATCCTGTATGACCGTTTTTTTCATTCCTGTTCCCCCCGCACGATCTCTTCCGAGTTGTCCGTGATCTCCTTCAAATGCTCCAAGGCTCCCGCCGCGTCCCCGCGCGCAATGCAGTGGTAAAAGGTTTCCAGCCGCCCTACGCTTTCCTCCGGCCCCAGCGCCCGGGCGGAATTGGCCCAAAAGGTGATGCTTGGGGCGCGAAAGGCGTTCATGATCATAGGCGCAAGAATATTGCCGGAAAACACGCAGATAGCGTGGTGGAAGGTGAAGTACAGCTCCGCCAGCGCGGTATAGTTGATATGCGCCGGGTCTTTTACGCGGTCTTTCGCCTCCTCCACAAGCGTGCGGAGCCTTTCCAGCAGCACAGGGCTTGACGATTGCGCCACCCGGGTAATAGCAATGCTTTCAATGGCATACCGCATTTCCAGCAGCGACCGCACGGTACGCCCGTCCAACCGCCCGCCGTTATGCTGCATGATGGAGGTGAGCGCCTCCAATGTGCCGTTTTGCGCATAGTTGCCCACAAATATGCCCTTTCTTGGCGTCACCTCTAAAAAACCCTTTCGCACCATATCCGTAATGCCCGCGTGCACGGCGGTTTTGCTGATCTTCATCTGCTCCGCCAGCTCCCGCTCGCTGGGTAGTCGCGTTCCCTCCGGCAGCTCGCCGCTTAGTATGGAATCCTCGATCTTTTGCACGAACAGTTCCTTGATGGTTGGAGCTACGATTTCCGAAAAACGCATAGCATGTTCCTCCGTGATTTTGGTCTGACCAGTACCACATACAGTATAAACAGCTCTTGGCGAATTGTAAATACGCATCTTCTTGACATTTAACACGACTTTGATACAATGAAAGCATCACATCTGGTCTGACCACAAAATCTAACAGGGGGTATCCACATGAAAACAACATGGAAAAAGCCGTTGCTGCTGCTGGCGATACTACTTGCGCTGGTATTTTGCTGCATGTTCATTGCGGACGGCATCCAGCGGGATCACGGACGCATCGCCATCGAAAGCGGCGTGATCGCCATGCAGCAAGGAGATTTGACCTACAAGCTGTATAAGCCGCTGACCGCAACAGACAGCGCGCCCGCGCCCGCGGTGCTGCTGCTGCACGGCTATCAGAATGACAGGGAAACCAACGCGGCTTACGCCGTGGAGCTGGCTCGGCGCGGGGTCGTGGTACTGTCGCTGGATGAATACGGGCACGGCGCAAGCTCCGTAGGTATGGCGGCACGCGGCTACGTGAATCACAAGGTCAACATCAATTACGGCGTAGATAAAGACGGCAAGGGCGCGATCATCGGCACCAAGGGCCCCACGCGCTTTAAGATCATGATGACCTTCTCCGACCTGACCTTCTTCGACCCGTATTTTAGCGAGGACGATGACGGCAATTCCATTATAGACAGCTCTATGGGCGGCATCGCCGCTTACGCCGTCCTGTCCGAAATGCCCTTTGTAGATGCCACACGCATGGCGGTGAGCGGGCATTCCATGGGCACATGGGCGTCTTGGTCGGTTTCTGCAGCCTATACCGGCGCAACCAACGCCGCGGGGGAGGATATTTCTCCCAAGGCTACGGTGCTGCAGTGCGGCGAGCTGTTTTCCAAGGACGCGTACGACGAGAACGCCTTCCGCTTCAATAACGTATTGCTGCTGCAAGCCAAGTACGACGAATTCAGCTATTTCAGGGATTACCAAAACACCGTGTCGGACGCATTGCTAAAAACGCCCCTCCGCCAAGAATTCCTCGGCTGCACGGCTGACGAGGCGCAATGGAACACCACCTTTGGTGATTTTGCAAGCGGCTCCGCACGGCGCATCGAGCTTCTCTATACCAACCACCGGCTGACTACGCACGATGCGCACGGCATGGCAACGGCGCTGGATTGGTTCGACAACGCATTAAACGTTAACACAAGCCTTGCGGTGACCGATCAGGTATTTGCCGCAAAGGAGTTATTGGTGCTTCTTGCCATGCTCCTTGCCATCGCTGCCATGCTGCCGTTAATGGAGCTTCTCTTATGCACGCCCTTCTTTGGAAGCATCCGCCAGCCCCTGCCCGACCGTCCGGAGAGGGTAAAGCACGGCTGGAAGTGGTGGCGCGGGGCACTCATCACCGTACTCATTGCAGGGTTCTCCTATCCCTTTATGACCCAGCTGGGCCACGGTCTTTTACCGCTGCCCGAGGGCGTGTTTAGAATGACCATCGGCAACGGCTTTTTGAGCTGGTATCTGCTGTTGATCGCGGTCATGCTTATTACCACGATAACAGGCTGGAAAAAGGCGAAGAAGCTTGGCGCGCCGCTGGATTATGTGGACTTGGGCTTATCCAGCGAGAAAAAAGCCGGGCGTATCGACTGGGCGCTGTGCGGAAAGTGCGCGCTGCTTGTTTTGTGCATGCTTTCCATGATGTATCTCATGGTCATACTGTGCCAAGCGCTGTTCAATTTGGACTTCCGCTTCATTTGGCCGTTCTTCAAGGGCTTTACGGGTACACGCTTTGTACAGTTCTTGGTGTACATTCCGGTGTTTGCCCTGTTCTTCCTGTTGAACAACAGCAAGATATTTGCCCAGATGCGCGTGGAAGACGCTTCCAAGCCGGGCTTTGCCGGGTTCCTGTCCTGCTGGTGGCGCTACGCGTTTTGCATGGTGGGCGGCATATTGCTGATGATCCTCATTGAGTACATCCCGTTCTTTATGGAGATTGGCCCCGGCGCAGACCTGTTGTTCAGCTCTACCTTCGGCGGGCCGTTTATGTCGCTGTTGATCGTATTTGCTCCGCAGGTGCTGGTGTTCAGCGTGCTTTGCACCTACCTGTACCGCCGTACCGGCAGCGTGTACACGGGCGCGTTTACCGTGGCGGCGCTGGCCTGCTGGGTGGTGACCGGCGGCTCGGCTATGCTGTAAACAGTACTTCCTTTCTAATAAGGTCAGGGCTTCGTCCGAATGGACGAAGCCCTGACCTGACCTTACCTAATTACACCGAGCAAAAGGCAATACGCTATGCAGACTATGTGAAAAACGGATTTCTCTTAAATAGACTACCTTCTATGATGGGATGCTAAACACTTTTCGCTTTATTAATGATACAAAATACCGGAATGCTTTTGTTTTATAAAATACCAGCAGATAGATACCGTTTGGTACGCAAATGCAAATACCTGTGCGAAGCAGGAAATATAGTACGCCATCCGATGGAACAAAACAGCAGCACGCGTACGTTACCGCTGCAGCAAATCCCGTTACTGCCAAATACAGCAGATATCGTTTAAAGTATAGCCAGACGCTTCGGTGCAGCCCATAATGAAACAACACATAGGGCTCCACCCAAAAGCATGTAACAAGCGTGCTGATAATCGTTCCGATAAAAACTCCCACTGCACCGAGTTCTATGCCCAGCCATATGGAAACGCCAAGATTGATAATCGATTCGAAAACGGGTTTATAACGGTCATGCCAGTAAAGTCCTAGCGCATCGCGAAATGTCAGAACACTTTTTCGCATCCCCGTTAGGTAAAAGCTGACAGAGATCGCTAGCACTACCGGAAACGGAAACAGATATTCTTTTCCCACCCAAAGCGAAATAAACGGATTGAACAGGTTGATTAGGCATACAAAAGTAAACCCTTGGAGCCAAGCAGTGAAAAAATCCATTTTCCAGAACACATCTGTTAGCTTGTCCTCGTCCGCTTCAACGCCTAAGTTACCAATACTTGCCGTAACAGACTGATACAACAAATTATATATAGTATTCAGTGCGTTAGTAACTAAATAGTAATTCGAGTAAACCCCTACCGCTAAAAGCCCTACTAAGCGCGAAAGCAGTACGCTGTCCGTTCCCGCCACCACTACACCGCCGATTTTATGAAACACCATAGCAAACACATTGTGCTTAATAACACTGTAGGTCTTTGCGTCCAGTTTTTTAAAAGAAGGTTTGCGGATATATGGATACAGCACATTTGCCTTTCGGGAGATCAGCAGATTCTCGGCAAGCGTAAAGAAAAGCTGCAGCAGCAAATACAGCAGGTAGTTTCGCGTAACAAGCAAAAGCGCGATTTGCAACACCGATAAAACGCAAAAGCATCCGTAGCGGTAAAGCGTGGCAAGATACCGCTTTTGATCGGCAATGAGCAGCGACCGCTTATACGCAAAAAAGTATGATAAGGCAGAGTTCGCCACAAACAGCAAATAGATCAGCCGGATACTTGGAATAGACGGCATATCCTTAACTAAGGATGATAAAAAGGGAGTAAGCGCAAACCCTATTATGCATACAGCTGTCCCAATAATCGCATACGTTTTCCGATACAGCCCCATCAGCACGGCAATCTGTTCCCGGTTATTAGCAGCTAACGGTTGATATAAGCTGAACGTGATCGCAGCACCTACCCCCAGCTCTGCTAAGGAAAGAAGCTTTAGGATGTTGTCGAACAGCCCGTTGATTCCCAAATACTCCCCGCCAAGCACCTGCAAAAACACACGGCGGGCAATAAAGCTAACTAGCAGCGCAGCTGCCTGCCCTATAAGGGCAAAGCGGATGTTTCGGACGGTATAAGAGGTGCGTGTGTTATTAGGCATCTGCATAGTTTTCGACTTTCTCTGTTTGTAAAGCATCTGCTTGGGGAAGCAGTTCTTCCACATAATATGCAAGCATAATAAGAAGGAAAATCAAAATCGTGCCAAATGCTTCAAACTGCCACATTACCAGTACGCATAACAAGCTCACAGATAGAAGCTGTGCTGCTTTTATCTTTCGAAACTTCATTAACTGCTTGGCAGCAAGAACCAATATAGATACCAAACAACCGAATCTCGCAACACCGCCCCTGTATAAGTCCCATAAATATTGATTATGGGAATTCACCTGTCCTATTGCGTTAAAAACCTTTTCGCTGGATTCCACGCCGCTGCCGAGCCATGGTTTTGTCATGATCCAGCTTATGCTGTTGTCCCAAACAAACGTTCTTCCGGTAAATGTCAGGCTTTTCCCTAGAAAATCTTGGATGAAAAATGCAAAGTGATCTTGTAACCGCAGCAATACAATGGCAATAAAAAGCCCGGCGTTTATTAGGATATAGTTACGAATGTTGAATACACCTGTCCTTTTGAACAATCGCGGAATGAAGATGTATATCCCCAGAATGATTAACCCCACCACCGATGTTGCAGACCACCGAAGCAATACGCTGGTATAGGACGCCAGTAACAACAGCCAATTTCTTATGCTAATAGCCTTGTTCTTATAATAATAGGTGTGCAGGAAAGACACTGTGATGGCTGGCAGGATAAAGCAGATATGCGTATTATCAAACCCCAGCAGCCAGCAGTCACCACTGTTCCAAATATAATGCCACTCTTGATACATCCCGTTAGGAAACAGCAGCATCGTCAACAAATTTGCATATACAAGAAACTCCAGCGGAGGAAGAAGCACATCCAAACAAAGCCCTGGATCGTCTCTTAGCATTATCTCGATCAACATGCACATACTAACCGTTCTTACCGCCGCAGTAATGCATCCTATGTAATCCCCACCGCGATAAACAGTAGACAACAGCAGTGTAATCTCGTACAGCAAAATGCCTGCGAAAATCCCGCTTACTCTCATGCCCTTTAGAAGAGAAAAGAGATACAATACTATGATGATGGCAACAGCAATCAGCATAGATATATTGCATACTTTCTCCAAGAGCGGCGCAATATAATTAAAAGAAGCCGGTTTAAGATAAGGCAAAAGCAACAACGTATATCCCAGCCTTCGATAACCGCGCCCTGTTCGCTTTGGATATATGGCAGCAGCCATCCTCATGCTCGTTGCGACCCATCAGGGGATTTTCTGTTGATTTTATGCTTCCATACTTTTATTTGCTGCAGCGTACTGTCACTAAACAGGTTTTTTGATAAGCGGATCGCCCGTTCGTACAGTCTGGTTTTTGCCGGCTTCCATGAGCCGTTATAGTAATGAATAGTATACGTGTTTTTGGTTGTTCTTGCGCCGAAAGCCGTCAGTTCCGGGCTGAACCATTCCGGCGTGTACAGGACCGCGCCTTCTACGACCTGATTGGCGCATAGCTCTGGCATAAATCCCTTCTCAAGCAACACGCTTGTGTTAATTCTGGGGCAGGCGGTCATATTCTGTTCTCCGTTTGGCAGCAAAAACTCCATCTCGTTATACCCAGAGAGCATAGCAGATACGATCGGATTCCCCTTTATCGCGCCAAATCCCAGCCCAGTAGCTACCTGCAGCCCATAATTTCCCGGCGGCTCCATTCCAAAGAATGCCTGATGCTGCCGAAGGTCGTCCAGAGGACGAATGATTTCGACATCGTTGTCAAAATAAAAGCCGCCGTGCTCGTGGATTATCTTCAGGCGAGCCACATCCGATACAAATGCGTATTTTTTACACGCATACGCTTGACGGACATACGCGTTGAGTGCAACATCAAAGTTGTTCTCGTTCCACTCAACAATATCATAATCCGGACAGTATCTTTTCCAGCTATCCACGCAGTGTTGCTGTAAACGATTCATTTTGTGTTTTCCAAACCAGCAGTAATGAATAGTGTTTGGTATCATGTTTTACATCCTTCCGTTCATAAGCAGTTTTGCAATTTGTTCGCCCGCCTGCTCCCCCAGCAGATATTTTGTGAAGCGCTTGGCTTTTTTCAACAGCTTTCTGCCTTTGGGGTACCAGGTGGCTTCTCCGTGATGGATGGAACAGGTGTTATCTGTTACCTCGAACCCACCCTTTGCTAAACGCTTTGGCGCGAACCACTCCGGTGGATAAACCACAATATCCTGCAAGTACTGAATTGTATTGCCGCAGCGCTGAAAGCCTGCATCTGCAAAGCATTTGGCATTGATTCTGGCGCAGCCCGTAAGATCCAACGCTCCGTTAGGCAACACAAAGGCTCTGGCTTCATAATCTTGAAGCAGGCGGCGAAGAATGTCGCTGCCTTTTTGTGCACCAAAGCCCACTCCTGTGTTCACCAGATTGTTATACTCCACATAATGTGCCGAGCCAAAGTATGCACCGTGCTGCCGCAGCGCATCAATGGAGCAAAGCAACTCAACATCCAAGTCAAAATAGAACCCACCGTGCTCATAGACCGTTACCAGTCTAGCTACATCTGATACAAACGCATATTTTTTGTTTGCATACGCCTGCTGGCTATACTGGTTGTACGCCAAGTTAAAGTTATGCTCGTTCCACTCTACGATTTCATAGTCCGGGCAGTGTTCTTTCCAACTGTTAATACAGTCCCTGTTCAGTTTGCTCATTGGCTTCCCGCCAAACCAACAGTAATGGATCGTTTTAGGAATGAGGCTGCTTTCCATAGCCGTTATCCTACCTTTCTGCAACTTAATATAACAGGCAGCACATGAGATTCCACATGAAACCGCACAGATAGCTTCACCCGCGCTGTGTGATCGCTTTTATCCTGCGTTTCACACGCTGCCCTATATGCAAACGGCTTAAAAGTATTCGAATACTTCTTTCCATCCGCTGCCTGCGTTTTCTTGCAAAGTATTTATCAAACAAACTTTCTGCGTCTATTTTTCCGGCATCCGTCAAAAACGCGGCACGAAGCGGATTTTGCTCTATTGACCGATACATTTCCCGCACATCTTTACAAATATCATCCGGTGACCGTTTCGCATATCTCAAATTCATGAGTGCATTCTCAAGACAGGCTTCCCCTTGCTTTGAATGTGTCAGCACCCTCGTCGTTCCCTGATCGTCATCCATCTGCTTTTCATACTGACCAATAGTAAAGCAGTCCCACATTGTTATATCACTTTCCCGAAACCGCTTTTTAAAACGGCATGTGTAACAGGAAGGTCTGCTGCAGATGTTAGAAAAGAATGCCCGAAGGAAGGGGTCGCTGTCGATACCCTGTTTGATCACTGTCCCGTCCTTATACTGCAAAGATAATTGTGAATAGTCATACCCATATGACTCCTTATCTCGAAATTTGATTTTTTGAATCCTTCCGGTTTTAGCCTGTAAACCTACGTATTTTTCCCAAACAAGAGGTGACGGAACCGCACGGCACACAACGTCAACCGTTATCAATCGTTCATAAGCTTTGCCCAAAAAGGACAACAGCCCTTCAATTTGGCAAGGTGTTCCCGAAAAGCAGACCCATTTTCCCTTATCCAGATGTTCCCTCGCCTGCGCAAAAGTATTGCCGATTTCACTTTGCACATATTTACTGCCACGCAGAAGGAAAAGTGTATCCGAGCTTTCTATGCAAACATGCCTTACATGAAAGCGGTCATCGAACGCTGCGCCAAACACAACGCCGCCTTCAGCGAGTATTGATTGGGCAATGGCTGTAAATGCCCCGCCTGATGTGCTTTCCATGCGGATCTGCTCGTTTCTATGTTGTACCAGATAAGCCTTCTGCGGCCTTTCTTTTTCAGGCACTGCACGCAATATGGGGCATGAATGCTCGCATAAGCCGCACTGCACACAATCTGCTCCATTTACATGCGGATAAAGGAACCCCTCCTCATCCGGCTTCATACTGATACATCCGGAAACACATATCTGCGCACACGCTCCGCAGCCACAGCACATGCTTTTTTCTGTAATATGTATCATAATCGACCATCCATTTCGCATTTACCGGCAAGCGCTTTTTCTAGGTATTCCCACGACTGCTGCCTAAAAGCTTGTAGTTTTTCTAATGGCGCGAAATAATCCGTTGTTATTTCCGAGAAATAAGAAGTTTCCACGGCAGATAATATATGCCGTTCTTTTAAACCAACAATAGAAAACAGCGATTCTATCCGCGTATTGGTAGACAATACCGCATCCTGTGAAAACCTATTAAATGTAAAAAAGCTTTTCTGGTACAAGATCGAAAACACAGTGCCGTGGAAGGAATCCGTAAATATGAAACTTGCGTTGCGGATTTGGTCTAAAAATCCTTCCGGCCCTAAATCGTATAATGCGTTATCTGCAAAGCATTCATCCGAACGAATGAAATCATCCATATGCATAGGCATGGCAATAGGAAGCCCTCTCTGCTTGCTGAATTGCTTTACCAAAGCTCTTTGCCATGGGTTGTTACCAAGGAAATAGCAGAAAATGTATGGCGCATTCGCATGCTTTTTGGGCGGAAGCATTACGTCCCATTGCGTGCTGTCGAACAACATGGAAGGATCGCAAACAACGGATGCCTCGCGACCGGCAAGCCGTTGGATTATTTCTTTGCCGGATTGTTCTCGAACGGATAAATGGTCCATCCTGCCTAAAAACGTTTCTGCCGTTTTTTCTTGTGAAGCCGGGAGCATAGAAACCCCAAAGCTCGAAGCGTAGGCAACCTTGTTGATTTCTGCCGGCACAAAAGACAGTGTTGTGATATCCGCTGCAATATTCGAGGGCAGCCAAACTTGATCGCTTCCGATCAACACGGTTTCATATCCTCTTGCCAGCTCCGTTAACGCCGCTCTTCCCATGCGCTGTTCAGACATTGGAAAATTCTTTTCGCGAAATACCCGAAATGCCGCCTCGCGGATTGCGATATTTCTCGCATAACTCTTATTCCACCATCTGCGTATTGTTTTTCGCACAGTTGGCAGTTTTGCGTTAATGAGATCCTTTTTCGTCATTTGCGAATTGAAATATGCCAGCTTCTTGCGAGTAATTTCTTTGGAGATTCCTGTTATATCGATCGTTTCAGCCCTGTAACCTAGTTTTTCTATGGCCCTTTGCATTGCAAATGCTTGCAGCATTGTGCCGTAATTGATGGTACGATGGTTTGCAACCACCCCCACTGATTTCATAACACGCCCTCCTGTAAGGTCTCGTACCATAAGGTCAATGCCTGTGCGGTTTTTTTTGCATTATACCCAGCCGCTTGTACATATTGTCCCGCGTCTCTGCTTTTTACGTTGCTGTGCGTAAGTACGCAGTCTGCCCAGGAAGCCGTTGGCGCGTCTAACGACAAAAACGTCATAGTCCCGTTAAGTTTGTTTGCTTCCTCCGGTACATTGATTGAGCACACAACATTAAGCCCGGATGCGACCGCCTCCTGCGCAACAAGCGGATATCCCTCATAAAGCGAGGGCATCAGCAATACATCCATAGCACTATACATACGGCGCATATCATTTTGTAACCCGGCAAAAATGACGGAATTGCTTAGTTCTCTATATCGAGCTTGTTCTCTCACTTCGTCTAGCATCGGTCCGTCGCCTACAAAAAGGATCCTTGCCAACGGGCAACGCTTTTTTACCTCTTTTAAAACATCCAGAGCAAACATTTGGTTCTTTTGTCGTGTGAATCTGCCCACTACCCCGATAACAAGCTCATTGCCGATACCAAATTCCTCTCGCGTACGTTTACGCAGGGCAGGGTCAAAGGCATAGTTTGAATAATCAAAGTCAATTTGATTTGGCATCACTTGAAAGTTTGCTTGTCCAAACATCCAATGTCCCGCATAATCTGAGCAGGCGCAGCAGTGCGTGGCAAAAGCTTTAGCAAATGGCCGTAGTGCATATTTCAACATATTCTTTGCCCACTCGCCTTTGCCTGCTGTGCTATGGTTGTGCACTATTCTTATTGGAACACGCGCCCGCCACGCCGCAAAAAGGGGAAACACGCACAGCGTATTGATATGCGCATGCACGGCATCATACTGTTTTTCCCGGAACAGCCGGTACAGGAACCTGTGATACGAAACAGGCCTTTGATAGGGGGGAATCAGGATGTAATCCGCCTTACAGCGGGCTATTTCTTCTGTTGGAATCTGTTTGGAGTCTTCGTCGATCAACAGCGTGATCGAAACCGCCGCCCGGTCCACCCCGCGCAGATAGCTCATCAGCGTTTTTTCCACCCCGCCGCCGTTCATTTTACCCGTGATCATGGCAACGCGCACCGGTTCCATCACAGCGCCTCTCCCAGTACCTGAAACATCATATGGTCAAATATCATGTGGATATCCTCGGAAAGCCGCATGTCATTCACCATGGCGTCCATATGATAGTCCGCCAGTTCTTTCAGCTCCCCTCCGTCATAGCCGGTAACGCCGATGGTTGCCACGCCCATTTCCTTTGCGTAACGCACGGCGTTCAATACGTTCTTGGAATTGCCGCTACCAGAAATGCCGATCACAAGGTCTCCCGGGCGCAGCACGCCCCGCAGCTGAAAGCGGAATATCTCGTCGTAGCTAACGTCGTTTGCCACTGCCATAAGCGTCGCAACATTGTCGCACAGGCAGCGCATACGAAATTTCTTGGGTTTATGCTCCGATATGCCCTTGTTAAAATCATTGGTAAAATGGCTGGCAGTGGCGGCGCTGCCGCCGTTGCCGCAGATATAGATGTCTGCCTCCCGTGAATATGCGTCCGCAATGGCGTTCACCGCTAAGTTCAACGCGTCCATATCCAACCGTTGAAGCGTCTGCATTTCCGTTTCCATGTATTGCCGCATAGCGGCGGTATAATCCTTCATCTCTTCCCCTCCTTAATAAGCTCTGTTGTTCTCCCAATTCCAAGCGTCCGATAGCATTTCCTCCATGGTGCTGTGCTTGGGCTCCCACCGAAGCAGGCGCTTTGCCTTGTTAACGGACGCTACCAGCACGGCGGGGTCCCCCTCCCGCCTGTCGGCCATTTTGTACGGCACAGGCCGTCCTGTGACCTGCTCCAGCGCCCGGAGCGTTTCCAATACCGTAAAGCCCCTGCCACTTCCCAGATTGAACTGCTCCGACGGATTCCCCTCTAGAATGTACCGCAAACCCAGATAATGCGCCTCTGCAAGATCCAGCACATGCACGAAGTCCCGTATGCAGCTGCCGTCTTTGGTATCGTAATCCCCGCCGAAGACGGAAAAAGGCGTGTTGTTCTTAGCCGCCCGAATCATCACAGGTATCAAATGCGTTTCCTCGCTGTGTGCTTCTCCAAGACTGCCGTCCTTTGCGGCTCCCGCCGCGCAGAAGTACCGAAACGCGCAATACCTTAAGCCGTACGCCCGCTCATAATCCGCCAGCAGCCGTTCGCCTGCCAGCTTTGTAAACCCGTAGGGGTTGATGGGCTGCATAGGATGTGCCTCGTCCATAGGCATATAACGCGGCTCCCCAAACGCAGCGGCAGAGGAGGAGAATACGATGTGCCCGATATCATGCGCAACACAGGCGTCCAGCAGCGTTTGCATGTTCGTAATATTATTGCGATAGTACCGTGCCGGTCGTTCCACCGAGTCCGGCACGCTGGCAAACGCCGCAAAATGAAGCATAGCGTCAAACCGCTCCTCCGCCATCAGCTCCTCCAAAAGAGCGGCATCGCCAAAGCTACCCCGCACAAGCCTGCCCGCCGTTACCGCTTCCCGGTGCCCACAGCTCAAATCGTCCAGCACTACCGTTTGTATGCCCTTATGCGCCAGATACGCGTTGCAATGGCTGCCGATATACCCCGCGCCGCCGGTGATGAGTACCTTCATATTCCACCTCCCGTAATGATCGCCGCAGCCTCCCACAGGCTGTTGCAGCGTATGGTCTGTCCGTATGCGCCCTGCCCGATCAATGCGGTATGCACGCCGTAACGCATTCCGGCCAGAATATCGCATTCGCTGTCTCCGATCATCCAAGACCGCCCCTTGTCCACGGGCACGTCCTGCTCCGCGCGAAGAAACAGACCGATCTTCGGCTTCCTGCAGCGGCAGGTGTTGTTCTCATGGGGACATACATAAATTGAATGGATATACGCGCCTTCCAGTGCCAATGCCGCGCACATGCGCCGGTGAAGCTCGTCCAGCGCGTCAGCAGTCAGCAAGCCCTGCGCAACGCCCCGCTGGCTGCTGATCACCGTGACCGTATACCCCTTTTCGCAAAAGAGACATATAGCCTCCGCCGCATGGGGCAAAAACTCGAATTCCTCCCATGTGCGAATATACTGATGGGGCGGCGCACAGCGGTTGATCACGCCGTCCCGGTCTAAAAAGATGACCTTACGAACCAAAGTAGACGATTCTGCTGCCATATCTTGTAAAGTAAAAATCGAGCTCCCGAAGCCCTAGTGTTTGCCGCACCCGGGACTGATCCTTTTCGTCGCAGTAGAGCAGCAAAAATCCGCCGCCGCCCGCACCTAAAAGCTTTCCACCCTTCGCGCCTGCCTGCCGGGCGCGGTCATACAGGTCGTCTATGGCACTGTTGCTGATCTCGCCGGTGATAGAGCGTTTTTTCATCCAGCCATCGTGAAGCATGGCAGCAAAGTCCTCATAAAAGTCCTCCGTGCCTGTTAAGAGCTTCCGCATGGCCTCTGCCTGCTCCCGCATTTGGATCAGGGTATCCATGCTGGCGGGCGTTTTCTCTTTCTGGGAGGCCAATATGCCGTTTGCGCTTCGCTGATGCCCTGTATATAGCATCATCAGCTTCCGCTCCAGCGTGCGGCATGTTAGCTCCGGCAGCACAAGCTGCTGGCGGTTTACGGTTTCGTCCGCTTCAAAGCGGAAGTAATTCATGCCGCCAAAGGCCGCCGCGCATTGATCCTGCTTGCCGATGGGCGAACGCAAGATGCCGATTTCCACCTCGGAAGCCCGCTCCATCAGGTTTTTTGCAGAAAGCGTAACGCCTTTGTAGGCGTAAAGCGCATTGAGCAGCCCTACCGTAAGGCTGCTGGAGGAGCCCAGCCCCGTACCCGCAGGCACCTCGCCGATGGTCGTGATCTCAATGCCTTCCTTGATGCCAACCATTTGCAGGCACGCCTTTACGATATCGTGCTGCAAGTCCTCCACCCGGTCGACCACCTCGGTTTTGGTGTAGCTCACGCGTATGGAGGAATCGAAGCGCTTATGCACCGTTACATAAATGTATTTATTGATGGTGGCGCTGACCACCGCGCCGTATCCCGTGCTGTAAAAAGCATCGATGTCCGTACCCCCGCCCACAAAGCCGATTCTAAGCGGCGTTTTAGAGATGATCATACGCCCAATTCCCCCTCGCCTTTTCCAAGTTTTTTAGTGTTCCGATATCGATCAGGTAATCGTGCATCTCATAGCCGTACATGCGCCCGATGAGCCTTGGAAGCACGTCTTTGCCCAAATCGCAGAACCCGTTTTCCGGAATGTGCATAAACAGTTCTTTTCGCGCAATATAGACCCCCGCGTTTGCCAAATTGCTTACGGGGGCTTCCGGCTTCTCCGTAAATTCCGTGATTCTTCCTGTTGAATCCAATGCAGCAATGCCGCACTGCCGCGGGCAGTCGCTACGAAACAGCGCCATCGTGATCACGCCGGTATGTGTGTTGTGATATGTCATCAAATCGGATAGATCGATATCCGTCAGGTTATCCGCGTTGCAGATCAAAAAGCTCTCGTCTGCACCGATAAACGCCCGGTTCACCTTAATCGTGCCGCCGCTTCCCAACAGCTGCGGTTCATATGCTTCCACGATTCGAACGCCCGTTTTCGCCGCGTTATAGGCATAAAGGAAGGCGCGTACCTGCGCCGAAAGATAGTGGGTATTAACAAGCACCGTATCCACCCCGTGCCGTAAAAACAGCTCCATCCACCACGCCAGCAACGGTTTCCCGCAAACGGGAATCAGGCACTTGGGCGTTGTTTCGGTCAACGGCCGCAGGCGTGTGCCAAGCCCTGCCGCAAGAAGAAAGGCCTTCATCTCGCACCGTTTCCGCAAACAACGGCTTTTATTGTTAAAAAGAACAGTTTGATATCCAGCAATACCCCGCGCTGCTTCACATAATCCAGCTGCAGCGTTTGCGCTTCCCTGCTTAAGTACGGCTGATTTGCCCGCCCATACACCTGCCAGTATCCGGTGATTCCGGGCTTTGTTGACAACAGCTGATCCATACTTGCTCCATAAGTCGCGGCTTCACGTTCGGTAACCGGCCTGGGGCCTATCAGGCTCATATCGTTCTTTAGAATACAAATGAACTGCGGCAATTCATCCACGCTGGTCTTTCGCAGTACATGACCGACCTTTGTTATTCTCGGATCGTCTGCGAATTTGTCGCCCATTGCATGTTTGGCTTTTTGCTCCGGCGTAAACAATTCTTCTGCAAGGCCGTCTGCCCCGATCACCATGCTGCGGAATTTATACATCACATAAGGCTTGCGGTTTTTCCCTACGCAGACCCTTTTATAGATCACCGGCCCGCCGTCCTCCAGCTTGATGGCGATGGCGGCAAGCAGCATCACCGGCGAAGCAAGAAGGATCGCGATCATGGCAAATAGGATATCGAACGCCCTTTTGACCGCCTCGTACACGGGCTTTTCCCGGTAGGCGTATTCCCGGGGCAGCACCGCAGGAAAGGGGCCGCTTACCACATTGCCCCCAAGGCCTACGGTCATTTTGACCGCTTCCGCCCGCGCACCGGAGTCCAACCCCAGCGCACCCCCGTAATACTCCCCTCCAATCGCCGCCGCGGCGTTCATATCAGGCGCGTCCATATACTTCTTCCTCCTTATATTGGCCAACCGCCGCATCTACCTGCTCCACCCAGTCAAAGGGGAGCCATACGCTTAACTGTTGGCCGGCCATATCTATCTGCACCCGGCAATTCCGGTTTCTTTTCGCATATTCTTTGATGCTGCCCGCCACATCCAAAAGCGGGCCGCCTACGATCTTCACCCTATCTCCCACGCGCGCCGCCTGCGAAACGCCAAGCAGCCCGCCCATAGACAATATCCATCCGGCATACCTGCGGTCTGATCCCGTCAGCACCGCGGCACCGTTTTTCTGCCCCAGCACGTAATAAATATTTACATTGCCGTCCACCCTATAAAGAGCGGTACCATGGGGCACAAACAAAAATACATAGCCCTTTAAAAGCACATCCTGCGTCATTTCCCGCACGCCGTTCGTGCTTTTGTGCATCATACGCACAAAGGGCAGCGCCAGAAACCGTTCGTTCCCCCGGTTCAACGCGCCGGCGATATCGACTTCCGTGCCGGTAGCGCAAAACAGGCAGTATGCGTCATACCCCACGGCTTTCAGCACCGTACGCCGCCGCTTGAGCGATTCATCGAATTTCCATACATGATTTCCCATTTTTTGCCTTTCTAAACGGGCAGGCTCCGCCATCCGGACGCCGCAAGGCCTTCGGTTGGCAAATTCTATCGCGCCACAGCCGCGGCATCTTGAAAATCAAGGCTGCGTTGGGTGTGGATTTGTAGAAAAGGGCAGGAATGAGGAGCCGCAACTGCTGCGTATCACGTCAACAGCTCCCCACCTACCGACTTCCTTTTAACAGGGGCGCCCGCGCTTTTTACAATGCTTTTTTCAAAGCTCTGCCGCATGTTCCAACAACAGCGATGCAAGCCGCCAGCAGCAATGCCGCGGGTACTGCCGAAGTGTTGTCTCCGGTTTTGGGCATAACGGGTGCCGGCACCGCGCCCTTCGGCGCTACCCGAACAATGGCAATGGGAGATGGTTCGCGCAGCGTGAATTCCACCACGCCGCCAGCCGGTACCTTTGCAGGTACGATCTCAACAGTGCCGTCCGCTTTTTCGTGAGACACAAGAATAACATCTCCCGGCTGCACGCCCGCAACGTTTAATGCTATCGTTACAGGCCTGTTGTCTGTACGGGTCACGATCAAGTCCAGAACAAGAAGCGCGTCCGCCCGATAGTCCGCACCGATTTGGTTGCTGATATAGGCTTGCGCCGCCAGCGTCAGCGACTCCTTCTTTACGGAGGAGACGGACTTGACCTCAACCTTGGATACATTTGCGCTCGTTCCGGCCACCGTTGACCCCGTAGGGCTGGGAATTGCCAGCGCGGCAGAGGATACCAAAAGAACCAGCGCCAGCGCCAGTGCCAGAGCGATGCCTTTTTTTGCTTTCATAACAACATCCATTCCGCCGCTGACCGCTAGCGGCACAAATAGTAATGAAAAAGGGGAAGCGAATGCACGGTCAACATCCGCATGATATACTAACTTTGAGGAGGAAGCATACTACAAAGCCCGGCAGGAGAAGTCGAATTCGCTTCTTCGCAAAAATCAGTATAACAACCAGAGTAAGGATCGCCTTTCAAGCACAAATAAGTGGTTCTCGAAATCGCACGCTAGTCATTGTTTAGCCTTTTCGTTAATTGTGCGGCGATCCAGTCACTGCTTCTTTCCTCACAAATCTATTGTGAGGAGGAATCATTTTGCGGGTCGTTTACCCTATCTGCTGCGGCGTCGATGTTCACAAGTCTTTTCTCGTCGCCACGCTCATCACTACGGAAGGCATTGTCCCAACCTACCGTAAGAAACGGTTCTCTACCTTCAACAGCTCCATCTTGGCGTTCAAGCAGTGGCTTCTTGACAACAACTGCTTTGACGTTTGCATGGAAAGCACGGGTAAATACTACGTTCCCATCTACAACCTGCTGGAAGACGTTATTCACGTCACGGTTGCCAATCCCAAATGGGTCTCCGCCGTCAAGGGAAATAAAGACGACGAGAAGGATTCCAAATGGATCGGCGACCTGTTCCGGCTCGGTCTTGTGCCCGGCAGTTTTATCCCGGAAAAGCGGGTGCGTATCCTGCGCGAGTATACGCGCTACCGTTACAAGCTGGTCTCCTGCAAATCCAGCGAGAAGAACCGTTTCCAAAATGCTTTCACTGTTTGCAATGTTGCCCTTGACTCTGTCGTTTCTGACATGTTTGGTAAGTCCGCGTCTTCCATTACGGATTACCTGGTCAACGGCGATTCCTTTGACCCGGAATACTGTGTTTCCCTGCTCCAACGCTCTCTCAAAAAGAAAGCTGACGCGGTATTGGAGTCCATCGAGGGCTTTCAAATGACCGAGGAGCAGAAAACGCGCATCCGCTGTGTCAAGGAGCATTACGATTTCATTGAAACCGCTATCGATAAAATCGACCGATCCATCGCTGAAATAGCCGCCCCGTTCGAAAGCGCAATCTCTTTGCTTTGTACCATCCCCGGAGTTGACCGCAAAACTGCCATCACGGTCATCTCCGAGATTGGCACCGACATGACCCAGTTCTCGTCTTCCAAGCGGCTTTGTTCGTGGGCGGGTCTTACGCCCTCAAACAACCAGTCTGCCGGTAAGAAGAAGTCCGTCCGCATTTCAAGAGCCGGGGTCTATCTCAAACCCGCTCTCGTGCAAGCGGCTCACGCCGCTGTGAAATGCAGGGATTCCGCCTACTACCGCATCAAGTACGAGCGCATTGCTAAACGCCGTGGCAAGAAACGGGCCATTATCGCCGTCGCAAGGATGATGCTCACCGCCATATTCCACATGCTCTCGACTGGCGAGGTGTTCAATCCTTCCGACCTATTGCAGATCGACATGCCCCAAGAGCTTCGGGACAAGCAACGGGACAAGGCGATCAAACAAGCTATCAAGCTTCTCGTTTCGCAGGGCATTGTTCTTCCGGAGAACCTTTCTTTGCCTGCGTAACTCCATTTGCCATTTTCGCCCTTGACGATAGGGCTTTTTGTTATGCCTTGAACTGGAGCTACAGCCATTTCCCTTGTGTTACTGTTGTTTTCACGCTATCCTCCTACAATAATATTTAAGGTTTAAGGCACGGCAGCCAGCCGTGTCATTTTCC
>CAYZAW010000028.1:0-30330 GCA_964476505.1 uncultured Oscillospiraceae bacterium | reverse complement strand
GAAGCGTCATGCTTCCTTTTTTCTTTCTACCCCAATGTTTAGTGTAGAACCTTTTATGTTTACAATCCGAGCTTTTTTGCCGTTGCGTTTTTGATTTTGTAGCAGGGCAATATATAATGAGCGCAACCGTTGCGAAGGCGCGATAAACAGGATATGATACGTTTATAGCAGGCATATTCTGCCGTGTTTCGTATCAGAATCACCAACAGAAAACCAAATAGAGAAAGGACGTACCATCCATGGCTTTAAAGAATTTTGACGATTTGATCGCAAAGGTAAAGGGCAATGCGCGTAAAACCGTAGCCGTTGTGGAGGCGCACGATGCGCACGCGCTGGAAGCCGTGATCCATGCCTCGGATATCGTAGACGCCGTATTGGTTGGCGACCCGGAAAAGATCGGCGCCGTATTAAAGGAGCTTGGAGAAAAGCCCGACCGTTACCCCATCGTACAGGTGCCGGAGGGCATGCATCCCTCCGTTTGCGCGGCAAAGCTGATCCATGAGGGCAAGGCGGACTTTCTTATGAAGGGCAAGATCATGACCGGTGACCTGTTAAAGGGCGTGCTCTCCCCCGAGGCAGACATGCGAACCGGCGGGCTCATGAGCCATATCGTTATCAACGAGGTGCCCGGCTACCACAAGCTATTGTGCGTGACTGACGGCGGCATGTGCACCTATCCCGACTTGGAGAAGAAAAAGCAGATTGTGCAAAACGCCGTAGACTTTTTCCACGGCTTGGGCTATGAAAGGCCCAACATTGCCGCACTTTGCGCCATCGAGACCGTGAACCCCAAAATGCAGGAGACCGTGGATGCCGCCGCATTGAAGGAAATGAGTCTTTCCGGCGAGCTTTCCGGCTGCTATGTGGAAGGCCCCATCTCTTACGACCTTGCCATGGTGCCGGAGCTGTCTGAGGCCAAGGGCTACTCCTCCCCCGCCGTTGGCGAGTTCGATATCTTACTGGTGCCGGAGATCGTGGTAGGAAACGTGCTTGGCAAGTGCCTTGTATACACCTGCGGCGGACGCATGGCGGGCGTTGTATTGGGCTGCAAGGTGCCTATCGTACTCACCAGCCGCGGTTCCTCTGCCGAGGAAAAGTACTATTCTCTTGCGCTTGGCGCAGGCGTTTGCAGGTAAGGAGGCGCTATGGAGTACATTTTAGTCATCAACCCCGGCAGCACCTCTACCAAGATCGCCGTGTTCCGGGACAGCGAGAAGATAATATCCGAATCCCTCCATCATTCGGATGCGGAATTGTCTCAATTCCACGATATGATGGATCAAATTGATTTTCGCAGCAAAGCGATTGAAGAAACGCTTTTAAACGACGGCTTTGATCTAAAACAGCTTACCTGCATCATGGCGCGCGGCGGACAGCTGCCTCCGGTACCCTCCGGCGCATTCCAGATCGATCAGGACATGGTGGACTACTTGAATTCTATTAAGTATGTGCCGCACGCCTCCAATCTTGGCGCACCCATTGCCTTTGGTTTTGCCAAGCGCCTCAATATTCCCGCCTATGTGTACGATCCCGTGGCGGTAGACGAATTGCAGCCCTTGGCGCGCATCACCGGCATGCCCGAGATTCCCAAGATCAGCCAAGGCCATGCCCTCAACACCCATGCCATGGCGCACCGCTGCGCGGCGGAGATCCTGCATAAGCCCGTTTCCGAATGCACGTTCATCGTGGCACACATTGGCGGCGGCTGCTCCACTTGGCTCATCGACAAGGGCTATTCCATTGACATGCTAAGCGATGACGACGCAGGCTTCTGCCCCGAACGCTGCGGCAGGATTCCCGCCCGGGCGCTCATTAAAATGTGTTACAGCGGCAAGTATACCATGCAGGAAGTACTGAAAAAAACCCGC
Source organism: uncultured Oscillospiraceae bacterium (assembly GCA_964476505.1). Taxonomy (GTDB): domain Bacteria; phylum Bacillota; class Clostridia; order Christensenellales; family CAG-138; genus CAYZAW01. Next base: position 28,462 of record CAYZAW010000028.1, on the reverse strand, counting down.
GGCAATGGCGGCCTGAAGGCATACCTTGGCACCAGCGACGCAAGGGAGATCGAGGCCATGATCGCCTCCGGCAACAAGGAAGCGGAGCTTGTGTACCATGCCTTTGCATACGGCACCGCCAAGGGCATCGGTGAGCTTGCCACCGTGGTATCCGGCAAGGTAGACCGCATCATCCTCACCGGCGGCGTGGCATATTCCAAGATGATCACGGACTGGATCAAGGAGTATGTGAGCTGGATCGCGCCCGTGGAGGTCATGGCGGGCGAATACGAAATGGAAGCGCTGGCGGAAGGTGGCCTTAGGGTGCTTCGCGGCGAAGAAACGCCCCATGCGTTTACATGCAAGAAGTAACCTGATGCCTCCGGCGGGTCAAACCCTTTTGTAAAAGGGTTTGACGATCCTAAAACTTGAAAGGTTTTAACTGCATACAAAGTGTTATTGGGTCGGCACAAATGCCGACCCTTTGTTTTGCGTTTCGATTTCTGTTTTTCGAGCAAAATAACCTTATGAATATCCGTTTTCGTTATGAGACCTTCCGAACGATGCGAACAGGGCAAAACGCTTTGTACTCGGGTAAACGGCGCGTTCGCCGTGGCGGGAGCGTTCGGGGCAGAAGCACGGCACACCGGCGCGGCAGAAGACATTCCGCGTTATTTGTGCCGTTGATTATTGCCGCGTTGGTCGTGATCGCCGTTTTACTGCTGCTGGTGCTCATCAGAAACCGTAACCGCCAGCATGCGCCGGAGGTGCTGCCCATCGTAACACCTACGCCCGTGCCTACACCGACTCCCGCTGTAACGCCCATTGGCACGCCCAGCCCAACGCCGCGCATCACCCCATATGCCACGCCCTTAGTAACCTCCGGTGCTTCTCCTTCCCCAACGCCCCGGCCTACAGCCGCGCCTACGCCAACGGCAAGGCCTACACCTAAGCCCACCGCCACGCCCAAGCCTACCCCGCGCCCCACAGCCCGGCCAACGGAGGTGCCGGTGATTACCCCCACGCCAACACCGCCTTTGGAGATACCGGAAATCCCAACAGGCCCTACGCTACCGCCGGCTACCGGCCCAACGCTGCCGCCGGAATACAGTATGGAAGAGCCTGTGCAGGAGTAACGCTGCCACTTCAAAAGGAGAGAAAATGAGCCACGGTTCGCTTGGCACTCCTCTTTCATATGGCAGAAAAATATGGTACACTACTGGCAGGAATTTTGCGGGGAGGAACGGGTATGGATCTACGGCCTATCGGCGTATTCGACAGCGGCCTTGGCGGCGTTTCTACCCTGCGGCAGGCCATGAAGCTGCTGCCCACCGAGGATTATTATTATTACGGAGACTGTGCCAACGCCCCCTATGGCGGACGCACAGAGGAAGACATCTGTGCCTTGACTCTATCTGCGGCAAGGCACATTGCCAGCCATAACGTAAAAGCGCTGCTGATTGCCTGCAATACCGCGACCGCCGCCGCTCTTTCTGCTTTACAGGCGGCGTTTTCTATCCCCGTGATCGGCATTCAGCCAGCCATTGCGGAGGCGGCTGCCATTCCCGGAAACGGCAGCATCCTGATGCTTGCCACCCGCGCCACCACCCGTCTGCCCGCGTATTTAGAGCTTCACGCCCAATTGGACGCACCGGAACGGGTCATCAACATCGGCTGCCCGGAGGACATCGTGCGAAACGTGGAGGCCGGTGTGCTGGACATTGACACGCATATGGCACTTTTAGATACCGTTTTGCGTCCTTACAGGGGCGCTCAGATCGATTCCATCGTATTAGGCTGCACGCATTATCCGTTTATTCAAGATGCCGTAAAAGCGTATGCCGCAAAATATTTTTCCGGAAATTGCGCGTTTTTTGAGGGCGGAATGCAGGCTGTGACCTCTTTAGAGGCGCTGTTAACAAAGCATAAATACACAAACCCCTCCGGCGGGGCCATTACCTTCGAAACAAGCGGAAACAGGGCAAAACTTTTCCCCGTATTTCAAATGCTTTTGCATAGTTAATCATATTTATTGCATAACCTCATATACTATACAGGATATAATTTTTTCTTGTAAAATGGCATATTTCCATGTATTCTAATAACATAAGGTATTGCATAAATGTGTGTACATGTATACAATGTATGCAGAACCAAAATTAAGGAGGGTGTGACCAAATGAAAAAAGTCGTATCGATTCTACTGATCGTTGTTCTGGCGCTGTCTGTTGCGGCATGCGGCGCAAAGCAGGTAAACCTTTCCATGGTTACCGGCGGAACCAGCGGAACCTACTATGCCTACGGCGGCGTCATTGCCAACGTACTCACCGAGGCGGTCGAGAACGTTACCATCACCGCTTCCACCTCCGGCGCGTCTGTTGCAAACGCCCGCTCCATCAACAATAAGGATGCGGACCTTGCCATCCTGCAAAACGACGTGTTCGACTATGCCTATCGCGGCGTATTGATGTTTGAGGAAGAAGGGGCCCTCACCAATGTTGCCACCATCGGCACGCTCTATCCCGAGATCATCCAAATCGTTGCTACCGAAGCCTCCGGCATCAAAACCGTTGCAGACTTAGCCGGTAAGCGCGTATCCATCGGCGATGTTGGCTCCGGCACCGAAGCCAACGCCACGCAGATCCTCGAAGCCTACGGCATGACCGTGGACGATCTGGGTAAATGCGAGCACCTAGGCTTTGCGGATTCTTCCACCGCCATCCAGAACCTGACGCTGGATGCCGCGTTCGTAACCGCCGGTGTTCCCAACCCCGCCATCATCGAGCTCAACGCCACTGTTGACGTGAACTTAGTGCCCATCGATGCCGACAAGGCTGCGGCGCTGATCGCCAAGTATCCGTTCTACGCCAACTACTCCATTGCCGATACGGATTACGAAGGCATTGCCGGTGTTGACACCGTTACCATCCTTGCCACGCTGGCTTGCTCCAAGGATCTGGACGAAGACGCCGTTTACACCATCACCAAGGCGCTGTTCGAGAACCAGGCAAAGCTTGCAGAAGGCCATGCCAAGGGCGCTGCACTCTCCGCACAGGCAGCCCTCTCCGGCGTTTCCGTACCCTTCCATCCCGGTGCGGAAAAGTATTATAAAGAAATCGGCCTGAAATAACAGGCTGTTCCCTCATGGAACGTGAAACAAGCGCTTTTAGCAAAAAGCGGGAGAACGGGCTAAAAAAGCTCGTTCTCCCCGTTCTCATTCTTTTATGTATCATCGTATTCACCTGTATTCCTCTTGTACAGCGCCTGACTGTAACGAAAAAAGGAACACCTCTTTTTGCACTGCCCATCCAAGCAGGCCAGTGCTTTGAAATTCGTTATCTGCATTCTGCCAACCGCTCGCCCGTAACAGACACCATCGAATGGACGGGAGAAGAGCTTATGGTACGGGAAACGCTGTACAAAACCTTCGGCGCAGGAATCCCCATTCCCGCCGACGGTATCGGCACAGAGCTTGTCAAAACGGATGAGGGGTATGTGCTGAAAAACATCAATAAACCCATGAAATCGTTCCTGCTGATGACGCAGACCATACCGGATCATCATCTGGCCATCGGGGGCGCTTCTTACCGGCTGATCGATTACGGCGGAGTGGGCGCAATGCTGGATATCCGGGTGCAGCGTGTACCGCTGCTTTATGCGTGGCGCTACACAAAAACGGCTGACGCAGGGTAAAAAATACGAATTATTGGAGGAACTTGAATGTCTATATTCAAGCGTAAGAAAGGTGACAAAGCCGGGCCGAATATGCACGAAAACCTGCTAAAGGACGTGGATACCACCGGCATGACGGAAGATCAGATCGCTGCCTTGGAGGCAGAGGCGGTTCTGCAAAAGTATGACCGCGAATCCTCCTATCGCAACCGTTTGAGCAAGCCCTTGACCTTGTTCACTGCCATTATATTGATCGCATTCTCGGTATTCCAGTTGTATACCAGCATATTTACCATTCCCACGCAGCTATTAAGGGCATACCATTTGTCCTTTGTGCTGTTTCTGGTATACCTGCTGTTCCCGGCAAAAAAGGGCATGCGCAAGGACATGATCCCTTGGTACGACTGGGCGCTGGCGCTGCTCTCCCTCATTATGGTGCTGTATATCCCCTTGAATTTTGAGCATCTGGTCAAAAACATTGGGAACTACGGTATCACAGAGGTCGTGATCGGCATTGTTGGCATCCTGCTGGTGATGGAGGCCTGCCGCCGGGTGGTTGGCATGCCCATCCTCATCATCGTAAGTTGCTTCCTGCTGTACACGCTGTTCGGCAGTTATATCCCCGGCTCCTTCGGGCACAGGGGATATACGCTCAAGCAGCTGTCTACGCACATGTTCTTTACCATGGAGGGTGTGTTCGGAACGCCGCTTGGCGTTTCCTCCACATTCATATTCCTGTTTATACTCTTTGGCGCGTTCTTAGAGAAAACCGGCGTTGGCAAGCTGTTTATCGATCTTGCGAACGCCATTGCCGGAAAGCGCGCCGGCGGCCCCGCAAAGGTAGCCGTTATCTCCTCCGCGCTGCAGGGCACCGTTTCCGGCAGCTCGGTTGCCAACACGGTAGGCACCGGCTCCTTTACCATCCCGGCCATGAAGCGCTTGGGATATAAGCCCGAGTTCGCGGGCGCAGTAGAGGCGGCGGCCTCCACAGGCGGGCAAATCATGCCGCCCATCATGGGTGCTGCAGCGTTTTTGATGGCGGAGGTCACGGGCATTTCCTACGGACGCATCGTGCTTTCTGCGATCATTCCTGCCGTTTTGTACTTCTCCGGTATTCTCATCAGTGTGCATCATGAGGCACGCAAGCTTGGCTTAAGAGGTATGCCTGACGAGGAGATCCCCAAGTTCAAGCTCATCATGAAGGAACGCGGCTTCCTGCTGCTTCCCCTGATTTTCATGATCTACATTCTCTCCTCCGGCTTAACGCCTACTTACGCGGCACTGGGCGCGATCTTGACCTCGCTGATGGCGTACAGCATCCAGTTCTGGTCGCTGATTCCCGCTGTATGGATCATTGGCGGTCTGCAATTCGGCCTTCCAATCGAATGGTGTGCTTTAGGCTCCATCGCCATATGGATGCTGGTTTGCCTCTTCCGCCGCAGGCTGGGCTTTGACCCGCGGGATATACTGGACTCTCTTAAAAACGGCGCAAGGAACGTGCTTTCTGTGGCGGTCGCCTGCGCAATGGCGGGCATGATCGTTGGCGCGGTAACGCTGACCGGCCTTGGCTTAAAGTTTGCCACCGGCCTTGCTGCCTTGGCGGGCAACAACATCTTCCTGATGATGTTCTTCACCATGCTGGCTTCCATCGTGCTGGGCATGGGCGTGCCTACAACGGCGAACTACCTCATTACCTCCACCATTTGCGCACCGGCCATCATCAGCATGCTGCTCACCAGAAACGGCTTAACGGAGCCCACGCTGGCCATCACCATGAGTGCGCACCTGTTCGTGTTCTACTTCGGTATCATTGCGGACATTACGCCGCCTGTGGCGTTGGCGGCAATGGCTGGCTCGGCTATCGCAAAGGGGGAACCGTTCAAAACCGGTGTAACGGCAACGCGGATCGCCATCGGTGCGTTCATCGTGCCGTACATATTCGTCTTGAACCCCTCCATGCTGATGATCGACGCGGCGGTGGGAGATATCATCCTAAACGTATGCACGGCGCTCTTAGGCATGTACGCGCTCTCCGGCGGTCTTACGGGATATGTACAGGATCACTGCACATGGTATGAACGTATCGCGCTGATCGTTGGCGGCATGGGCATGATCATTCCTGGCTGGGTGACCGACGTTGCAGGTCTTGTGATCGTGGCTGCCATCATCATCGTACAAAAACTTCGCGTCAAGAAGCAGGGCGGCGAAAGCATCCCCAAACACTTGGCATAACATCAACCTGATAAAAGCCGGATGCTAAAGCATCCGGCTTTCTATTATTTGGGGCGTCGTTTGCGCTGTACACTTGGCCACGGAACCGCTTCGCCGCGCCTGAGCGGGCGGAGACGATGTCCTGCGCCGCGCCTTCGCTCGAGCATTGCCGCTCACCTCCATGGCCTAGCATACCCCTTCCTTGGAAGAACCATACACCAAGCACGAATAGCCGCACATCGCCACAACTGCCCTCTCACTCCATGATATGTGCACCTGTGACGATGGGTGAGCGCCCGTTATGGGATGAACCCGTCCGGAGATACCAGATTGTCCGCAACGGTACCGGCTTTACGATCTAAATAAAAACGCGTGATCTCCTCAACGGCTGGCGCGCCGCCCGTGGAGCCGGAAAGCCCGTAGGGAATGCAGGTAACGATCACGATCTCCGGCGCTTCTGCCGGCAGCATGGTAACGAACCAAGAGGTATTTTCGATATCTACGCTGTTGGAAACGGAGATCTGCGCCGTTCCGCTTTTGCCGATGATCTGCTCTAGGTAGCCCTGATCACGGAACTCCTGCGTAAATGCCTTTTCCGCCGTGCCGCCGTCCTCCGGGGATACCACGCCCGCAAGGCCGCTCAATATAGCGTTCCAATACTCCTGCGGCGCATCGATCTGGCTGAATACCGTGGGGGCGTTTTCCTTCACCACGGAGCCGTCGCCGCCAATGATTTTATCCACCACGCGCACATTGTACACGGTACCGCCGTTGGCAAACGCCGCGGCGTACCTAGCAATGGCAACGGGGGTCGTCAGCGTTGTTGCTTGGCCGATACCCGCGCGAACGGTCAGCGTGGGCTTCCATTGCAGCTCCGTCAGCATGGAGGCGATATCCGATACCCACGTTTGCCCGCGGGATAAGCCCTCCGCAACGCCCAGCTCCTCCCGCAGGATGCGGCGGATACCAGCGCCCAACTCGGTACTTTCGCCCGTTTGCAGCTCCAATATGCGTTCCGCGCAACGGTCGATGGTTTCGTCGTCCACTTCCTTTTGCGTGTAATCCAGCACGCGCACCAGCTGCTTTCGCACCTGCCGGTACACATACCCCGGCAGGCTGCTCTTTTGCTGCGAGAGCGAAACCTCGTTGTTATACAGCACCTTTTGCCCGCCCACATGGCTTTCCAGCTCGCCTGGCAGCTCAATGCCCGTTAGGTCGGAAAGGCCAAGCTTCGTTGCCCAATCGTCCAGCCGCTGGATACCGAGCCTGTCGGCTACCTTGTAAAAATAGTAGTTGCAGCTTTTTGTTAGAGCGCCGGTGATGTTTTCGTTATGCACATGCTTATGGTTCCAGCACCACGGTGCGTTCTGTATGACCTCGTCGCCGCTCTCGTACTTCGTATAAGGGGATTCGTCCTTGATGGTTTCCGTAAGCGTGACCTCATGCTCCATCAAGCCCGCTAAGCCCGTACACATTTTGAAAATAGACCCGGGCGCTAACCTTGAAGAAATGGCGCGGTTTAGAGTAGGCGTGAGGGTGGGGGTATCGTCCCCCTCCTTCCCAAACAGCTCCGCCGCCTGCTCCGGGGTCAAGCCCGCAATAAACATATTCGGGTCAAAATCCGGATAGGAGGCCAGCGCCAGCGTAGCGCCCGTATGCGCATCCAGCACCACGATAGAGCCGGTTTCCGCCATCTTGATGCTGTTTAAGTCGCTGCGTTGGTCTAGGTAGTCCTCTGCGCTTTCTCGCAGCTTTTCTTCTTCCTTCTCCCGGATATTGGTAATGGCCTTTTCCAGCGCTGCTTCCGTGACCTCCTGCAAGGGCAGGTCAATGGTAAGCATTACATCATTGCCATCGGAGGCGGCGGTGGTTTCCAGCGTACGGGTGATGGTGCCATGCTTGTTGATCTCAATGGTCTGCACGCCGTGCTGCTTATCCGTGCTGGCGGTAAGATATGCCTCCATGGTTTTTTCCACGCCCGCCACGCCCGTGTAATCGTTGGGGGAGTAGCCCATGCGCGTCATACGCAGTATCTTCTCGCCGTCCTCGTTGGTGCCGTAAATACTGTACGGGTTACCATCGGAATCCGTTTTTAAGTCGCCGTTTTCATCCTTGGAATACGCGTTCTCGTACCATTGAAGGTCTTCCTCGGTATACCCCATGTATAAGAGCGCATCGGGAGAAATATCGTCCTTTACCTGCCGGGAAAGATATCCTAAGATATGCGAAGCGGTGCTGCCCCGGGGATATACACGGGTGGTACTTTTTTGCGTTTTGATTCCCAACAGGTCTTCCGACAGCATATCCAGCTGCGCCACCACCTCGATGGACACGTTATAGGCAATGGTGATGGGCTCATATGCCCGCCACTTGTTCATGTTGATCTCCTGCCGGACAGACATGACCTTTCGGGCCTCCTCAAAGGTCAGCTCGGCAGGAATCTGCCAGCTGTTGCGAAGCAGCTTATACGCTTCGTCCGCCGGAATCCATGTGCTCGTATCTGCAGGGTCTCTCATGTAGAACTTTGCGCCCATTACATTGCAAAAGTTTTTATAACGCGCTTCCTGCGACTTAGGCGAATCCACGCCCCAGTCGTAATACAGATCGCCGGTATTCGGGTCTTTTTTGATATAAAAGGTATCTATGGTCGTGCCGCCGCCCGCCTCGATGATGTTAATAGCAGAAATCAGAGACTCCGTATACAGCGCGCTGTCGTCGTCCGACAGGCGCTCAGGGTCCCGGTAAAATTGCACGTTGTAGCTGGTTTCGTCGTAGGCTAAGGGGATGCCGTTGCGGTCTAAAATACGCCCCCGCGCGCCGGTGGTATACATGGTGGTTGTGCGGCGATTTTCCGCCTCCGTGGCGTATTCCTCTCCGTGCACGATGGTCAGGTTGCCCAACTGCAGCACCAAGGCCGTCATCATCAGAAGCAGCATCACCGCCATGATTAAAAACCGAATTCTTGCTTTGCTTTTCATATTCTATATCCTTATGCTAACGCGCCAGCCGCTCCGCCCTACGCCGGGCTACCTGCCGCGCCACCATTGGCTTTAACAGCAGGTGTATCAACAGGCACATCACGCCTGTAGACAACGCACAGGGCAATATGTACTGCACCAGCAGCATAGCGAACTGGAATTTCGTGCCCATGGCAAGCACGATCAGCGCCAGTACCAAGTCCTTCGCGATACCCGCGATCACTGCGGTCACCGCCGGAATCACCACGTTATCCGCATAAAACTTCCCGTAAAACACGCCCGCCGCCACTGCGGCTATCAAATACAGCGCCGCGTACACGCCCAAGGCGCGTCCAAACAAAATATCCATCAGTAACCCGCCGGCACCGCCCAGCACCGCACCCATAAGCGGCCCCTCCAATATGGAAAAGCTGACCACAAACGCCAGCATCACATCAGGACGTATGCCCGCAATATTCAGCTTGGCAAAGAAAATGGAATCGAAGTATACGCATAGCAGGATACCGATAGGCATGATCCAGCGCTTCATACTACTCCTCCACCTCCGGCATGCCAACGATCACCATGATCTCCTCAATGTGCCGAAAATCCACATTGGGCGTTACCAACGCGTTGATCTCGCTTTCCCCCGCGCGACTGACCTCCAGCACAGAGCCTACGGCGATCCCCTTGGGGTATAGCCCGCCGATGCCGCTTGTTACCACGGTATCTCCAGGCAGCAAGTCCGCGTCGGAAGGCAGATAGTACAGCTCCAGCGTATCGCTTTCTCCGCCCGCCTCCAAGGTGCCGCGCACCATACCGTTATCACGCGTACGCTCCACGATCACGCTGATATTGGTGGAGGAATCGATAAGCGCCACTACCTTGCTCCATGTAGCCCCAACATCCGATATGCGCCCAACCAGCCCATCCGCGTTCACCACGGGCATATTCTTCTCCACACCCTGATTGCGCCCGATATTGATGGTAAAGGTATCGAACCATATGCCTTGGTTGCGGCCGATGACCGTGCCCGCAACATAGGTTAGATCCGGATTGGTTTCCGTGAAGGACAGCAGGCTTTTTAGCCGTTCGTTTTCCTGCCGAAGGGTATTTACCTCGCTGACCGTTTGCTCCAGCTGTGCTACATAGGCTTTTAACTGCTGGTTCTCCTGATCTGCGTCCGTAGTGTTGAACATATTACGGAAGAATCCAATGATCGCATCCGAGGCGTTGGACGCAAATGTTTGCACCGGCTGCACCACAGAGCCCACAAAGCCCTCCATAAAGGTCAGCTTTCTACTGCCGGATGTGGCAAGCGCAAGTACCGCAAGCAAGACCACTGCGATCACAGCGATCAAAAACGGCTTGCTCTTTAACAGCTTGCGCATGCGTTTGCCTCCCGTTAGGAATACCGTTAGGACTATTTGATTATTATATCATAAAGCCCCCGTCGCGCAATGGACGGGGGCAAAAGGTTTACATTGATGACATATTGCGCGGGAAATATTCCAAAATCCGCTATACTGCCCGCGTGCGATAATACTGCAAATGCTCTACGGCGATACGCGCACCCTCCGCCACACAATCCAGCGGGTGATCCGCCACGCGCACGGGTAACGTAGTCTCAGCCCCGATAAACGCTGCCATTCCGTGGAGCAGCGCCGTGCCTCCCGTTAACAGTATACCGCTTGACAGTAAGTCGCCTGCTAATTCAGGCGGAGTATTCGCCAGCACCTGTTTGATGCAGCCAAGGATGGCAAACAGCTGGGGCTGAATGGCAACGTGTATTTCCTGCCCGGTGAGTATCAGCGTGCGGGGCAGGCCGCTTTCCAAGTCGCGCCCGCGCACCTCTATGCAGCGTTCACGCCCCGGCAGCGCCGACGCAATGTCCAGCTTGATATGCTCCGCCGTCTGCATGCCAATGCAGGTGCGGTGGCGGGTTTTGCAATACTCCATGATCGCCGCGTCGATATGCGCGCCGCCTGCCTTGGCGGTTTGCTTTTGCACCACGCCTCCCATGGAAAGCACCGCCGCGTCCGTAGTGCCGCCGCCGATATCCGCCACCATGCAGCCGTAGCCCACCTCAATGTTTAAGCCTGCTCCCAATGCGGCGGCAACTGGTTCATCCATCAGGTACGCCGTATGCGCGCCTGCGGAGCGTGCGGCTTCCTCCAGCGCGCGTTTTTCGATCTCCGTGACCGAGCCCGGCACGCAAATCACCGCCCGTACCCCCGCCAAGCGCCCGGTCTTGCCAAACGCATCCTCTAAAAACGCCCGAAGCATGGCTTCGCAAAGGCGATAATCCGCTATCACGCCATTTTGCAGAGGCTGTACCACCCGTACCGTGCCGGGCGAGCGGCCAATCAAATCCAGCGCGGCGTTGCCCGCCGCAATGATACCCTCGTTGTGATCCAGCGCCACACAGCTGGGCTCGCGTAAAATCACCCCTGACCCGCGAAGAGAGAATAATGTGTTCACCGAGCCCAAATCCACACCAACGTCTTTACCAAACAACCGATACAGCGAAAACGCCATATATTTAACTTCCTTTCCATCCATAGAGGTTCTTTGGATGGAGTATGCCCATCTGGAAAAAATCCACACAAAAGAAGTAGATTGCTAATGAAATTCATCGGGTCGATGTGGTCATCGACCCCTACCATTCATAAACGAGCTTCTGGCTGAAACGGTGGTTCATCGGGTCGATGTGGTACCAGCAGAAACAGTTCCCTACCAAAACGTAAGGGCGGATGACCACATCCGCCCGCAACGAAATCGCTACTATCGTATTTTCATTAGTGACAAGGATTATATGTTTTAGTTTTTGAATGCCTCGTAGATCGCCCGAACGGCGGTAACGAATTCGTCCGACTCCACACCAACGATGATGTTGATTTCCGACGAACCCTGATCGATCATGCGGATGTTGACGCCCGCCTTCGCCAAAGCGCCAAACAGCTTAGCAGATACACCCACGGAATGCACCATACCGCGGCCCACGGTAGCGATGAGCGCCATATTGTCGTGCAGCTCCACGCTGTCCGCCTCGCAAACGGCGATCAACTCGTCCGTAATGATCTTGCGGCGACCTTCAAGCTCGCTGTCCGCCAATACGATGGACATGGTGTCGATGCCGGTTGGCATATGCTCAAAGGAGATGTTGTGCTTTTTCAATACGGACAGCACCTTATAGCCAAAGCCCACCTCATGGTGCATATTGTCCTTGGCAATGGCGATGATCGTGAACCCGCAATGCCCGGCAATACCCGTCAGCTGCCCGTTTAGCGGTTCGCCCTCGTTATCGGGGATAATAAAGGTGCCTCTGTCCTGCGGGGCGTTGGTGTTCCTAACATTGATGGGGATGCAGGCCTGCCGCACGGGAAAAATAGAATCCTCATGCAGCACGGTTGCGCCCATGTACGCAAGCTCCCGCAGCTCTGAATAGGTGATCACCTCAATCGGCTTGGGGTTTTCCACAATGCGCGGGTCTGCCATCAAAAAGCCGGAAACGTCCGTCCAGTTTTCGTAGATATCCGCATACACATCCCTCGCCACGATAGCGCCCGTAATATCCGAGCCGCCCCGGGAGAAGGTTTTGATCCGTCCGTCCGGATAGCTGCCGTAAAAGCCCGGCACCACCACATGGCTCTGGTTGGCAATGCGCTGCATAGCGATCTGCGTGGTTTCGTTATCGAAACGGCCGTTCATATCGAAGCAGATCAGCTCTGCTGCGTCCACCATGGTAAAGCCCAGATAATCCGAAATGAGGATGGCGTTCAAATACTCGCCGCGGCTGGCCGCATAATCGGGAGAGGCGCCTTTTTTCAGCGCGTTCTCGATGATGGACAGGTGTTCCCGGATATTGGCCTTGAGCTTTAGCTCCGTTTCAATGTCCACATAGCGCTGGGTGATCGCCGCAAAGGGCGCGTCAAAGGGCTTGCCTGCAGAGGCCAAGCTTTGGCACAGATATAACAGGTCTGTTACCTTATCGTCCTCAGGCGTACGCTTGCCCGGTGCGGAAGGCACTAAAAACAAGCGCTCCGGGTCCGATTCCATGATCGCCTTTACCTTGCGGAATTGATTTGCGTCAGCCAGAGAGCTGCCGCCAAACTTTGCTACCTTGATGGCCATAACCGCCTCATGTCCTCCGTTTACTTAGAAATCGACCTGCACTCCATATAATAGCGCTTTTCGCAGGCTTCGCCCATGGAGAAGGTCTTGCGGGGCAGCGCGCCGTCATACACAACGGTTTTGAACAGCGCGGATTTTTCCATGGCAGGCAGCAGGAAGCCTACTGCGTCCGGCTTCTTTGCAAGCTCCAGCACCACGCTGTCTCCGTGGATATAATCCACCTCCGCACCCTTGGTTTCTTTTAAATACGCATCGATTGCCGCCTGCAGCGTTCCCACGGGCAGCTGCTGCACGGGTGTTTCGATCACCAGCACGCCGCAAGCATCCCCATAGTAGAAGGGCAGCTTATGCGCACCGTTTGCTTCCTCCGACAGCGCCTGTTCCACAGCCTCCTGATCCGCGCAGCCGATGATGCTGCAACCGCTGTTTTGCTCCGTTAACAGCTCCGCCAAGCGACGTATGCAAGCCTCCGGCGTAACGCCAAACAGCACCCTATGGATGGGCTCGAACACGATGCCCGCATCGTGCACGTTTTCTACCTCTACCAGCGCGTACCGCGCCGGGTGGTTCTCCCACTCGCTTTCCGGCAGCGTGGCCTTGATCTGCTCCCACGCAGCCTTCGCCGTAGCAAAGCTGTGGTTGCCGTCACCCATGGCAAACAGCAGCGGGGCACGGTCTGCGCCATATTTTTCGGCAAATGCTTCTTTATCCGTTAACGCCGTTAAGGCATCCAATACCCCATTGATATCCGTCTCGCCGTCTACAAGCCTGCCGGTGATGTGCCCGCCGCCCTGCATCAGCTCGGTATCGTATAAAAGCTCCAGCTGCGCCGCCTTTTTCATAAGCGGCTCGATCACCGTGCGATTGGGGTCGTCGATCAACACCAGAATATGCGGAAGCTCCAGCTTTGCGCCGGAACGGATACGAAGCCGGGGCGGAATACGGTCTACAATGGTGCCTTCCGTAGCGCGGATAAGCGTTGTGGAGCCCTTGGTGTAATCGTACCGCTCCAGATCCAGCGCCATCACCAAGCCCACGCGGGATTTGCCAAGCGCAGTGCGCTGCACCAGCACAAAGCCCTGCGGCTTACGTTCCAGCACACCTTCCTGCAAATACTGTACCATGCAGTCCTTGGCGGACTGGATGCGTTTCTCCTCGCCGGGCTTGCCAAGGTACGCCTCCGGCAGAATCATATGAAGCGTGGTGGGCGCGCCTTCTGTGAGGCGCTCTGCCTCCTCCCAGTATTCCGGCTGCGAGGTGAACTGATCGCATGCGACCACGGCCCATTTTGAAAAGTCCGCTGTTTTTGGGGGCAGCAATACCTCGGGCACCAATACGCCGATATCGTTTGCATAACGTGTCATGGTAGTTCCTCCTGTGCGTATATCTTGGCGGAAAGCCCGCCAAACAGCGTTTCTTCGTTACTGGATGTGGGGAATCATCCGCACCCGCATCATACCCTCGATGTGGGCGATCTCAGCCACAGCCGTTTCGGACAGCGCATGATCCAAGTCTAACAGCGTATACGCCAAGTCTCCCCGGCTTTTATTGACCATGTTTGTGATGTTTGCACCCGCGCCTGCCAAAATGGCGGTGATCTGCCCTACCATGTTGGTCACGTTTTTATGCAGCGCACATACCCGGCAGGTGCCGGCGGGCTGCATGGAGCACTGGGGCAGGTTTACGCTGTTTTCAATGTTGCCCAGCGTTAAATACTCATTCAATTCCTTTGCCGCCATACGCGCGCAGTTTTCTTCGCTTTCCGGCGTGGACGCGCCAAGATGCGGCACGCAGACCACCCCGGGCTTGCCAATGATGTTGGCGCTGGGGAAGTCCGTTACATAGCGGGAAAGCCTGCCGTCGGCAAGAGCGTCCAGCACGGCGGCGGTATCCACCAATTCCCCGCGGGCCAAGTTCAGAAGCATTGCGCCGGGACGCACATGCTTTAATATTTCCGCGCTGATGTAATTGCGGGTTTTATCCATCAGAGGCACATGAATGGTGATATAGTCGCAGTTGGGCAGCATTTCCGCAAGAGAAACGCCCCGGCGGATGGCACGGGAAAGCCCCCACGCATGCTCGATAGAAATAAACGGATCGTAGCCTATCACGTTCATGCCGATGGCGTGCGCGTCGTTTGCAACCATGACACCGATAGCGCCAAGGCCGATCACGCCCAAGGTTTTGCCGTATAATTCATGGCCGATGAACTGCCGCTTGCCCTGCTCCACCTGTAAGGGAATGTCTTCCCCGGAAAGCTGGGAAGCCCATGCCACGCCTTCCATAACGTTGCGGGAAGCCAGAAGCATGCAGCAAAGCGCCAGCTCCTTTACCGCGTTGGCGTTTGCGCCGGGGGTGTTGAACACCGCCACGCCCTGCTCCGTGCAGCGGTCGATGGGGATGTTGTTGGTGCCTGCCCCCGCTCTTGCGATGGCAAGCAGGTTCTGGTTCAACTCCCGGTTGCGGCAGTCGGCGCTTCGCACCAGTATCGCGTCCGGGTTTTGGATGTCGTTACCGATCTCGTAGGAGTCCTCCGGTAAGAACGAATGGATCACGTCAGAAATAGGATTCAGTGTTTGAACACGCAGCATGCCCCTATATCCCCTTTAAAAATTTATTTTCACGCCCGAGGGCGCAAACAATCATATTTCCACGCAACCTAAAAGAAGCATGGACTGTATTTCATTATACATGCCGGGGATAGCAGAATCAAGCCTTTGGGAAGCCGACAGGGCTCGCGCCGCCGTCAGCGAAAATACTGGTACAGCTGGCAGGGCATGCCGCCGTTACTGAGCTTCCTTCGTTTATCCGCCCGCTTGCCGTAGACCCGCTCAAACTCCCGATACCCGGTGATCACGGAAACCGACCAATCCGGCAGCTCAGAAAACACGCTGCGCATTTGGCGATACAGGGCTTCCGCCTGTTTTTTGTTCAGCATGCGCTCTCCGTAAGGCGGATTGCATACCACAAGCCCGCCCGGCGTATCCCTTTTCAATTCTATCAGCGGACGCACCGCCCAGTTGAGCATAACGCCCGCCTTTTTCGCGTGCTTTTTACATAACTCGATGCTGCGGGCATCGATATCGCTGCCTTCGATATCCAAGGTATCGTGCCGCATGAGATCGGCAGCCTCCGCGCGCACTGCCTCAAACTCGCCCGGCTCCATAAAATGCCACTGCTCCGCCGCAAACCCGCGATGCATGCCCGGTGCGATATTGTTGGCGATCATTGCCGCCTCGATGGGCATGGTACCGGAGCCGCACATGGGATCAACAAAGGGCTGCTCCCGGCGAAACCGAGACAACAGCACGATGCCCGCGCCCAGTGTTTCGGACAGAGGCGCGGCCACGTTATACGTGCGGTAGCCACGGCGGGAAAGCCCCGCGCCGCAGGCATCCAGCGCAACGGTAACAACATCCCGTAACAGCCCTACCTCGATGATGACCTCGCTGCCTGTTTCCGGTAAGATCTGCGTGCGGTACGCCGCCCGTAAATTTTCCACGATGGCCTTTTTTGTGATGCTCTGGCAGTCCGACACTGCAAACAGCGTGCTTTTGGCGGACTTGCCGTTTACATGGATAAAGGCATCCGGCTTTAGATACCGCTTCCAGTCCAGCGCCTTTACGCCTTCAAACAGCTCCTCAAAGGTACTGGCGGGAAACTCCCCCACCACCAGCAGCACCCGTTCCGCCGTGCGCAGCCACATCAGCGCCTTTGCCATTACAGCAAAATCGCCCGTGAACAATACACGGGCATCCTGCACAGCCTCCACTTCTATTTGCAAAGACCGTAATTCATAAGATACAACGGATTCCAAGCCCAGCTTGCAGGTAGCGATAAAGCGCATGGCTACTCCTCTGTCTTTGGTTCTTTTTTTTGCTCCAGCACGCGCATTACCCGGGAAATTGCGTTGTTTAAGCGCACCAGAGAAATGCCGTACGCGTTCATGATCTGGGTTTTGGTCACGTCCTCCCCCAAGCGCCTGCACGCCGTATACTCCACGGCAGCGGCAAGGGACACGGCCTGCGTAGGGCTAAGGCGCGGGAATTCGCCTCTTAGCCCGTGGATATACTCCGCAAACACATCGTTGGCTTTTGCAATGCAGTCCGGGCCGTACGTGCCCTCCATGCTGTCTAACAAAATATCCAGCGCGTTTTGGTAGGAGGCGGGCATTTGCCCCGCCTGAAAGTCCGTAATATGCACTTTGCTTTGCACAAGCTCGCCGTCCAGTATGGCAACGTAAGGCTCCTTTGCGCCGATCTGCTTAAGCATGGCAAACACCTCACGCTTTACGGAATCCGGCTGGTCGTCGTCCAGCAAAAAGTCCCGCATGGCGCGTTCCGCCTTTACGTCTTCCAAACCGGCCAACAGCGTTAATATCGCCCGCTTGGCGTTAGGCTCCGGCAGCGCCAACCCCCACAGCAGCAGCGAACGGAAGTTGCCGTCCTGCTGCCAAAGCGCGCGAACGTCTTCCCGGCTGCCCTTGATGAGCTTGTTGATCTCCCGCACGCGCCTAAGCACCTCTGCGTACGGCACCTGATAATGGTGCAGCCAGCCGATCTCCTCCACGTCTCCCGCCACAGCGCGGGCGCAGATCACCCGGTAATACTTGGCTATGGTGTCCTCGGGATCGATCTTAAGCAACGTATCGTAGCTATAAAGCGCCTGCCTGTAATTGCCCAAGCGGAAATTACAAACGCCCATGCGGTGCAGCATACCCTCATCGTAAGGGAATATGCTCTGCATCTTTTTCAAAGCCGTCAGCGCCATGTCAAAATGATTGAGCTCCATGAACACCAGCGCCATACGGTTTAGATCGTCCGGATCGTCCGATTGCAGCCGCTGCAGCAGCTCCAGCTCCCGCTCTGCCTCTTCCTTCTTTTTGGCGGCAAAGGTAAACAGCAGCATATTGCAGTGCCCCTGAACGTTTTCCGGGTCTTTTTCCAATACCTCGCTCACGGTTTTTACCGCGTTGGCAAAGTCATGGGCGCAGAAATACGCCATAGACAGATTGTTCTTAATAAACAGAATGTCCGGCCAATCCGCCGCAGCCTGCTTTAACACATTGACCGCGTCATGGATGCGGTTTTCCTCCATGCAGCGCCTGCCGCGTTCGCAAATGCGAAGCGCCTTGCGCTCTTCCTCGCTGCGCACGCCCGGCATATCGTAATACGCCTCGGGAGACTCCATAGCATCCAGCATATCCTCCGCATCGTAGCAGAATTCCCCGTCCGGGTCTACGAACAGGTAGCTGTTCAGGCTGTCCGTGGCATGCTGAAATTCCTGCATGCCAAGAAAATTGCATGCCATGCCAAAATAGCACTCCGAAGGCGGCGCGTCTTGGGATAACAGCGGCAAAAGCATACGGTTGCTTTCCTCGTACCGGTGCATTTCCGTCAGCACCTCCGCCACCGCCAGCTGATAATCTAAATTCTCCGGGTCGCGCAAGAGTGCCTGCCTGTAATTAGACATAGCCTCCAGCACGTCGTTCTTTTCTAAACGGTCAGACCCACGGCGCAGGAAAAACTCCCCGTCGCGCTCGAAGGGAATGATCTTTGCCTGCCTGTTGTTTCGTTTCAGTTTGTTTTGCATCCGTTCTCCAGTTTCCGGCGGCTACCTTGCGGCTTCCCGCAGCAGCCCATTGAGATCCTCCGCGCTAAACTGATAGCGCTTATTACAAAAGTGACAGGTCAGCTCCGCTTTTCCGTCCTGCTCGATCAAGCTTTCAAGCTCGCTTTTCCCCATGGCGATCAGCGCCCGCTCCGTGCGCTCCCTGCTGCAATCGCATTGCAGCGCCGGGGTCTCTTCCCCCACGACCTCCATGGGCAGCCCTACGAATATGATATGCAGCGCATCGGAAAGTGACATCTCCTCGGACAAGAGTGCCGCCAGCTGCGAAATATCCTGCGCACGATCCGTCAAGGTCAGGATATCCGCGTCCGGGCAATCGGGAAGGGGCTGTGCCACAAGCCCGCCGGCGCTTAATACCTGCCCGTCCTCCGAGCGCACATGCACCCCAAGGTACACGATGCTTTCCTGCTGCTCGCTGATCAAATAATACCGGGCAAAATCCTCCGCGATCTCCCCGCTGACAAGGTCGCACTCGCCCACATAGGGTTCCCTGAGGTTCAAGTCCCGAATGACCGTGAGCCTGCCAGGCAAGCCCACCGCCCCCGCAACATCCAGCTTGCCCGCCGTGGTTGGCGGAAGCTCCACTGCGGGGTTGGGTACATAGCCTTTTACCAGCGCGCCGTATCTGCCGCAGGTCACGATGTTGCCCGCAGGCCCGCCGCCCTTCACAATAGCGGTGATGGAATCCTCTTCTCCCTTGAGCCCCGCCGCCATGATGGCGGTGATCATCAGCTGACGGCCCAACGCCGCCGTGCAAACGCGGGACAGCCCGTGCGTCCTTTGCGCTTCCTCTACCATGGCCTTGGCGCTGATGGCCGTTACGCGCACCGTGCCGTCCAATAACAATACCTGTAACAGTTCGTCCTTCATGCTTTTTCTCTCATACTTTCTTTATACCACAGCCTTACGGCCTGTACGCAATCATCTGTATCCGTTGTGTGTTTTCCTCCGGCGCACATTCGGTAAACGCCCCGTAAGCCGCCGTTTTTATAAACCCGGCGTTTTCCAGCGCCTTTAGCAGCTCCCCGGTTGTATGCGCCCGCTGCACATGCCGCTCCGAAAAACGCTCGTACTGCCCGTTTTCCTGCTTTTCAAAAAACGTGAGCCGCATTTCCAGCAGTGCATTTTCTTCATCGAAATAATTCTTCCAGAGGTAAGCGCAGCCGTCCTCCTCCTCCGCGAAGGTATTGCAGCCCAGCACATGCGAAAGCTTATACGCCGAGCTTACGTCAAACAGCAGCAGCCCGCCGGGCTTTAGCGCGGCAAACGCCGCCTGCAAAAACGCGGATACATCCTGCAGCGACGTTAAGTAGTTTGCCCCGTCGCAGGCGCAAACGATCACGTCCACCGGCTTATGCAGCATAATACGCCGCATGTCCTGCTGCACAAAGGGGATGCGCTTGCCCGCCCGCAGGCATTTTTGCTGGGCTTCGTACAGCATGGTGTCCGACAGGTCCAACCCCGTTACCGCGTACCCCATGCGGCACAGCCGAAGAGTGATCTCCCCGGTGCCGCAGGCGCAGTCCAGCACGGTCTTGGCGTTTGGCGCATGCTTTTGTATCAGCCCATGGAGATACACTGCCCATGCGTCATAGGGAACGTCCGCCATCAGGCGGTCGTATACGGTGGCAAACCTGCCATACTGCATGCGCACAGCTCCTTTTTAAAGCATAGTTCCCCAGTTTGGGTATCTGCTATTCTACAACATTTCCCGTGCGCGCGCAACGGGCTTCCTGATTTTGCAGGAATGATGTATATATCCTGCGTTGACATTGGATTTTGCCTGTGATATACTCTCCGTTAATCATAAACAAACCGTGGCCTTTTTCCACGGTGCGCGATACTTTGGAGGTGTGTTATGTCCGAGCAGAAGCTGTACAATGTAGCCGTTGTGGGCGCTACCGGCATGGTAGGCCGCAAGTTCTTACAGGTGTTGGAGGAGCGCAAGCTGCCCGTTGCCAATTACTACCTGTTTGCATCAAAACGAAGCGCCGGGACCACCCTGCGTTTTATGGGAAAAGACTACACGGTTCGCGAGCTGACACACACCTGCTTTGACGGGCTTCATGTAGACATCGCCCTGTTCTCCGCCGGTGGAGATACCTCCCGGGAGTTTGCGCCCGTGGCGGCGGCGGCCGGCGCTGTTGTGATCGATAACTCCAGCTGCTGGCGTATGGACCCGGAGGTGCCGCTTGTGGTGCCCGAGGTGAACCCGGATCACATCCCGCAGTATAAAAACAAAGGCATCATCGCCAACCCCAACTGCTCCACCATACAGGCTGTGGTGGCATTAAAGCCCCTGTCCGACGCGTACGGCTTAAAGCGCGTGGTGTATTCCACGTATCAGGCAGTATCCGGCGCGGGCATGAAGGGCTATGCAGACTTGGAAAACGGCCTGAAGGGCGAAGCGCCCCAGAAGTTCCCCCACCCCATCGCCGGGAACTGCCTGCCGCATATCGACGTGTTCCTGGATAACGGATATTCCAAAGAAGAAATCAAAATGGTGGACGAAACGCGAAAGATCCTTTCGCTGCCCGATCTGCCTGTTACCGCTACCACGGTGCGCGTACCTGTGTTCCACGGCCACAGCGAAAGCATTAATGTGGAATTCAAAAAGCCCTACGACTTAGCAGAGCTTCGAAAACGCATGGAGGCCGCGCCGGGCGTGGTGGTAAAGGACGACCCCAAAAACAACGTGTATCCCCTTGCGCGGGATGCGGAAGATACCGATCCGGTATATGTTGGCCGCATCCGCCGCGACTTCTCCGTAGAAAACGGCTTGAACTTCTGGTGCGTGGCGGACAATATCCGCAAGGGCGCGGCAACCAACGCCGTGCAGATCGCCCAAGAGCTTATCCGTCAGTGGGAAGAAGCGTAAAGCTAAAAGCAAGCAGCGCAGGGGTACAGCCTCTGCGCTGTATTTATATGTGGTTGAAATCCATAGAGATTTTTCATATACTAAACAAATAGGAATGAGGCAGGAGGGAATACTATGAGCATTTTTACCGGTTCCGCAGTAGCGATCGTAACCCCCTTTACCAAGAACGGCGTGGATTACAAGGCGTTTTCTAAGCTGATCGAAAAGCAGATTGCAGGCGGCACGGACGCCATTGTGGTGTGCGGCACCACAGGCGAGGCTTCCACCATGACGGCGGCTGAAAAAGCCGAGGCCATTTCCTTTACGGTGAAGGAAGTGAACGGCCGGGTGCCCGTTATTGCCGGTACCGGCGGCAACAACACCGCTGCCGTGATCGAATCCTCCAAAGTGGCGGAGGCTGCCGGGGTCAACGGGCTTTTGGTGGTAACGCCGTATTACAACAAAACCTCCCAAGAGGGCTTGGTTGCGCACTTTACCGCCGTAGCGGACGCCGTGCATACGCCCATCATTTTATACAACGTGCCCGGACGCACCGGCTTGAACCTGCTGCCCGCCACTGTAAAACGTTTGGCGGCGCATCCGAACATCGTAGGCATCAAGGAAGCCTCCGGCAACATTGAGCAGGTAACAGCGCTTGCCGCGCTTTGCCCGGAAATTGATATCTACTCCGGCAACGACGATCAGGTACTGCCGCTTCTCTCGCTTGGCGGCAAGGGCGTGATTTCCACCATCGCCAATGTGATTCCCAAGGAGATGCACGACATCTGCGCCAAATTCTTTGCCGGCGATGTTGCGGGAGCCCGCGCCATGCAATTTCATGTGCTGCCCATATTCAAGGCGGCGTTCTGCGAGGTAAACCCCATCCCCGTCAAGGCCATGTGCGGCATGCTGGGGCTTTGCGCACCGGACGTGCGGCTGCCCTTGGTAGCGCCCGTGGAAGCAAACCTTGCCGCCATCAAAACGGCGCTCAAAAATTACGGGCTGCTGGCATAAGCAGGTAAGGAGAACAACATGGTCAATATTGTGATCAACGGCCTTTGCGGCCATATGGGGCAAACCATTGCGGGCATGGCCTTGCAGCGCCCCAACGAATTTAACCTGTTAGGCGGCGTGGATAAGTCCGAATTGAAGGAAGTGCTGGGCGTTCCGGTGTTCTCTTCCATTCAGGATATCCCCGCGGAAACGGATGTGGTGATCGACTTTTCCGTGCCGCAGGCATTGGAAGGGATTTTAACGTATTGCAGCGCAAACGGCAAAGGCATCGTAATAGGCACCACCGGCTTAGGGGATGCGCAATTAAAGCTGATACAGCGCATGGCAGACAAAACATCTATTTTCCACAGCGGTAACATGTCGCTGGGGGTCAACCTGCAAATTGAGCTCATCAAGGAAGCCGCCGCCACGCTGGGAGATCATTTTGATGTAGAGATCATTGAAAAGCATCATAATTTGAAGATCGATGCGCCAAGCGGCACGGCGCTGATGCTGGCAAACGCGCTCTCCTCCCAATACCCCTCCGAGCGCGAGTATGTATACGGCAGGCACAACAAGAACCAACGCCGCAAGCCCAACGAGATCGGCATCCACGCCGTGCGCGGCGGCACGCTTGTTGGGGAACACAGCGTGGAGTTCATTGGTAAGGACGAGGTGATAGAAGTCACCCACCGTGCCTTCTCCAAGCAGGTGTTTGCCACCGGCGCGCTTCGCGCCGCCCAGTATATTTCCACAAAAGCGCCCGGCCTGTACAACATGCACGACATCGTAACGGAGCGGGATGTATTGTCACATATCTATACGGAAGAAGAGCAGGCCATCATCACGCTTTCCAACCTGCCGCATGAGGCGGGCGTGCTTTCCAGCGTATTCCAGCTGATCGCAGACAATCATGTGTTTGTGGATATGATCAGCACCTCTGCGCCTGGCGGAACCGCGGGCTACGTTAGCTTCTCCTTAAAGCGCACGGACTTGGCGGCGGCAGTGAACGCCTTAAAGCCCCTTCGCATGAAGTACATGGGCATGGATATGCATACTAGAGACAATATTACCAAGCTAACGGTAGAGGGCGCGGGCATGGCCCTTCGGCACGGCGTTGCGGCGCAGGTGTTTGATGTGCTTTCAAAAGCGGGAGTTTGCGTGGAGTTTGTGACCACCAGCGAAACCAAGATCGCCTGCTGCATTTCGGACAGCGAGGTGCCGGCGGCGGTCACGTCCATTGCGGCTTATTTCGAACTCTAACGATTTCGCGGAACCGGCATAGCCGCTTCCGCGAGTTTTCACGGGCTTTGACTGCGCCTTAGGCGCAGAAAAACCTGAGAAGAATCAAAAATGCGGGAGGCTGAAAGCCTCCCGCATTTTTGACACTTTATTTTGTTTGTTTCGCAAACTGTAAAAACGCCTTTTGCCAGTCTGCCAGCGTATCTTCATCCCCGAAATACGAGGACTGCTCCCGCACCCGTTCCAGTATCAGCTCCCGCTCCGCAGGCTGCAACAGCCGGTACAGCTCCCAATGCTCCTCTTTTTTAAAGCAAGAGGTGAACAGCACCGCCAAGTCTGCCAAGCTGTGCACCAATTCCTTGATGCGCTCCAGCTTTGCCGATACCGTTTGCAGCGGAATGATTTCATCCTCCATACTGATGAATTCTCTGGGCGTAAAGGAGGGATCGTCCTCAAAGGTGGGCTTCGCCACTTTTTTGATCGGCTTTGGCGTAATGAAAAAGTTATCCAGCGCGCACGCTGCCAGCCCAACTTGCAGCCTGTCGCAGAAGGTCAGTGCACACAGCTTGAAATACCGCATGTATTCGTCCTGCCGCAAGTCCATGGCCTTTAGCACCGCAGACAGCGCTTGCAGCACCACCGTCATATTGCGCTCCCGCTTTTGCCCGGTCAGCTTCGCCTGAATTTCGTCCCGATCTTCCTGCGTGATTTGCAGAGTCAGCGGGTCCTTTTCCAGAAGTGCGCGGCCAATAGCGTTGTGCAGCGCCAATTCAAAGATGTTTTGCTGCAAGTCTCGATACATGGGGCTGTATCCGTATTGGAGCATTTCCAGCTCGTCTCCGCCGTAGAAATCCAAAAAGAATTCCTCCATTTGGAAACGCTGCAAATACACCAGCACCTTTTCCACGCCGTCGATATCCGGCAGCGGCAGGCACAGCGGATACACCAAGCCGTCGCATTCCATTTGCGAGAAAAACTGCACATCATAGGTTTGTAAAAACTGAGGGATGCTTCGAAGCAGCGTTACCTGATATGCGCGGTTCTGCGTTGCGATCAGGTTTTTAGAGAGAAGCGTTTGCAACTCCCGGGCAAATTGCAGCTTACCGATCAAAAGGTCCAATCCCTTTCGGAAGCAGGCGTCCACGCTCTCCAACGGAGGTGTGTCTCCCGGGCGCAGCCTTGCCCGCCTTTGCCGGTCGTATGCGGTGATGCAATGTTGAATGGAAAGCAGTATCTGTTCGGATTTTTCCCGGGGAAGCAGACGGGGATCGCCCCGCTCCCCAACATATAGCTGGAGACGGCGCTTATACACCACCATGAACTCATTCATTTGCGAGCCGGACATGAATTGTTCCATTTGCATCTCTCCACTGTGATTTCTTACGCCAAATACCCGATACGCATACCGCAGCTGCGTTTTTACGATAGTGTGATTATATCACAGCCAATTTCCAAGATGAAGTGTTTTTGTCCGTAAACAAACCCAAAATAATGCGTATTTAATAAAAAAGCGCGGTGACCGCGCTTAATGGGGGTTATTTTCGTCTGGAGAGGGAGGAGGCCCTCTCCATTACATATTCCACATCCTCATTGGAGTATGGTTTCAGCAGATAATAGTCCGGCTGTGCATCCCGGGCATCCTTGACCGAATCCGCATACGCTGTTACGAACACGATCACTGCCTTATCGTTTAGCTGGCGAAGCTCCTTGGCACAGTCGATCCCGTTCATGCCGGGCATTTCGATATCCAGACAGGCGCAGTCAATGGAGTTTTCTTTCACGTACTCCAGCGCTTCCCGCGCCTTGGAAAACTTACCGACAACTTCAACGCCTTCGATTCCGTCGCATTCCGCTTCGAAAACATCCAAGGCGTAACGCTCATCGTCCACAAGTATTACGCGCACCCGTCTTCCCCCTCCTTTTCCAGCATATACCTACACGACTCCACTCTGGTAATTAATTATATATCATATTCCGTCTTTAGGCAATACCCATTGTGCAATTTCTGTCATATTGCCAAATCAACGTGCTGAATTGTCCCGGCAGAACCGTTTTCATGCAGAAAAACGCCTGATTTTCGTATCATTCCGTTTGTGGTGTTGTCAGCATCATTGCCAGTGAGCTTATAATTGCTGTTAATATTGCCTAAATATATAGCACCTACACCTTTTTCCGCCAAGCCGTACAGGCGGCTGTTGCCCTGCGCGTCGGTTGACCAGATACGAAGCTGCCGGAAAATATCGTCGTTTTCGTCGATCCAGCCGTTGCCGTCCCCGTCGTACTTGGCAAGATCCGCAAAGCCGTCTCCGCTTTTTGCCCCGAACAGCTCGCCGCCATCGTTGATTTTACCGTCTTGATTGATATCCAGCGCTAAAAAACCGCTGCCGTTACCCAAGCGGGAGATCTGATCCTCCGTACCGTCGCAATCCAAATCGAAACGGAACTTCTCGTCCGTTAAAGAAACGGAATCCGCCTGATAATTGATGACCAACGGATCGCACAGCTGCGCGTCGCCCATGCGGATATCCACGGAGTTTTGCCTCACAAACTCCCGAGACATGCCAACCGTCATATCAAATTGCACAGTACGCCCGTCCGCCGTGGTCACGTTGCCAACAGCAGAGAACTCCATGCTCTCCTGCTCGCTGTAATACTCGCTAGACTGGTACGACACGCCCCAGCCAAAGGAGCCCTGCCCGCCGCCCTCGGGAAATTGCACATCGGGGCTGTCAAAGGACATAGACATACCGGGAAGCTTTAAATTCAAGCGCTTGCCAGTCAGCCGTTCGATCAGCTTGATAAGCATGTCCATTTGAATCTGCTCTTTTTCGCTGAACAGCGAGCTTACGTCCATGCCCGTACCGGAGGTCTTTGACAGACTTGAAGTGGAAAACGCTTTCTTCTGCGCGTCCTCTAGCTGCTGCGCGCCCTTTTCCGTTAACTCTAATACAGCGGCGGGCACTTCACGGCTTTCCTCCGCTTGTTCCACCTTTTTCGCGCCGGTTCCCGATAGTCCCCAGGCCTGAAAGGATGTGTTTTTGATGTTGACTTCCGTATACTCAGATTTGGCCGCCAAAACGACAGATGAAGAATCGATTTTCATGGTATTCCCTCCTAGAATCGCCCTGAAACAATTGCCCGCCGGCATCCATGCCGGCTCTGCAAATATTTGTTCTGTATCCTTTTTATCGGAAAGAGCACGGCAAGAAATAATAGCCGCGCGAAAATATATGCTGCACAGGTTCCCTTCGTTCAAACGAATGCACCGGCACAGAAAGTCATTATAAAGAAAAACCGACCCATTATTTGAGTCGGTTTCATGAAGTACGATTATGCCGTCAGTTGCTCATCCATTCCTCACAGCCCGCCAGATTCTGCGCCAGCTGCGTCACATAGCCGGACAAATTGGATACCTTGACCACGGAGTTCAGGTCTAAAAACGCGCGATTGATGCTTGTTAGCTGCCTAAAGTATCCTAAAAGCCGCATAAACCGCCCCCGCTGCTCTGAAAGCTCTGCCGTTATGCGCTCGTTTTCCTCCCGCAGCTTACGGTTTTCCTCTAACAGCTGCATAGCGCCTTCGTTTTCCTCTACCTGCCGCAAGCGCTCCGCCGCCATCGTCCCCTTGGACGCTGCCAGCGCCAGTGCACCCAGGCTTTCAAAAAATGCCGCCACATCCAGCCCTTCCACCCTGTCCAGCTCGTTGACCACACCGCCTACCGCGTCAAGAAGGCTCCCCGCCGATTTACGAGGGCGACCGACCTTTTTTGCGCCAACGGTTTGACTGTATGGATCGAATACCGGCAGACCTTCCTGCTCCATCTCCTGCATGATCTGTCGCACCAGCGCCGGGTTTTGGCGTACAACAGAACGGTATTTATTTTGAAAACGGAGCATGGCGCGGTTATCGCCGTTGCCCATTTCCAACGTACACGCCCGAACGGATTTTCCGTTTGCCTGTTCCCGTAATACATGCTTTACCAAGCTTATGATCTCCTGCTCCGTAAAGGGCACGAATGCCGGGTTATGCACGCCCTCCCCGCCCATGATAGCGCCCTCGTTCACGCGGGCATAGTAATAGTTTCGAATACTGTTCGGGCGGCGGTTGGTTTTCTTTGCAACGCGCTCAAAAGCGGATTTTAAAGGAAGCCCTTCCTCCCGCACCGCCTGCACTTCCTGTACCAGCAGCGCTTCCTCCTCGCTGCTCCATCCGATACGCGCATTTTCGCGTGCACTGTTTTTCGTTGCAGTCTCCATATTCCATCTCTCCCTGCTATTCATAGGATTTTGTTGCATCAAGTATTTCCACGGTTTTGCGGTTTATACATGCGTTTTTCATAAACATAACAAAACCAAAGCCGTCATTGCTTTGGTTAGATTGTCGAAAAGCAGCCGGTGGCTACTTTTCGAGTTTCTTCGGCTTTCCTCTCGCTTCGCTCCCGGGCAGAAAAGCCGCAAAGTACGAAAGCCTTACGGTTTTCGTCCGTTTCGGCGTACATGCCGCCGAAGCCGGATACAAGTCAATGGCAGCGGCCCTTGACAATCCCATTTGTTTTACAGCCTTATGAAAGCCGTCATTGCTTTGGTAATGATAAGTAAATATATGCAGGGTTGAGAAGGTTTAGACGGGGCGGCAACAGCTTTACGGTTTGCGGGAGGTGACATCCCTTAGGCTTTAATCGTGGGCAAGGGCGGCATGCACGGCCGCAGCCCACTCCTTGCAGGTTTTTCGGCCGCGCCAAGGGCGCAGAAAAACCTGTGAAGAATCAAAAATGCGGACGGCTGAAA
>CAYZAW010000027.1:24791-30799 GCA_964476505.1 uncultured Oscillospiraceae bacterium | reverse complement strand
ACGGGAAGCAGTTCAGGAGTCAGGCGGAGGGTCTCCTCGCCCTTTTCCAGCAGGTAATCCATAATGCGAAGTACGTTGTAGCCCTTATCAGCCGCCTCGCTCGCCGCATCCGATATGGAGCGGGATACGGTAAGCATGGTGCCCTCCTTGGGCTTCATAACGGCCTTGTAGGCAGCCTCAGTTCCCATTTTTAATGCAGTGGCCAACAGAGCCGCGTCCATCTCCTCCGATTCGGTGAGCGCCCTAGAGAAGCCGCGGAACAACTGAGACAGTATAACGCCGGAGTTGCCTCTGGCGCCCTTTAGTGCACCGATGCTGGCGGCGTCCGCCACGGAAGCCACGGTGCTGCTGTCAGCGCCGCGTACTTCCTTTACGGCGCTTTGCATGGTCATGGACATGTTTGTACCGGTATCGCCATCCGGCACGGGAAAAACATTTAATGAATCAATAATTGCTTTGTTTTTCTCTAGGAGCGCCGCGCCCATGAATATCATTTCCTTGAATTGCGCTCCGTTGATTGTGATCTTGTTCAAGTTACAATACCTCCCAACCGCACATCAAAGGCCACGGGGCATAATGCTGCCGTAGCCCAATCGGAACGGTTATGCTTGTTATACTCGGATTCCCTCAACGTGGATGTTGATGTTCCGAACCGTAAGCCCGGTCATATCCTGCACCCTGTAACGAACGTTGTCACGCGTATTCTGCGCCACTGCCGGCAGAGATACGCCGTATTCCAGCGTTACGAACAGGTCGATGTCCACCGTGGCTTCTCCAACGGTTTGTACCTGAATACCCTTTTTGAGATTATCTTTTTTGATGATCTCAATGAGCGTATCCGACGCCTTTTTTGCGCTCATTCCAACAATGCCGTAGTTTTCCCCAGCGGCAAAGCCCGCAATACTGGCTACCAGATCCTCTTGCAAAACGATTTTGCCCATATCATTCTTGATTTCAACAGCCATAATCGCCCTCCTTTACTGCCACAGGAGCAGCCGCTCCATGCGCCTTATATTTTACATGACCGTGCGCATAAGCGCAACCTTGCATTTTACGCTGTCACAGTCGCTTCATCATATTTTCAAAGTTATGTGCGGATGTTTGTTTAAATTCTACGGTCATGCTATACTTTTTACATGGAAAACAGCGTTGGTTTTGTTACCTATATGCTTCGCTGCCGGGACGGCAGTTATTACACCGGCTATGCGCGAAACGCGGAAAACCGGCTTGCCGTGCATAACGCGGGCAAGGGCGCAAAGTATACCCGTTCCCGCCTTCCCGTGGAATTGGTGTACACGGAAAGCTATGAAAGCAAAACCGAAGCAATGCGCCGGGAAGTGATGCTAAAGCGCATGACCCATGCTCAAAAGGAACGGTTGATCAAAGGCTTGCCGCAAACGCCTGAATCATAGAAAAGGCTGCACACAGCAGCCATTTTTTATACCAGTTGTTTCAGCTGATTCCCCAATTCCTCATAAGGGCAAACGATACGCTCCGCCATCGGGTGAAAATAAAACGCGCATACGGCGGGATCGGTTTGTCCGTTTCCCGCGCTAAATTCCTTGCCCGTTTCCGACCATAATAGCACCCGCCGCCCGGTCGCCAGCGCCGCCCCCAGCTCTGTATGCGTTCCCTTTCCGCCCGGAAACAGAAACAGTACAAAATCCGCTCCCGTAACCGAAGATACTTCCCTTGCGGATACCTCCTGCATACGTGTCGGGCCTTCTCGGCGGATGTCTCCATGCGAGGTCCAGTCGTAGGTGCGAACATGCCCCATACCGTTTAACAGCGCCGCTACCTCCTGCACCCGGGCATGGTTTTCTAAGCCGCTTGCCAAGTAATACTTCATTTTAGGTCCTCTGCCCGAAGCCCCGGCCCCGGATCGCCCAGCGCCCAATGCTTGCGGCACAGGCCGATGTATTTATCGTTTGCGCCAAGCACCACCTGTTCGCCCACCTTGGTGATGCCGCCCTTGCCGTCCAAGCGCGCGTTGTTTGTTGCTTTTTTACCGCACCAGCAGATGGTTTTTACTTCTTCGATGGTATCTGCCCACGCCATGAGCCACTTGCTGCCTTCAAAGAAATTCCCCTGAAAATCTGTCCTAAGGCCGTAGCAGATCACGGGCACATGGTAAACATCCACGATCTCCACCAGCTTTTCCACTTCCGCCTTATTCAAAAACTGGGCTTCGTCAATGATGATGCAATCGTATGCGCCGTTCTTCACCGCGTCCATATCGATCTCCTGAAACAATACGCACGCGTCCTCCAGCCCGCAGCGGGAACGGGCGGTATGCGCGCCGTCCCGGGTGTCAACGCCGGGCTTTACCAAAAGCGCTTTTTGATTGCGTTCTCCGTAGTTGTATTTCACCATGATGGCGTTGGCGGTTTTGCTGGAGCCCATGGCTCCGTAGCGATAAAAAAGCTTTGCCATACAATATCCTCCCATAAAAATGCGAGCCACAAGAATACCCTGCGGCTCGCGTAAACGCATAAACTATCTTGCTCCCTTGTCGTAAGGAATGCCCTCTGCCTTTGGCGCTCTGGACTTTTTAGAGGTAAGCACCAGAACGATCATGGTCACGATGTAGGGCAACATCAGGTAAATGTACTCGCTGGATTTGACCTCCGAAAAGCTGGGCAAGAACGGAATACTGCCGCTGTAAGAGCCGATGATCTTAAACAGCGCGAAGAACAGTGAAGCGCCCAGTATGCTTAATGGCTTCCAGTTACCGAATATCATGACTGCCAAGGCAAGGAAGCCATAGCCCGCCACGGTAGACTGGAACCCGGAGCCTGCCGCCAGCGTATAGGCCAACCCGCCGATGCCGCCCAGTACGCCGGAAATGCACACGCCCGCGTACCGCATGCGAAATACGTTGATGCCAACGGAATCCGCTGCCTGCGGATGCTCGCCGCAAGCGCGAAGCCTAAGCCCGAACCGAGTTTTATACAGCAGGATGCTGGACGCGATCAACAGCAGTATAGCAATCGGCGTGGTAAGGTATGTGTTTTTGAAGAACAGCATCTGGAAGAAGCCTTCCGTGGAAGCCAGCCCCAAGGACTCCTGCGTAATGCGCGTCCAAGTGGGAATCAGTATGGTGGTTTGCCCCTGCCCCTGAATGGCCCACGTTAACACGATGGCAAAGGCGGGCGCAAGCATGTTGAGCGCCGTGCCGCCAATGGTTTGATCCGCATTCAGGTTGATAGAGGCAAAGGCCAACAGCAAGGAATACACCATACCGGTTGCCGCTGCAACCAATATGGCAAGCAGCATGGCAAGCTGCGGACTGTTTGCGCCAAAGCCGGATTGGTCGAATGCGCTCAATACAAGGCAGCTCGTAAGAGCGCCTACGATCATGATGCCCTCTAACGCGATGTTGATGATACCGCTGCGCTCGGAGAACATGCCGCCCAACGCCACCAAAAGCAGCGGAACCGCAAACAGTATGGTTGCACTGATGATATCCGCGAGAATGATCATTGTTCCTTCGCCTCGCTTTCCGTATTGTCCTGCTTGTCCGGCGGAAGCAGCTCTGCCGTTACAGGCTCCTCCGCGTTTACGTTGCTGTCGTCCGTTTTGATGCGCTTTGCCAGCATGCCCTTGATCAAGAAGGCAAAGGCGCTCAGGTAAATGATGACCGCAATGATGATGTCTATCATTTCCTTGGCAAATTCAGGCTGCATTGCATCGCCGCCTACCTGAATGTAGGAAACGAAGAAGGCGCTGAATATGGTGCCGATGGGGTTGGAGGTTGCCAACAACGCCACCGGGATACCGTTGAAGCCCATGCCCAATAGGGATTTTACGATGGTGTACTCCGCCGTACCGGACAGATAGTAAATACCGCCGCCAACACCGGAGAGCGCACCTGCGATCACCATGGAAAGAATGATATTGCGCTTTGCGTTGATGCCCGCGTAGATGCTGGCGTTGCGGTTGTTGCCGCAGGCCTTTAGCTCATAGCCGAAGGTGGTTTTGCTTAGTATCACCCACATCAGCACCGCAAACAGGATGGCGATGAATATGGAGATATTCATATAGTTGGAGGACAGCAGCTCATCCAAGCCCGCCTTGGGGATGATGGCTGTGGGGTTTGCCGCCGCAAGGTTTGCGGTTCTGTCCGCATTGGACGCGCCCCATGCGTTTGCCAGCATGATAGGCATATTGGCAAAGCACAGATTGACCAAGAACAGCGATACCCAGTTGAACATGATGGAGGTAATGACCTCGTTTACGTTGAACAGGGCTTTGAACAGACCCGGAATGCCGCCCCAAATCGCGCCTCCCACCATTGCTGCCAGCATGCAAACATACCACGGCAGCCTAAACTGGATGGCGCACACCAGTGCGCAAAACGCGCCAATGGTGTACTGCCCGGACGCACCGATGTTGAACAGACCCGTTTTAAAGGCAAAGCCCACGGAAAGACCCGTCATGATCAGCGGAGCCGCCTGATACAGCACCTTGGCGAATTTGGCGGAGGAGGCAAAGCCGGCCGTTAGGATCTTACCGAACCCGTCCAGCGCAAATGGCGTATTGAACACAAACAGCAGGATCAATCCAAACAGCATGCCCGCCGCAATGGAGATAATGGAAGCCAAGAACGACATGCTCCCGGTGCTTTTAAAGATGTTAGAAAGCTTTTTCATGTTACTTTGCCTCGCTTTCTGCGGCTGCATCGTTCCGCTTTGCCCCCGCCATGTATAAGCCAAGCTCCTGCACGGTGGTGGTCTTGGGATCAAACTCACCCACGATCTCGCCCTCGTACATCACAAGGATGCGGTCGCTCACGTTCATTACCTCGTCAAGCTCCAAGGAGACCAGCAAGACCCCCTTGTTCTCATCTCGCTGGGCGACCAGCTGTTTGTGGATATACTCGATGGCACCAACGTCCAAGCCGCGGGTAGGCTGCACCGCCACCAAAAGCTCCGGGTCTTTATCGATCTCACGGGCTACGATGGCTTTTTGCTGGTTGCCGCCGGACATACTGCGCGCTTGCGTGATAGGCCCTTGTCCGCTTCTGATATCGTACTGCTTAATAAGCTTTTGTGCGTACTTGCGAATTTCCTGCTTTTTCAGGAAACCGTGGTTTTGGAATTCCGGCTGCCAGTAGCGCTGCAGCACCAAGTTCTCCTCTAAGGAGTACCCCAGTACCAAGCCGTATTTATGGCGATCCTCCGGGATGTGGCTCATACCGAGTATGGAGCGCTGGCGGATGGGCGCAGTCGTGATGTCGTGCCCGCAAAGATCGATCTTGCCCGCGCTCATTTTTTCAAGGCCAGTTAAAGCGGCAACGAACTCCGTTTGCCCGTTGCCCTCAATGCCTGCCAAGCAAACGATCTCGCCCGCACGCACCTTGAAGGATACGTTTTTCACGGCGTTGTTTTTATGCAGCTTGGAGGGAACCGTAACGTTTTCTACGTTTAGCACCACGTCGCCGGGGGTGGTATCCTGCTTTTCCACTTGGAAATTCACGTTGCGGCCTACCATCATGCGGGAGAGCTCTTCCTTGGTGGTGTTTTTGATCTCCACCGTACCCATGCACTTGCCCTTTCGAAGCACTGTGCAGCGGTCTGCCACAGCCATGATCTCGTTTAGCTTGTGGGTTATGAACAGGATGGACTTGCCTTCCTTGGTGAAATCCCGCATGATCTGCATGAGCTCGTCGATCTCCTGCGGTGTCAATACCGCGGTGGGCTCGTCGAATATCAGGATCTCGTTTTCGCGGTACAGCATTTTTAGTATTTCCACGCGCTGCTGCATACCTACGGATATATCTTCAATGATGGCGTCGGGGTCTACCCTAAGCCCATATTTCTCGCTTAATTGAACAACCTTTTCCCTTGCCTCCGCCTTTTGCAGAAAGCCCATTTTGTTTGGCTCCACGCCCAGTATGATGTTATCCAGCACGGAAAAGACCTCGACCAGCTTGAAGTGCTGGTGCACCATGCCGATGTTCAGCGCGTTGGCATCGTTGGGGTCGCTGATCTTGACCACCTGGCCGT
>CAYZAW010000027.1:0-24781 GCA_964476505.1 uncultured Oscillospiraceae bacterium | reverse complement strand
TTCTTTTTAATTACGCCTTTTTCCGGCTGGTATAAGCCAAACAGAACACTCATCAGAGTGGATTTTCCCGCGCCGTTTTCTCCCACCAGCGCGTGTACCTCGCCATGCTTTAATTGTAATGTAATATCGTCGTTTGCTTTAATGCCGGGGAATTCTTTGGTGATATTCAGCATTTCTATTACATATTCGCTCATAAGTCATTCCCTTCGCTTTCTTGAAGAAAAGGCTAGGCTTAACGCCTAGCCTTTTCATTAGAAGTGTGTTTTTCCGGAGAAATTAGCCCTGGTAATCCACAGCAATCGCCACAGTGGGCTCTACGTCGGTCGCATTGGAAATGGTGACCGCACCGGACTTCACATTCTCGAACAGAGCCTTGTACTCGTCAACGGTGAACTTGGAAAGTCTCCAAGACGCCTCGGCGGTGGGCAGACCAACGCAATCCTGCGCGGCACCCAGCGTTGCGGTAGCGCCAGCCTGACCCTCAGGCCATTTGCCGTTGTTCTTGTACAGGTCGGTCAGAGCCAGAACCACGGAGTGGGTCAGCTCTTTCATAGCGGAGGTGATGATCAGCTCAGACTCAGCGGACTGGTCAACGTCAACGCCGATGACCTTTGCGCCGGCAGCCTCAGCAGCCGCCACGGCAGACAGGTAGATACCGCCGCCGCAGGAGAACACGACCTCGGTGCCCTCGGTGTACCAGCCAGCCATCTTGGTCTTGATGTCGTCGCTGGGAGCGAAGGAACCGCAGTACCAGTACTTGATGGAAACATCAGCAGCATTGCCCAATTCGGCAGCAGCAGCGTTTGCGCCCTGCACGAAGCCGTAACCGTAACGGATAACGGCGGGAACAGCCATACCACCCAGGAAGCCCAGCTTGGTGTAACCGTCTTTTACAGCGGCGTAACCGGCGAGGTAACCAGCCTGCTCTTCCTGATACAGGATGCAGTGTACGTTGCTCTCGGTTTTATAGACGGAATAATCGGCAGTGTGGGGCTCACCGTCTAACAGGAGGAACTGTACGTCGGGATACTTGGTCTGTGCATCGTAGATGGCATCTTCGAAGAGGTAACCGGGGCAGACAACAGCCTTCGCACCCTTGTCGATAGCGGCGGCGATGGTCTCTAAACGAGCCTCGGTGGAGTCCTCGGAAGGACGATAGTAGCTGTAGGTCTTCTTGTTCGCCTCAGCATACTCCACAACGCCTTCCCAAGCGCCCTGGTTGAAGGACTTATCATCGATGTTACCAACGTCGGTGATGAGCGCGATCTCATAAGTATCAGCAGCGGGCTTGGCGCAGCCAAAGGCAGCTACGGCCATCATGAGTACGAGCAGTACGGAAATTACCTTTTTCATTCTGGTATCTCCTCCTTAATAATTTCATGCGGCAAATACCGCAAGAACGTTGTTACACGTCATGTATGATTGTATCAAAATTATGCAAAAAAATAAAGAGGCAGTTTACAGATTCCTAACAATTCAAAAGGCAAATCAATTGTTGACTTCGTTTTACCGCTTCTGTATAATACATATGTTGCGTTTTATGGAAACCGTAGCAGCGGCAGTAAGCAGCGTTGCATCGGAGGGGAGGGAAAAAGGAATGGAAATTCGTGTTGGCGAAAATGAGTCGCTCGAAAGCGCTCTCAAGCGTTTTAAGCGTAAGTGCGCCCGCTCTGGCGTCTTAGCGGAGGTTCGCAGACGTGAGCATTATGAAAAGCCCAGCGTTAAGCGTAAAAAGAAAGCCGAAGCAGCGAGGAAGCGTAAGTATTAATCCTCAAGCAATATCCCATTTGTAGTAGACCCTTCATATAACAGCGTCCGCTGCATCATACGAAAACGCATCGCATATAGAAGATTAGGCCCGGCACATTGCCGGGTCTTTTTTGTTGCGGCTTTGTATACATACTTAATGGAGGTGATGGTTTTGGCCTGTACCACATTCAGCGAGCTTCGGCGCAAGGAGGTCATCAACATCTGCGACGGCGCAAGGCTTGGGCGAATTTGCGATTTGGAGCTGGACGACTGCGACGGTACCATTTCCGCCGTGATCGTTCCGGGAGAAAGCCGTTTTATGGGAATCCTAAAAAGCAATGAGGAATTGGTAATTCCCTACTGCAAATTGAAAAAAATAGGAGATGACGTGATACTTGTTGAGCTTATCCCCTAGCCAGAACCCACAGGATATGCTATAATTAGCTAATCTGAAATCTATATGGGGGGATTCGATTTATGAAATGCCGTTATTGCTCGTCCACTGACAGCAAGGTCATCGACAGCCGGCCTACCGACGATGGTTCGGCAATCCGCCGCAGGCGCGAATGCATCGGCTGCGGCCGCCGCTTCACCACCTACGAAAAAATCGAAGAGCTTCCCATTATGGTCATTAAAAAAGACGGCCGCCGCGAGCCGTACGACCGGGAGAAAATTCTTTCCGGCGTTCGCCGTGCCTGCGAAAAACGCCCCATTTCCGCTGCCGAGCAGGATCAGGTGGTGGAAGACGTTTCGCGTGAGGTCAACAACCTCCTAGAGCAGGAGGTGCCAAGCAAGGTCGTTGGCGAATTTGTAATGCAGCGGTTAAAGG
This sequence comes from uncultured Oscillospiraceae bacterium, assembly GCA_964476505.1. Lineage (GTDB taxonomy): Bacteria > Bacillota > Clostridia > Christensenellales > CAG-138 > CAYZAW01. The sequence goes on along the minus strand of CAYZAW010000027.1, from coordinate 22,203 downwards.
AGCTGGACGAGGTGGCTTACGTGCGCTTTGCCTCCGTTTACCGCCAGTTTAAGGATATCAACACCTTCAAGCAGGAATTGGAGATGCTGTTACAGGAGAAATAAGCATGCAGGGCTTCGGAGCACTATGGCAGGGCGTACGGCATGAGCACGCTGTTGTAAACAGCAAGGGGCTAACGCTGTACACGCTGCCTTCTTTTTGCAAAATAGACGATATTTCCCACGGGTTTTCCACACGGGAGGGCGGCGTAAGCGCCCCGCCGTACGCTTCTTTGAATTTAAGCTTTACCCGCCCCAACGAAAAAAAAGAAACGGTACTTGAAAACTACCGCCTCTTTTGCGATGCGTTTTCCATCCCCTTTGAATCCATGGTGATGGATAGCTTTGAGCACGGCACTGCCGTGCGCCGGGTGGACGGCACGCATACAGGCAGCGGCTATATCGCGCCCCCGCTGCCCCCCTGCGACGGGCTTGTGACCAACGTGCCGGGAGTAACGCTTGTGACCGGGCATGCGGATTGCATGGCGCTGTACTTCGTTGACCCCGTTCGCCATGCCATCGGCTTGGCGCATGCGGGCTGGAAGGGCGCTTTCGGAAAAATCGGCTCTGTTGTGATACAAGCCTTACAAGAGAATTACGGCAGCGACCCCGAAGACATCATTGCCGGTGTTGGCCCGTGCATCTGCCAAAAACATTTTGAGGTGGACGCGGAGCTTGGCGACAGGTTTACAGCCGCCTTTCCGGGCGTGCCCTGTACGCGCCCCGGCAGGCCAAACAAAGCGCATGTAAACCTTGCCATGGTTGCCGCGGCACAGTGCTTGGAAGCAGGGCTGTTACCGCAAAACATCACATTGATGGACGTTTGCACCTATGAGGCGGCTGATCTGTACTCCTATCGTGGCGATCAAGGTCAAACCGGCGGCATGGCGGCGTTCTTGCGTTTGCTGCCATAAGCTATAGCAGGCTTTGCGCCTCCATCCAATCGTGTAAATACTGCGTGATGCGCTGCTTCTCCTCGTTTTTACCGTTGTTCGGATCGAACCGCGTACCCTCGCCGATGGTGAGGGTGCGTTTTTTCTTGTTGGCGTAGATCGGATAAAACGTGGTGCAGCTGCCCGTGCGCTTGTAATATTCCTGCGCGATCGCCGCAAAGCCGGAGAAAAACACAGATACGCCCTCTTCCTTGTACTGCCCCGGCTCCCCCTCGGCATGGGCGTTTTCCGGAAATAGCAGGATGTTATCCTCATACTCCATAGCGTCCACCGTCAGCTTGATGGTTTTAATGACCTCCCGCATGCCCGAGCGGTACACGGGAATCGGGTCCAGCCCGCGAAGCACCCAGCATACCAGCCGGGATACCGGGCCGGTCACTTTACTGACGAACCCTTTTGGCAGCCAGTGAAACAGTATCTCCATGCCGCTTTGCATCTGCTGGCTGACCAAATGCTCGTCCAGCATGCTTGCGATGATCCATGAACGAAAATAAAACGGCAGATGGATGTTGGTGATCAGCGGCCCGTATATCTCCAAATGATTGCAGGTGAATATCACAGGCCCATGCTCCGTATCCACATGCTCCGCTCCCAGCACCTTGCAGGGCATGAACGGGCGAACCAGCCCTCGAAACACGCGGGGAGCGATTTTGCGGCTGCCCTTTAACAGCTGGAATTGCAGACGCGTTTCCAAATGGCGGTTTACGTTCCCCTGCCGCTGCTGTTCCCGGTAATGGGCAAGCTTTTTTTCGTAATCTCTGTTCAACGGCTGCATCAGCGCACAGCCGATGGCTACGATAATAAAGATCGGCGGGATCAGCAGCGTCAGCATCAGCATCATGTTTTGCAAGCCAAGGCGCGTTTCCAGCGCGTCCAGCTTCCCCTCGGTCAAGAAGGCGGTCATGGTCATCAGCAGCAACAGCAACAGCGTGGAAAGCATGACGCCCCACTCCATCAGCAGCATGGTGTTTTGCTTGGTATGCTCCCGCTCCGCCGGGCTTGCGCCAAATTCGATCACATCCTGCATGTCCTGCCCCATGGCGATGATGATCGCCATCATGCACGCCAGCCCAAAGCCCCAGAACATTTGATTGACAACGTTGCCAAGCAGGCCGAACCAGTTGCGGTACTGCCCGATGCAGCCCACGCAAAACATCACCGCGCCTGCCGCAAACACGCTGGGTTTATCATACTTGGCGGCGCTCTTTCTGCGAAGGAACCGCACGATGCCAACCGCCGCCAGCGCCAGCAGCCCTAGCCACACGGCAAGCCGCAACCCTACCGCCGCAGGGCTTAAATCCTCCGAGAAGCGCAGGTAACAGATGTAAGTGATCAGCGTGATGTTCAGTGCGATAAACACGTTTGCCGTCATGCGGCTGTATGCCCGGTAGGCAGATATGGTGTTCAACTGCTCCACATCCACCACCGCCGTATCGTTAGCTTTAAACGGCCTGTGCACCTTGATATCGAGAGCCTCCACCAGCAGCCGCACCAGCATCATGCCAACGATTGCGCCAAGCGTCAGTAAAAAATCCGCCGTGTTTGCAATCGCCGGATACACAAACAGCAGCGCCGCCGTTAACAGCGCCGCCGCAATAAACAGTATCAAGCCGCTTGCCAATACGTCCTTTGGAAGATATTTCGCGTTTTTCTTGCGAAACAGCCTGTAGTACACCACCCAAACCTGTAAGGCAAGGCATACGGCGCCTCCAAGCACGGGATTGTTCAAACGCGCTTCGCTGATCATCATGGCGCAATAGATCAGCACCAGATCAAACAGCTTATATACGCCAAAATGCGTCCAGTCGGAGGAAAGCCATGCGTAAATCTTCCCCCTCACGGTACGGTCAGCCATGATACTCCTTTGCGTCTTCCTCCCCGCGAAGCACGCGAAGTCCGCCCTCCGCCAGCGCCAATAGTTCATCCTCGCCGGGATATACGACCACTTTTGCAAAGCATTCCACATGAGCCTTGATATAATCCGTTAGCCATGCGCTGTGCGCCATGCCGCCGGTCAATATGATTGCATCCATTTTGCCGGACAGTACGGCTGCCATAGCACCGATCTCCTTGCAGATTTGATATGCCATGGCTTCCCGGAAGGCAGCTGCTTGTTCGTCCCCTGCCTCCGCGCGTTCGTTACATTCTTGGAAATCGGTGGTGCCGATATACGCGCCCATGCCTCCGCCGCCGGTGATGGTATTTAGCATTTGGTCTTCGGTGTATTTTCCGCTAAAGCACATGTGGATAACAGGCTCCAGCGGCAATCCGCCGGTGCGTATGGGGCTCATAGCGCCGTCTCCTGCCATGCCGTCGTTGATGTCTATCACCCGTCCTAAGGCATGTGCGCCCACGGTAATGCCGCCGCCCATATGCGCCACGATAAAGCGGCATTGATCGTATGGCTTTCTCAAGCTTTTCGCGCAGCGAATAGCCACTGCTTTTTGGTTCAGGGCGTGAAACAGGCTGCGCCGGATGATCGTAGGCAAGCCGGAATACTTTGCGCAGGGCTGCATTTCGTCCACTACGGGCGGGTCTACCACAAACGTTGGAATCCCCAGCTGTTTGCCCATATCCGCAGCAATGATGCCGCCCAAATCGCATGCGTGGTTTGTGGTTTTGTTCTGGGTCAAGTCGTTCAGCATAGCCTCGTTGATGGTATATACCCCGCCGACCAAGGGCTTGATGATGCCGCCCCGGGCAACCACGGCATCCAGCGTTTTGATATCAATGCCGCTTTCCTCCAGCACCTGTAATATCAGCCGCAGCCGCATTTCCTCCTGATCCGCAACCGTTTTATATTTCTCAAGCTCCTCCGCCGGGTGGCGAACGACCTCTTGCCTGACCAATTGATTGTTATTAAAAATGCCTATCTTCGTGGAGGTTGAGCCCGGGTTGATGACTAATAAACGATATTCCTTCATACTCCGAAACCTTCCTTTCTCATGCAGACTGCCTTTTAACGATGGTTGATTCTCCCTATACATGAATTATATCGTAATGCCGCCCACATTACACCAAGATTATCTTGCGTATTTTGTTTCTTTCGCCGAAACCCATGCACATTCCTTCTTTACAGCCGAATTTGACAGTGTGCGCCTGCGCGCTGTAAAATAATTATGCATCAAAGCGCCGTGAAACGTGCGCAAAAACGATTTGGATTGAGGTGTCAGCATGGAACAATGGCCAGCCACGATGGGCGTATACCGAGTGTATTCCCCTGTAAACGGCGACTCCTTTGTGGGCTTTACGCGGAATCTAAACGGCACATACAAGCGCCTGCGCTTTGAACTGAAGCTCAATGCCTGTTCCTATAAAGCGCTGCAAGCATTTTGGAACGCCTGCTGCGGCACGGTGGAATTTGAGGTGTTGGAGCAGTACGAGCCGGTGCCCGGATACTCAGACGAGGAGCTGGATGCCCATTTGCAGGCGTTGATGCTCAAGCATCAGAGTCAGCTAAGCGCAAAGGCCATACAAGTGCAAATATAGCGCCTTAAACCGGCATAATCCCCCCTACCGCGCGTATAAGTGTATCAAACGCGCATAAGGGGGGTCTTTTTTTGTACATCCATCACTGCCCACATCCACGCAAGCGCATCATTGTTGTATTGCTGCTTTGCTGCATGCTGCTTCCCATGATCTGCGGCTGCGATGCTCCGCCGGTTACGGACGATCCGGCGTTGACCGAAGACTCTGCCGACGCTTCCGCCGGATACCGAAAAACAGTTTTGTATTACGCCACAGACAGCGGCTTGGTCGTTCCCGTGATGAAGCAGATTCCTTGGGAGGAGGGCATAGGCGTTGCCGCTCTTAACCAGTTGGTCTCCACGGAGGCCAACCGTCGCTCCGCCTCCATGCTGGGGCTCAACACGGTGGTGCCCGAGGGGGTTTCCTTCAAGCTTTCCATTTCCGACGACGCCGTGGCAACGTTAAATATCCGTGACCTGCCCGCCCTTGCGGACAGCTCTGCGGAAGCAAATATGCTTTGCGCCGTGGTAAACACGCTTACAGAGTTTCCAACCATCGACCGGGTGAAGGTGCTGTTTGACGGAAAAGAAAAAAAGGAGCTGCCCCACGGCACGGCAGCCTCGGCCGTAATGGCGACCTTTGCCTTGAATGAGGAGCCGGTCGCGGTTTCCGCTTCTTCGGAGGAGCTGCATAAAATGACGCTGTATTTTCCGAACAGCACGGCAAGCCTGCACATTCCCGTATCCCGCACGGTATCGCAGGAGCCGTCCTTATCCGCCGCCATGGCGGAGCTGATCGAAGGCCCGGCAGACCCGTCCCTTCTTCCCTGCTTCCCGGAGGGAACAAGGCTGCTTTCCGCCGAGATCAACGACAATACCGCCTGCGTTAATCTATCCGGCGCGTTCATGCGCGATACCCATACGGAGGGCATGCAGGAGGCCGCCATCACCTCTATGATGCTTACCGCAAAGCAGTTTGACGATGTGTCGGATTTCCGGCTGCTGATTGACGGCGTGGACTACGAGCCCGCCGCAGACGTCGTAAGCGCAATTCCAGTGTTTGTAAATACCTTTTAGGCAATACAAGGTTCCCCTTGCCAGAACAGCCGGTCTGATTGTATACTTTGTGAAAGACCAGTTGTGTAATAAGGGGGGCGTATCAAATGTGGGATAAATGGGATATCCGGTTCATGGAGCTTGCAAAGTCCATTGCGAATTGGTCGAGCTGCTATCAGGAAAACCGCAAAATAGGCGCTATTATCGTTAAAAACAAGCGGATATTGACCACCGGGTATAACGGTGCGCCCGCAGGGCTGACCAGCTGTATCGAACGGCAGGAATGCCTGCGCCGCAAGCTGAACATTCCCTCTGGCACCCGGCAGGAGCTGTGCTACGCCATACACGCGGAGCAAAACGCCATCATTCAGGCAGCAAAGCTGGGGGTGTCCATCGATAACGCAACGCTGTACTGCACACATCAGCCCTGCGTGATCTGCGCGAAAATGATCGTAAACGCAGGGATCTCCCGTGTGGTGTACGGGGAGGGATATCCGGACGAGTTTGCACTGCAAATCTTTCAGGACGCGGGTGTCCCGTTGGAACGGTTTGATGTGGAGCAGAAATAGCAACAAAAAAAGAGTGCATGCGCACTCTTTTTTAATTGCCGATTATTGCATGGCGTAATCTAGCTCTACCGTGGCGGAAATGGCGATCTCGCCAATGAATATGGGGGCGTTTACGTTGGCAACCGCCGCTTCCTCCGCCGCCAACAGCTCGCTTTCGTTGTCCTGCGCAGTCACGATCTCTCGGGCATCCTGCAGCTTGCCCAAGGCAAAGCCGCCCGCCTCCGCCAGCACGGCAGCCCGCGTCTGCGCGTCTACCATAGCGTCTGCCAGCGCTCTGCGGTATTCGTCCGTTGCGTCAAGCAGCTGTAGATCCAGCTCCGATACGCCTGTTGCGCCCGCCTCGATGGCTTTGCTTACGATATCGTTGATGATGCCCATATTGGTTACTTCTACCGATATTTCGTTGCTGACCTCATACGCAATGGTGGTCAGCACGTTTTTTACGGTTTCCTGAATGGGATAGGAAGTAGCTGTCATGGTTTTCACGCTGGTTGGCGCTACCCGAAGCTCCTCCACGGCAGCGATCACCAGCGCCATTTTTTCGGCATTGGCGGCGCGAGCCTCTTCCTCCGTTTCCGCCTTGGAGGAAACGCGCAGCGTTACAATGGCAAGGTCGGGCTTTGCATTGACCTTGGCGGTGCCTGTTACATGCAGTACGCGCACCTCCTCCGGTACTTCCTGTCGCAGCACGATCTCTTCCCTTTTTTGCTGCATCTGCGCTACCTGATCGATCTCCTCCGGGGATTTACAGGCGGCTGTTAAAAACGCCAGTGCAATGATCAAAAGAACAGCAAGCTTTTTCTTCATAACGCCCCTTGTCCCTTTCTTTCGGAATAGAAAGAGCGAAGCAATGCCCCGCTCTGATTGGAACACGATTACTCCTCGTCCTCCGGCATGACGCCGTTGTGATACACTTCCTGCACGTCGTCATTATCGTCCAAGAGATCGAGGAAACGCTCCACCTTGGCTACCGTTTCGTCGTCCTTGATGTCTACGGTGTTCTGGGGCAGCATGGATACCTCTGCGGAAATGAAGGTGTAGCCCTCCGCCTCCAGCGCTTCGCGTACAACGGAAAAATCGTTGGGTGCCGTATATACCTCAAACGCATCGTCTTGGGGAACGAAATCCTCTGCACCGGCATCCAGCGCCGTCATCATCAGCGCGTCCTCATCGATCTCTGTGCTGCGCTCGATCACGATCACACCCTTTTTATCGAACATCCACGCCACGCAGCCGGAAGCGCCGAGGCTGCCGCCGCATTTATCGAAGATGTGCCGCATTTCGGCAGCGGTACGGTTGCGGTTATCGGTTACGACTTCTACGATCACCGCCATGCCGCTGGGGCCGTAGCCCTCGTACACGCACTCTTCATAGTTCACGTTGCCCGCTTCGCCGGTGGCCTTTTTGATGGAACGCTCAATGTTATCGTTGGGCATATTGCTTGCCTTTGCCTTTGCGATAACGTCGCGAAGCTTGGAGTTGTTGGCAGGATCGCCGCTGCCGCCTTCTTTTACGGCTATGGCGATCTCGCGACCGATCTTGGTGAAGATTTTACCGCGCTGGGAATCGGTCTTCTCTTTTTTGTTTTTGATGTTTGCCCACTTGGAATGGCCGGACATATCGTTACCTCCGTATTATGGAATTCGTAAATCACCGATTGTTGATTATACTATAAAACATTCCCCTTGTACAGGAAAAACCCATTGTGTTACGGCAATTTTAGCAGTTCGGCGCGCTTATCCCGGATGGACTGCATATCCACCCACGCCTCTTTTTTCTTTTCGGGGTCTCGCAACAGCGCCGCCGGATGGTAGGTGGGCAGGATGTAAAAGCCCTTTTTCTCCTTCCAAACGCCCCTGTCCCGTGTGATGCGTACCGACGGGTCATATACATACTTTGCCGCAGTCGCCCCCAAGCATACGATGATTTTGGGATGCACCAGCGCCGTTTGCGCCCTAAGATACGGCAGGCAGGCAAGCGCTTCTTCCTCCATGGGCGTGCGGTTCTGGGGCGGACGGCATTTTACCACGTTGGCGATATACACGGTTTCCCGGCTTAAGCCGATGGATTGCAGCATGCGATCTAACAACTGCCCTGCCGGGCCCACAAACGGGCGGCCTTGCCGGTCTTCCTCTCTGCCGGGGCCTTCGCCTATGAACATCACATCCGCATTGGGGTTGCCCTCCCCGGGCACAACATGGCTGCGGCCTGTGCAAAGCTCACACTTCTGGCAAACGGCGATCTCGTTCAGCACGGTTTCCCATGAAAACTGCATCGTTGCTCCTTACAGCCGCATAGCGCCTGCTTCATCTAAAATAAACGTTACATCGTTATGCAGCTGCAATACGCTGGCAGGAAGCCCCGGTGTAATGGGCCCATTGATTACCCGCGCCGCCACCTCCGCGATGTTTGTGCCAACGGCTATGGCAATGATCCGTTTTGCGGACAGTATGGTGGATACGCCCATGGTGATCACCCTTGGCGTTTCCTCCACGCCTGCGGAAAAATACGCCATGTTTTCCTCGATACTGCTCTCCGTTAGCACGGAGGAATGCGTAAGCGAGGTAAAATCCCGGGCAGGCTCGTTGTATGCCAAATGCCCGTTCCTTCCGATATGGGTGATCAGAAGATCGATTCCGCCCGCGTTAGATATTTCGTCTTCATAGGAGGTGCAGGCCGCCGCCAAGTCCACCGCACAGCTTTCGGGCGCGTGGAGGTTGAGCCGTCTGGCATTGATCTTGTCGAACAAATAATGGCTCATAAAGCCGCCTAAGCTCCGGTTTTGATTGCTGCGCATGCCAACAAATTCGCTCAGGTTGAACGATATGATATCGCTCCAGTCTAATAAGCCGGAGCCCGTCATTACGGCAAGCTTGCTGTAAATGCCCTCCATCATGTTGCCAGCCGAAAGTCCCAGCACGCTTTGCGGTTTTTCGATCACCTGCGCGGCGATCAGCGTTGCCGCGGCTTCGCTTGCGGTAGCCTGATCACGATAGACCAATATTCCCATAAACCGTTCCTCCGAATAGTTTCGTTACAGCGCCGCGTTGATAAACGCCAGCACGTCTTCCATCACTTCGTCGCGATTGACCTCGTTGAGCATTTCGTGGCGGCCGCCCGGATACAGGGTACAGGTTACATCATGCCCGGTTTCCAGCAGCCATTTTTCCACCTGCCGCACGCCCTTGCCGTTATTGCCCACCGGGTCCATTTCACCGGACATCAAAAGAATCGGCACGCGGGGCACCTGCGCAGCCCAAGCCTTGCCGTTGATTCCGGAAAGCCCGGTAAATAAGTCCAGCATGGCTTCCGCCGTAAACATGAACCCGCAGAAGCGGTCTGCTACATACAGGTCTACCTGCTGTTCGTCCCGGCTGAGCCAGTCGAATTCCGTTCTGGCAGGTTGAAATTGTTTGTTGTACGCGCCAAAGCTCAGGCTGTTGAGCTTGGGGCTGGGCTGTATGGGGCCGTTCTTTTTGATTTCCCCCTTGGCAATGATTTTTGCAACGCCAAGCACCGGATTGCTGCCTGCCGTGCCGGAGATGATGAACGCCCGGATACCGCTGCCAAATTTTGTGGCATAGGTGCGAGTCAGGAAGGAGCCCATGCTGTGGCCCATCATAAGATAAGGCGCATTGGGGTATTTATCGGAAACGATCTCCCGCAGGGTCTGCATATCCTGTACGACCTTGTTCCAGCCGTCCTCCTTGGCAAAATACCCAAGCATTTTTTCGTTTTTGATGCTTTTGCCGTGCCCTGCGTGATCGTTGGCTGCCACGGCAATCCCGTTTTCGTTTAAGAATGCGGCAAAGCCCGCATACCGTTCGATGTGCTCCGCCATCCCGTGGGCAATTTGCAAAACCGCCCGGGGTTCACCCTCCGGCAGCCAAAGGGTCGCATGGATGGTGCACTCGCCCGTTGCGGACGGATATGTGATGTTTTGTGCTGTAGTCATAATAACCTCCTGCGATTTTAGACTGCCATATCCTGTTGCATTGCTTATGGCGAGCGTTTTTGCCGACTAACCCTTCGGCATATTGATGCATACAAGATATTATACCACGCATGAATATTAAATGCACCCGTTTCCTTCCACTTTTGGGGGATTTACCGTATATTTCGCATTCTTTGTGTTCGTACGGCAAATGCCAAACAGTCAGATCGCGAATGATGTTTTATAATTTTTTATTATTGCGCCTTTTGACGGTTTGCATTATAATCGTGATATTACTTATAAGTATTATTCAAATCCATTGCGGTTTTGATAAGGGGAGTTTATATGTCAGCGGATTTGGAATTGTATCGCGTTTTTTGCACCGTAGCACGCTGCGGCAGCCTGTCTCACGCGGCGCGGGAGCTGTATATCAGCCAGCCCGCCGTTAGCCAAGCCATGCGCCGCTTAGAAGAAAGCTTGGGCTGTTCGCTGTTTACGCGCACCAGCCGGGGCATCAATTTAACCAGCGAGGGGCGTATGCTTTACGGCTATGCAGACAAGGCGGTAAGCCTTGTTATCGCCGCCGAGGATAAGCTCAACCGCATGCGCACGCTGCAATCCGGCGGGCTGATGATCGGCGCGTCCGATACGCTGTGCCAGTTTTTCCTGCTTCCCTATTTAGAGCGTTTTCATGCCGAATACCCGGAGGTGCAGTTACAGGTTATGAACCGCACCACCCCGGAAACCGTGGACTTGTTAAAAATCGGCAAGGTGGATATCGCCTTGGTGAACCTGCCCATTGAGGACAACGCCCTTTGCGTGCGGGAATGCTTGCAGGTGCACGACGTATTCGTAGCGGCACACCGCTTCGACCATTTGCGCGGGCAAAAGGTCACGCTGGACATGCTGGCGCGCGAACCGCTGGTGCTGTTGGAGCAGGCCTCCAACTCCCGCAAATACTTGGATGATTTTGCCGCGCAGTCCGGCATTACGCTTCACCCGGAAATCGAGCTTGGGGCGCACTCGCTGTTGGTGCAGTTTGCCAAGATCGGCCTTGGCATTGCCTGCGTGACCAGCGAATTTGCCAAGGAGGGATTGGAAACCGGCGAGCTGTTTGAAATTGAATTAAAGGAGCCCATGCCGCCCAGAGCCATCGGCCTGATCTCGCTGGACGGCGTTCCTCTCTCCGCTGCGGCGCTGCGGTTCATCCAAATCGTTATGAACGAAACCCCGGAGCAATAACGCGTATCCATTACGCAATACATAAAGACTGCCCGTATCCGCCTAAAACAGCGGACCGGGCAGTCTTTTTTTCGTAGCCGATTTTTACTTTACTTCGTTTTTATGGCTGCCGACGGTGATATGGCCTTCCTGCCCCTTGAAGATGCGCTGTATATTCTCAATATGCCGCACCATCACAATCAGCCACAGCAGGAGGAATAACACGGCGATATATGTGTTGCTCCACGAAAACACAAGCGTCAGCACCAGATACAGCGTGGTGCCCACAAGCGACATGACCGCGACCGTTTTGGTGGTAAGTATCAACACAAGCGCCACCACCGTTACGATACCCGCAAACAGCGGGTTCATCATCCACGCCACCGCAAAGGTAGACGCTACGCCCTTTCCTCCACGGAATTTCAAAAACACCGGGTAGCAATGACCGACCACCACAAACAGCCCCGCAACGCAGCCGCCGATATCGCCCGCAAGCCAGCGCCCCAGAAGCACCGCAAGCACGCCCTTTAAAAAGTCTCCTATAAAAGTAAATATGCCGGGCTTGATGCCAAATACCCGCAGCATATTGGTACTGCCCGCATTGCCGCTACCGTGGTTTCGTACATCGTCCTTATACTTCAACCGGCTGATGATCACAGCGGTTTGAATGTTGCCGATGAGATAAGCGCCGATAGCGGCAGCCGCGTATAACAATCCGTTCATTGCGTATCCTCCTTGCCCCTGGCGCGAATATACATGCGTATAGGCGTGCCGGTTATCGCAAAGGATTTCCGGATATAGTTCTCTAAATACCGTTGATACGAAAAATGCATCAAAGCAGGCTCGTTTACCTTGATCACAAATGTAGGCGGCTTTACGGAAACCTGCGTTGCGTAATAGATCTTCAGCCTGCGCCCCTTATCCGAGGGCGGCTCGGTAACGGTAACGGCCTCGTTTAAAATGTCGTTCAGCACGCCGGTGGTAATGCGGCGGGTGGTTTGCTCCAACACGTCCTTGGCGTATTCCATCACCTTAGGAACCCGCTGCCCGGTTTTTGCGCTGATGAACAGCATGGGCACATAACTCATAAAGGCTAAGTCCGTAGTCAAGTCCTTTTTGAATTTATCCATGGTGTGGGTATCCTTTTCAATCAGATCCCACTTGTTTACCACCAGTACGCTGGCCTTCCCTTCCTCATGCACATAGCCCGCGATGCGAACGTCTTGCTCGGATAAGCCCTGCTCTGCATCTACAACAATGAGTACAACATCAGCCCGGCGGATGGCGGCAAGGCTGCGTATCACGCTGTAACGCTCAACGGTTTCGTCCTCGATGGCGCGTTTTCTGCGGATGCCCGCCGTATCCACAAGGATGTATTCCTGCCCGTCATAGGTAAAGGGCGTATCGATGGCGTCTCGGGTGGTGCCGGGAATATCGCTGACGATGCTGCGGTCATCCCCCAAAAGGGCGTTGACCAAGCTGGATTTTCCAACGTTTGGCTTACCCACCACAGCGATGCTGACGGTTTCGTTTTCCCCGTCCTCGTCGGAGGGGGCGGGAAAATGCTTGACCACAGCGTCCAATAAATCTCCCAAGCCCAGCCCTTGCTCTGCGGATACGGTAATGGGATCGCCTAAGCCCAGCGTATAAAACTCATAGGCGTTTTCTTCAAACTTTTGCGCGTCTACCTTATTCACGCCCAATACGATAGGCTTTCTAGAGCGGCGCAGCATTTCCGCCACTTCCGTATCGGCTGCGGTCATGCCCTCACGACCGTCTACCAAGAAGATGATCACGTCTGCCATTTCAATGGCAAGGGTAGCCTGCCGCCGCATCTGCGCGCTGATGATGTCCTCCCGGGCAGGCTCGATGCCGCCCGTATCGATCAGCGTAAACGCGTAATTGAGCCATGTTGCCTCCCCGTAGATGCGATCCCGGGTGACCCCGGGCGTATCCTCCACGATGGCGACCCGCTTGCCTATGATTTTATTAAAAAAGGTGGACTTTCCCACGTTCGGCCGCCCAACCACAGCCACCAAAGGTCTTGCCATAAGTTACTTCCTCCCCTGCTCATCTGCCAGCGCGTACAGCGCCGTAATCCAGCCCGCGCCGTCCCGCGGCATAGGTATGACCCGTACGCCCAACGCCTGCGAAAGCTGCTCTACCGTGTAGCCGTCTAAAAAAACGTCTTCCTGTTCCCGCAGCATGTTTTCCGGTATCAACAGGGTGCCGGTTTTAAGCGCGCCCTGTAACTGCTTTACGATGTCCCCGCCGGTCACCAGCCCGCCAACGTGCACGGTATGACCAAAATAATCGTTCACTACGGCGTGATTATGTAACATCATACCATAGGGAACCAGTTTTTCGTATAATTGTTTAAAAAAGGATTCCGCCGCAACACCGCCCGCAACATCCGCCTGCAGCGGCTTACCGGAAAGCGGCTTATGCTCGTTTAGCGCCGCCATGAATTCTTCCTCAAACAGCCGCAACAGCCCTACGCCGTTCTCAATTTGCGGATAGTCCTCATACGCATTTGCAGGCGGCAGCGGCTCCTTTGCTATTATGTAAAATTCGTCGGAGGCAAAGGCAAACGCCGTACCGCACTTATGTTTGCAATCCTCGGCAAAGGCAGTAATGTCTTCAAGCGTTTTTTTCGCCTCTTCCTTAGTAAAAGGGCGAAGGGGCGTTAACGCATCTCTGTATTTGGTGAGCCCTACGGGAACAACGGCAACCGAGCAGGCTGCCGGATACAGCGAGTATAAGTCTGCAAGCGTCTGCCGCAATACGGCTCCGTCGTTAACGCCGGGGCAGCATACGATTTGGCAGTGAAAGGACAGTCCTGCATCGTAAAGCGCCCGTAACCGCTCCATGATGCGGCCTGCCGTGGGGTTTCGCATCATCCGCACCCGCACGTCAGGCGCGGTAGCATGAACAGACACATACAGCGGGCTGACCCGCCGCTTAAGAATACGGTTGAATTCCTCGTCGTTTACGTTGGTGAGCGTGATGTAATTGCCCATGATAAAGGACATACGCCAGTCGTCATCCTTCACGGCCAGCGTTGGCCTAACGCCCTTGGGCATTTGATCGATAAAGCAAAAAATACAGTGATTTTTGCAGGAGCGCATGGGTTCCACCAAGCCGCCGGCAAAGGTAAGCCCCAGCGGTTCGGTTTCATCCTTTTCGATTTCTGCCTCGTATTGCTCGCCCTCCGGCGTTTCAAAGGTGACCGTTAACCGTTCGTTTGCGCAATGATACTCGTAATCCACGATATCGATCACCGGTTCTCCGTTGATAGACAACAAAGCGTCGCCAACGGCTACGCCCAATTCTTCCCCAATGGAATCCGGGTCTATCGCAATTACAGTATGCCGCGCCAAGGGGCTTAGTCCTCCTCGTCGAGCATTTCCTCGAACAGCTCCAAGAATGTATCGAACACCTCTTGCAAAAGCACCTCGTTTTCGATGGGCTCGTATACATCTTCCCCGTCCTTGGAAACGATATGCAGCAGTATCACCTCGTCGTCCGCAACGTTTTTTACCTCGTCCATAGGTAAAAGTGCAATGTAGCGCTCCTTCTCATGGAAAAACGTCATCAAATGGTCAAAGTGTACCTCGTTGCCCTCGTCGTCCAACAATACGACTTCGTTTGCTTCTTCATCCGGCTGCATGTTTTTATTGTCTTCCATAGTATCCTCCTGCTGATACGTTATAGCGTATCCAAATAGCCCTGTAAAATAACCACCGCCGCCAGCTTATCGATTACCTGTCGGCGTTTTTTGCGGCTTACATCCGCATCGATAAGCACTCGCTCTGCGGTTACGGTGGTCAGCCGTTCATCGTAAAACATGTATTCTGCGTCCCAGTTTTCCAGTACCGCGTCCGCAAAGGCACGAACCTTTTCCGACTGAAAGCCATAGCTGCCGTCCATATTGCGGGGCATGCCAAACAGCAGCTTTACCGGGCGATACCGGTCGGCAACGCTTAATATGTACGCCGCATCCTCCTCAAGCGTGCCCTTGCGGGTGTAGGTTTCCAAGCCCTGCGCCGTGAAGCCCAACGGGTCGCTCACCGCAATACCGATGCGCTTATCTCCCACATCCAAGGCCAGTATTCGCTGCATATGTGTTCTCCCTTCGGTTTGGTGTATCCATTACAAGAAAGGACCTGCCTACACCGATGAGGCAGGTTCTAAGGGGTTTTTCGTTATGCGAGCCGGTCGCGGCAATTATTCCGCATCCTCGGGAAGCTTGTTGTTGAGCACATAAAAGCGCACAAGCTCCTCCAAGAGCTCGTCCCGTTCCAGCCTGCGAATGAGATACCTTGCGTTATTATAGCTGGTGATGTAGGTAGGGTCGCCTGAAAGCAGATAGCCTACGATCTGGTTGACGGGATCATAGCCCTTTTCTTTCATTGCGGAATACACCGCCATCAGTATGTCGTTTGGCGTGCGCCCGTCCTTTGGCAGTTGAAACTGCATGGTTCCCTGGGTGTGATCCGTCATCAAAAGCCACCTCCTACAATCGGGTTGTAATGATTATATCCTAAATGTACCATAATTACAAATCAATAAAACGCCATTTTACTCGTATTTACCATCATTTGTTTCCCGTGGTCTTTTTCCGCCGCCTATAATAAACGGGCAAATACGCCTGACAGGCAAAAATCGCGCCGCTGGCGCGATTTTTATCCGGATTTCCTTTTCCATGCATGCATTGTGTGCGGCAACCGTTGTCACTGATTCCCTGCCGCCTGCCGTTAATGCATCCAGTGTTCCATTGCGTGTTTTGTACAGCGCACCGCACGTTTTCCGTCGCGCATCATGCGCCGCGGCACGTCAGGATACATAGACGTAATGGCGGCTGTCGCCATGGCTACGCCTGCAACAAGCCCTAATCCCAGCCCCAAAGACAATGTTCGCATACCGTTTCTCCTTTCTGCCTGATCCTTGCTATGTTAAGGCGCTTAGGCCGTATGCGCATAGTATGGCGCCGGAAGGGACGGCTTATGTTTTGGGACTGTTACCGAAATTGGAAAAGTAATCTATTCCTTTTCCTTTTTCTTTTCGTAATCATCGATGGCGGCCTTGATCGCCTCCTCCGCCAGCACGGAGCAGTGGATCTTCTGGGGCGGTAAGCCCTCCAGCGCCTCTACCACGGCGGCATTGGTCAGCTTTAGAGCATCGTCCACGCTTTTGCCCTTCACCATTTCCGTTGCCATGGAGGAGGTAGCGATAGCTGCGCCGCAGCCGAAGGTTTTGAATTTTACGTCCTCGATGATATTATCGTCGTTTACCTTGATAAACATCTGCATGATATCGCCGCACTTGGCGTTGCCTACCATGCCAACGCCGCTGGCGTCTTCGATTTCGCCAACGTTACGCGGATTCTGAAAATGATCCAGCACTTTTTCCGAATACATGATACTTTACCTCATTTCGCTATTTATTGTACAGAGGCGACATCGCCCGAAGCTTTTCTACGATACCCGGCAAGAGCTCCAGCACATAATCGATATCCTCTTGCGTTGTAAAGTCCGAAAGAGTCATACGAAGTGAGCCGTGGGCGATCTCATGCGGCAGCCCCATGGCCAACAGCACATGGGAGGGATCAAGAGAGCCGGAGGTGCAGGCAGAACCGCTGGAAGCGGCAATGCCGTTCAGATCCAGCAGCAGCAGCATGGATTCTCCCTCGATATACCGAATGGAGAAATTCACGTTGCCGGGAAGTCGCAGGGTTGGATGCCCGTTGAGCTTGACCTCGGGAATGCGCTCCTGAATGCCGGAAATCAGTCTGTCCCGAAGCCGCGTGATGTACGCGTTGTCCTGCTCCATGTTGGCGGTGGCCATTTCGATGGCCTTGCCCAAGCCAACGATGCCCGGCACGTTTTCCGTGCCAGCCCGGCGCTTCTTTTCCTGCGCGCCGCCAAGTATCAGCGAGGGCAGCTTTACGCCCTTTCTGGCATATAGCGCGCCAACGCCCTTTGGCCCGTGGAATTTATGGGCGGAGAGGGAAAGAAAATCGATGTTCATGGCATGCACGTCGATTGCGATATGCCCAACAGCCTGCACGGCGTCCGTATGGAACAGCACGCCCTTTTCCTTGCAGACAGCACCGATTTCCGGGATGGGCATTACGGTGCCTACCTCGTTGTTTGCGTACATGATGCTAACGAGAATCGTATCCTCGCGAATGGCGTTTTTCACCTGCTCCGCCGTCACCCTGCCGTATTCGTCCACCGGCAGATAGGTGATCTCGCAGCCCAGCTCCTTTTCCAGCGCCTCGCAGGTGTGCAAAATCGCGTGATGCTCTACCGCAGTAGTGATGATATGTTTGCCCTTGTTTTTATACTGCATGGCAACGCCGCGAAGCACGGTGTTGTCGCTTTCGCTGCCGCCTGCGGTAAATATGATCTCCTCCGGCAGGGCACTAAGGGCATGCGCCACCTGTTCTCTGGCACGGTCCACGCCCGCGTGCGCTTCCCGTGCAAAGCCATGCAGGCTGGAGGGGTTGCCGTAAACCTCGGAGAAATACGGCAGCATCTCCGCCACTACTTCCATGCGTACCTGCGTTGTTGCAGCATTGTCAAGATAAACTCGCTTCACCGTCATTGCCTCGATTCTTTTGTATGATGTAGTCGTTTGCCATGTCTTTTAAATTGGTTTCGTTGAGTACGGAGTCGATCTTCCCCTGCAGCTTGAGCCACAGCGGGCGGGCCGAACAGGAGCATGCCTTGTCGCAGGATACGGTTTCGTAACCCACGCAATCCACCAGCGAGGTGTTGCCCTCCAAGGCCGTTAACACCTGCCCCACGGATATGGTCTCCGGCGGGCGGGACAGCGCATAACCGCCCTGCACGCCGCGCTCCGCCGTAATGAGCTCCGCCTTTTTGAGTGCAGAGATCAGCTGCTCTAAGTAGGCTTGGGAAATACCCTGCATACCGGCAAGCGTTGCCGTGCTGACAGGCCCTCCGCCATAGCTTACTGCCAGATCGACCATGGCTTTTAATCCGTATCTTGCCTTGGTGGACAGCTTCATGCAGCGCTCCTTTCCAATTCCTACTGGTTTGCTTGGTTTTCTTGGCTACAATGTAGCACAGGCAATATCGAAAGTCAACGGAATTCATAGTATTTTGCTTGGAATTGAACAATATACTTTTGTTCTGATTTTCCTCGCACAGAAAAAGCGCCCGTAAAACGGGCGCTTTCTTGTAATCTGCGTTTATGCGTACAGCGGGAAGTGATTGGTAAGCGCGATCACGTCCTGCTTAACGGATTCCGTAGCGGCCTCTCCACCGTCGATCACCCTTGCGATGAAGCCTGCGATCTGCTTCATTTCAGCTTCTTTCATGCCGCGGGATGTCACGGCGGGGGTGCCGATGCGAACGCCGCTTGTTACAAAGGGGCTTTGCGTTTCAAAGGGGATGGTGTTTTTATTAACGGTAATATTGGCAAGGTCAAGGTATGCCTCCACCTCTTTACCCGTGCGGCCCTTGGGCGTTAAATCCACTAGCATCAGATGATTGTCCGTACCGCCGGAAACCAAGCGCACGCCGCTGTTTTGAAGCTCGGCTGCAAGCACCTTCGCGTTGTTTATGATCTGCTGCTGATACGCCTTGAACGCGGGCTGCAGCGCTTCCTGGAAGCAAACAGCCTTTGCCGCGATGGTGTGCATCAAGGGGCCGCCCTGCGTGCCGGGGAAAATGCCCTTGTCGATGGCCTTAGCAAGCTCTTCCCGGCAAAGGATCATGCCGCCGCGGGGCCCGCGAAGCGTTTTATGGGTGGTGGTGGTCACGATATCCGCATAGGGCACGGGGCTTTGGTGCAAGCCTGCCGCAACCAAGCCGGCGATATGCGCCATGTCCACCATGAAGTATGCGCCCACGCTTTTTGCGATTTCACTGATACGCGCAAAATCAATGGCACGGGGATAGGCGCTTGCGCCCGCAACGATCATTTTCGGCTTTTCCTTTTGGGCAAGCTGTGCAAGCATATCGTAATCGATCTGCTCGGTATCCTCCCGTACGCCGTAGGGCACAAAGTTGAAATACTTGCCGCTCATGTTCACGGGGCTGCCGTGGGTCAAATGCCCGCCGTGGGACAGGTTCATGCCAAGTATGGTATCCCCGGGCTGCAACAGCGCGTAGTACACCGCAAGGTTGGCCTGTGCGCCGGAGTGGGGCTGCACATTGGCATGCTCCGCGCCAAACAGCTTGCAGGCGCGGTCTCTTGCCAAGTTCTCCGCAACGTCCACAAACTGGCAGCCGCCGTAATAGCGCTTGCCGGGGTAGCCCTCTGCGTATTTATTGGTGAGATGGCTTCCCATGGCTGCCATCACCGCTTCCGATACAAAGTTTTCCGAGGCGATCAGCTCTAAATGATCCTGCTGCCGCACAAGCTCCTGCCGCATGGCCTCCGCTATTTCCGGGTCTGTTTGTTGAATAAGATCGAATTGAATCATGCTGCCCACGCTCCTTTGCTGTTGCTAAAATCAAAACTGGCAATACAAGTATTATAGTATGGAATGGAGCGAACGGCAACCGCTGATTCTTCTGTTTTGTTTCGCTTTTCCTTAACAGGCAAATGGTATTTAACCCAAATCGCCTTACATAGCAAAGGGAACGGCATAACAGCCGTTCCCAAATAGTTGGATTGTTCATTCTGGGAGAATCGTTTACGCCAAGTCCTTTTGCCGGAGAACCAGTTTTTCCAGCACGTCTTTCGCCTTAACAAGCTTGGCGCGTTCCTCCTCCACCACCTTTTCGGGGGCTTTGGCTACGAACCCGGCGTTGTTCAGCTTACCCTCGGCGCGGGCGATCTCGCCCTGCATACGGGCGATCTCTTTTGTTACGCGCTCCCGCTCCTTTTCGATATCCACAAGCTGCTCCAAGGGGATGAACGCTTCTGCTGTGCCCGTTACCAGAGACACCGCGTTCTTGGGAACGCCGGATTTGTCCTGCACCAGCTTCACATCGTCCACGCCTGCCAAACGGTTCATGTACACCGCCGCTGTGGAGAAGGCGTGTTCCATACCGGCCTTTGCGATCAGCAGCATGCTCACGCGCTTGGCGGGCGGCACGTTCATTTCCGCACGGAGGTTGCGGATGCTGCGGATAAGCTCCATCACCGCCTCCATGTCCTTCGCGTCCGCACCAAAGTCGTAAGCAGGGTCTGCCTTGGGCCAGTCTGCACGCATGATGGTTTCTTCCGCGCCGGGCAGGTTGCAATACAACTCCTCGGTAATAAAGGGCATGACCGGGTGCAGCAGCTTTAAAGAGGTGCGAAGCACATGCACCAGCACCGCCTGCACATGAGCTTTTGCCTTTGCATCCTCCCCATAGAGCCGGGGCTTTGCCATTTCTATGTACCAATCGCAGAACTCCGTCCAAATAAAGTCGTACACCTTCTGCGCCGCAAGGCCAAGGTCGAACCCGTCCAAATTAACGGTCACCTCGCGAATGACCTCGTTTAGCCGGTTGAGCACCCATTTATCCGCCACATCCAGCAGCGAAGGATCGATGGAAAGCTCTGCGCCCTCCTCCAAGCTCATCATCACAAAGCGGGAGGCGTTATAGATCTTGTTGCAGAAGTTCCGCGCCGCCTCCACCTTTTCCCAATAGAAGCGCATGTCGTTACCGGGGGAGTTGCCCGTTAAGAGGCTAAAGCGCAGCGAGTCTGCACCGTACTTATCGATGACCTCCAAGGGGTCGATGCCGTTACCAAGGGATTTGGACATTTTACGGCCTTGGCTGTCACGCACGATGCCATGCACAAACACATGGTCAAAGGGCTTCTTCTTCATGACCTCGGTACCGAACACGATCATGCGCGCCACCCAGAAGAAGATGATGTCATAACCCGTTACCAGCGTGGAGGTTGGGTAGAAATAGTTCAGCAAATCAGTCTCTTCCGGGTACCCCAGCGTGGAGAACGGCCACATGCCGGAGGAGAACCATGTATCCAGCACGTCCTCATCCTGTCGGAGCTTGCCGCCGCACTTGGGGCAGCAGGCGGGAGCCGTGGCTTCCACAACGGTTTCGCCGCAATCATCGCAGTAATAGGCGGGAATACGGTGTCCCCACCAAAGCTGACGGGAAATACACCAGTCGCGGATGTTTTCCATCCAGTTATAATAGGTTTTATCGAAGCGCTCGGGCACGAACTTGATGTCTCCGCTTCGCACGGCCTCGATGGCGGGCTTCGCCAGCGGCTTCATCTCCACGAACCATTGCTTGGACACGATGGGCTCCACCGTGGTATGGCAGCGGTAGCAGGTGCCAACATTATGCGCGTAGGGCTCGATCTTTACCAGGGCCCCGGCTGCTTCTAACTCCTCCACGAACACCTTGCGGCATTCAAAGCGATCCAACCCCTCATACTTGCCGCCGTTCTCGTTGATGTGCCCGTCGTCCGTAAACACGCGGATGCAGGGCAAACCTGCGCGAACGCCAACCTCAAAGTCGTTGGGGTCGTGACCCGGCGTGATCTTCACGGCACCGGTGCCGAAATCCATTTCCACGTATTCGTCGGCAACGATGGGGATTCCCCGGTTCAGCACGGGAATCACCACGTTTTTACCCACGATATCCTTATAGCGCGGGTCGTCCGGATGCACGGCGATTGCGGTATCGCCCAGTATGGTTTCCGGGCGGGTGGTAGCAACGGTGATGGAATAACTCTTATCCGGTGCATCGTAACGCACATGCCACAGGAAGCTTGACTGCTCCTCATATTCCACCTCAGCATCGGAAAGGGCGGTTTTACAGGCCGGACACCAGTTGATGATGCGATCTCCCCGATAGATCAAGCCCTTTTTGTACAGCTCCACAAACACCTTGGTAACAGCCTTGTTGCAGCCCTCGTCCATGGTGAAGCGCTCCCGCTCCCAGTCGCAGGAGGAGCCGAGGTAGCGAAGCTGCTTGACGATCGTGCCGCCGTACTGCTTGCGCCAATCCCACGCGCGCTCCA
>CAYZAW010000026.1:0-32685 GCA_964476505.1 uncultured Oscillospiraceae bacterium | reverse complement strand
TTTGAAGCGTCATGCTTCCTTTTTTCTTTCTACCCCAATGTTTAGTGTAGAACCACTTATATAGGCAAGCCAGTCAATGTTATTGTTCTAATGCATGCAGCTCTGCTTTGAAGGAAATGGCGCGCGGCGTTTCCATATCGTCAAACAGCACGATATGCGCGTTGTTCGCCCGGTCTGTATCCACAACGGTGCCCGCGCCAAAATACGCGTGCTGCACCCGCTGCCCAGCCTGAAAGGTCACGAGCGCTTCGCCGCCCTCCAGCCATTTGCTGGACAGGCGGATGTAATCCCGTGCCTCCTCGATGAGCCCATCCCGCTGCGGTGCAGTATACTCCAAAAGCTGTTGGTCGATATCCAGCACAAACCGGGAGGGATAGCGGGGAGAGCCGTCCAAATTGCGTCCGTCGGCCTGCGTGAGGTACAACTGCTTCTGGGCGCGGGTCATGGCAACAAAGGCCAGCCGCCGCTCCTCCTCCATGCCGGGCAGGGTCTTGACCTTGCGGGAGGGGAATACGCCCTCGTTCATGCCGCACAAAAACACATAGGGAAATTCCAGCCCCTTGGCGGCGTGCACGGTCATCAGCTTTACCTTGTCCTGCTGCTGCACAGCGTCGCTGTTGGTAAACAGCGCGATATGCGCCAAATAATGCTCCAGCAGGCTTTCCTCGCCGCAGGTGGTTTCGTATTCGTATATAGACTGCTTCAGCTCCGCCAGATTGTCCAGCCGCTCTTGGCTGCCCTCGGTGCGCAGCATTTCCTCATAGCCGCTGTCGTTCAAAAGTGCAGACAGTAGCTCGGAGATCTGCCGTTCGCCGTAATTGGCGGCATAATAGTCCACCAAGGAAATAAACTGCTTTGCCTTTGTGCCCTTGTAAATAGCGTCGTCAACGGTGCTTTTTAGCGCCTGATATAAGGAGCAATGCTCTTTTTGGGCATACTCCTGCAAGAATTTCATGCGGCGCTCGCCCAAATTTCGCTTGGGCACGTTGGCAATGCGCAGGAAGGAAAGGTCGTCTTGATAGGCGATCATGCGAAGATAAGACAGCGCGTCCTTGATCTCCGCCCGTCCGAAAAACTGTACGCCGCTGTAAATGGTATAGGGAATCTCAGCGGTAAGCAGCGCGTCCTCAACGGCGCGGGTCACATAGTGCGCCCGGTAGAGGATGCAGATATCCTTGTATAAAACGCCCTCGCCGTGAAGACGCTCAATTTCTTCGGTGATCCAAACGGCCTCCGCCTCCGCATGAACGGCGCTGTGGCACACCACCGCGCCGCCGTCCGAAAGGGTCGGGAGCAGGTCTTTCTTGATGCGCGTTTTGTTTCGGCCGATCAGCGAGTTCGCAACAGACAGTATCTGCGGAGTGGAGCGGTAGTTTTCCATCATCAGTATGGTTTTTACGTTGGGAAATTTTTGATCGAATTCCAGCAGGTATTTCACGTCCGCCCCGCGCCAAGTGTATATGGTTTGATCCGGGTCGCCCACGATGAACAGGTTTTTGTGGTAGCCGCACAGCACCTCCATCAGTTGGTACTGCGGCTCGTCGATATCCTGAAATTCATCGATCATGATGTATTCCAAGCGCTTTTGCCATTTTAGCCGCACGTCCTCGTTCTGGGCAAAAATGTATAGGGAAAAGAGTATCAGGTCGTTATAGTCCAGCCCGAAGCATTTCTTTTCCTGATAGAGATAGCCGTAGAAAATAATATCCTTGGGCGTTTTGGCATCCAGGTATTTTTGGTGCAGCACGTCTAGGGACATGGTGATCATATCCAGATAGTAGTTTGGGCGCTCCTTGAGCTTTTGTATCTCGATCATATCCCTTGCGTTTGAAAAGGTCATGTCCCGCAGGGTGAGCCCGCGCTCCTCATAAATGATCTTCAGCATAGCGTCGATATCGGAATTATCCAGCACCAGAAAGCTTTTGGGATACTGTACGGCGCTGCTGTCCTCCTGCAAAACGGAAACGCAGAAGCCGTGGAAGGTATTGATATAGCCGGTATCGTTGTCTCCCGTTAGGTTATGGATGCGCTGGCGCATTTCGTTGGCGGATTTGTTGGTAAAGGTTACACATAAGATGTTGCCGGGCAGGATGCCCACCTCGTTGACCAAAAACGCAAAGCGGCGGGCAAGTGCTCTCGTTTTGCCGGAGCCCGCGCCTGCGATCACGCGGATCATGCCCTCGGTGCTGGTTACCGCGTCCCGCTGAGATTGGTTTAAACCGTCCAGTATGCCGTACTCCAAGCGCATGTCGCCTCCTGCCGTGTTCTTCCGTTTTGTGCACGGGCGGCATGCAGCCGCCCTACAAACCAGTGTACTATACCGCCCATGTCCTTTCAAGCGGCAGGTTAAGCGCGACCTCGTCGCTCCACGAACCACTTGTTTTCCTCTAAGTAGAGATAGGTTCGCCTGCCGCCGATCTCCACCGTGTACCGGATACCTGCACCGCCCGCCTTTAAGCTGGCGGCGCGCCGGGTATCGGACACCCGGTCTATCTCGAAGGTGCGCCCGTCCTCCCAAATAACAGAAAGCGGTGTTAAACCTCCGTCCGGCTGGAAACGCGCGGTTACGCCCACATATACCTTTGGATTTTGCTTTGCTTCCATATTGCTACCTCACGCTGCCAATGGCGCCGTTCATGTCTTCACTGGGCTTGAAAAAGCCTACGGGGTGGATGTTGTGATCGTCCTTGGGATTGATGTTTGCCAGCGTTTTATCCATGGTGCAAACGGCCCGGCAGATGGCGTAATGCCCAAAGCGCCTGCGGATATCGTCTATGGAGCGTTCCAGCCGCTCCATGCGCTCCAGTTGCGCTTCGTCCTCAAACAGCCTGAGCTGCTGCGGAGAGGTGGCGGGGGTGAGCTCCGTTGCGCGGATACCGACGGTGCGAAGGGGGCGGCTCCAATCGTATTGGGCGCGAAGCAGCGTCATTGCCGCCTCATGTAACACGCCCGCCAAGCAGGTGGGGGAGGAAAGCTTCATTTGCCGCTCAAAACAAAACAGACCGTTATCACGCAGATGAATCTGCACGGTGCGCGCCATAAGCCCCTGCTCCCGCAGTCGCTCCGCCACACTTTCCGCCAGCATGTAATAAATAACGCTGGCATCCTGCTCGCATACCAAATCCCGGGGTGTGGTGGTGGCGTTGCCGATGCTTTTTACCAGCGCTTCCTCGCCGCACTGCATCACCTGCGACCTGTCCTCTCCGTTGGCAAAGGCGTATAAAAGGTACCCGCATTTGCCAAACCACTGGTGCAGGCGAACGGGGTCGGCAGCGGCAAGCTGCCCAATGGTCATGATCCCCCGGGCATACAGCTTGCGCTGGGTGGCGCGGCCCACATACAGCAGATCCCCCACGGGTAGCGGCCATACCATTTTCTTAAAATTGCTCCGGCTAAACTCTGTGACCGCATTTGGCTTTTTATAGTCGCTTCCCAGCTTGGCAAACACCTTATTAAAGGAGACCCCTACGGATACTGTAATGCCAAGCTCCCGCTCCACCCGCGCACGTATTTCCTCTGCAATGGTATAGCCATCTCCAAACAGGTGCGTGCTTCCGGTTACATCCACCCACGCCTCATCCAAGCCGAAGGGCTCTATCTGGCTGCTGTAATCCTCGTAAATGGCGCGCGCCAGCTTGGAAAAACGCCAATACAGGCCATAGTGCGGCTGCAAAATCACCAAATTGGGGCACTTCTGCCGCGCCTGCCACAAAGCCTCACCGGTTTTGATGTCGTAAGCCTTAGCGATCTGGTTTTTTGCCAATATAATGCCGTGCCGGGACTCTACGTCTCCGCCCACCGCCACGGGCAGGTCACGAATGGCGGGGTTGTGCAGGCATTCGATGCTGGCATAACAGCCGTTCATATCAATGTGCAGAATCGTTCTGTCTGCCATGCCCATCGCCTCCTTCTGCTATCATTGTATCTCTATGATGGGGAGAATACAATAATAAATATCTCCAAATACGAGAATTTTATCGTCGAATTCTATTGCAACCCCGGCAGAAAGCAGATACAATGACTATGAGGTGAACGTTATGCAAATTTGCGATACCCTTGCGGCGCTCAGAAAGGCGCAAAGGCTCACGCAGCCCCAAACGGCGGCGTATCTGACCGATCACGGGCGGTCTGTTTCGTACAAAACCGTTTCCAAATGGGAATGCGGCCTGTCTCTGCCGGATGCGGAGGAGTTTTTGCTGCTATGCCGGCTGTACGGCGTGAGCGATGTGCTAACCGTTTTTTTAGACAGCGGCAGCGAAGAAGCGCCTCTAAACGATCTGGGGCGGCAGCGGCTCTTGGAATATCTGCGGCTGCTGCAATCCAGCGAGAAATATCTGGCGGTGCAAAAACCGAGCCCGCGCCGCCGCACCATCGCCCTGTATGACCTGCCTGTTTCCGCCGGTACCGGTGCGTTTTTAGACAGCGACCATTACGAGCTGATCGAGGCGGACGAAAGCGTTCCTATTAGCGCCGCCTTTGCGGTGCGCATTGCGGGAGACAGCATGAGCCCCCGCTTTTTGGACGGGCAGATCGTGTACGTGCAGCAAACGCCGCAACTGGAGCCGGGGGATTGCGGAATATTCCTTTTGAACGGTGATGCATATTGCAAGCTGTTAGGCGGCAATACTGAAATGGAGCTCATCTCCATCAATCAAGCATACGCGCCCATCCCCGTGCGGGAGACAGACGAGCTGCGTATCGTAGGAAGGGTTGTTGCATAAATGTGCGGACGGTATTACATTGCGGACGACGATAAGGAAATGCGGGCGATTATTGCCGCGCTGGCCTACGGGGAACCGTTAAAAACCGGGGAGATATTCCCTACCGATGCCGTGCCCGCCATCACCGCGGGCGGGAAACCCATGCTGATGCGGTGGGGCTTTGCAAGATACAACGGCGGCGGCAAGGTCATCAACGCCAGAAGCGAAACAGCGGCGGAAAAAACGATGTTCTCAAAATCCATGCGGGAGCGCCGGTGCCTGCTGCCTGCCAGCAATTACTTTGAATGGCAGCGGGCGGGCAGTACGAAAAAGCAAAAGTACGCCATCTCCCTTCCCGGCGGAGAACCGTTGTACATGGCGGGGGTCTACCGGGAGGAGGCGGGGCAGTCACTTCCCGTGTTTGTGATACTTACCCGCGAGGCCGCGCCGGGCGTTGCCTTCATTCACGACCGTATGCCCGTGATACTGCCTAAATCTGTGCATCCCCTGTGGCTCAACAGCCCGGACGGGGAAGCGCTTCTTAACATGGCGGTGCAGGAGCTGCAAGCGGCAGCGGCTAAGTAATGGCTGTGATATCCAAAGATAAATGCCGCCGGATATACGGGCGTTTGCACAGCCTGCAATTCCGGAGGCTTTTTCTTTACGGCTGCGAACACGCGCGGCGGCTTGACCGTGTGCGGCAAATGGTGTAAACTGTATCCCGATGAAATGGATAGGAGATATTACAACATGAAAAAAGTGGTTATAGGAATCGTTGCCCTGCTGGTAATCGTTGTTATATTGTTTGTTTCCGGCTATAACGGTTTGGTCAAGGCACAGTCCCAAGCGGAGGAGCAAGAGGCAAACATTATGGCGCAGCTCCAGCGCAGGATCGATCTGATTCCGAACCTGGTAGATGCCGTTAATCAATTCACCACCCATGAGACAGAGGTGTTTGCTGCTGTTACGCAGGCGCGTCAGGATATGATGAGCGCAAAGAGCATGCCCGAAATGGCTGCTGCCAACGATGAAATGAGCGCCGCGCTCTCTCGCTTGGTAGCGGTTGCGGAGGCATATCCGGAATTAAAGTCCGACGCGGTGTATACCAGCCTGATGGATGAGCTTGCCGGCACGGAAAACCGCATTGCGGTTGCCCGTCAGGATTACAACGCGGCGGTGCAGTCTTACAATCTGGCTACGCGTAAGTTCCCCAACGTGCTGATCGCCAACATGTTTGGCTTTAAGCAGATGAGTTACTTTGAAGCCACCGAGGCGGCGCAGACCACGGTTCCTTCCGTTTCATAAGTGATCGCGGTCATCGCGGGAATAGGGTAAATGAGTACTTTCAAAAAAATACTGCTGGTCTTTTTGATCGCTTCCGTGCTTGGCACGCTGCTTGTCAGCTCCTGTACGGCGGAAAATACCACCTACGAGCTGCCGTCGTATACCTCCATGCTGTATATCAACGATTACAGCCATGTGTTCAGTGAGCAAACGGAGCAGTTTATCGCCGCGCAGGCACGCGTGCTGAATGAAGCAACAGGCGTGCAGATGGCGATTGCCGCCGTGTCGTCCACAAACGACAGATCCTTGGAGGAGTTCAGCTTGGAGCTTGCCCGCAAGTGGGGCGTAGGCGATGCCGATAAGGATACCGGCGTACTGCTGGTGTTTACCACCGAGGAAGCACATGTACGCTTGGAAATAGGCTACGGCATGGAAGGCAGCCTCAACGATGCCAAATGCGGCCGCATTTTAGACGATTACTGCGTAGAGCCCATGCATAACGGCGAATGGAACAAGGCCGCAATAAAAACATGGGTGGAAACAGCAAAGGTGATCTACGCCGAATACGGCGTGGAGGTGCCGGAAGCCCTGACAACGTCCTTGGAGATCGTGGAAGAGGCGGGCGCAAATACTTCTGCGGATGCGGATATGCCGGAGCCGGTAACCACCGTTGATGACCGCCCGTTGTTTAAGCGCATCATCATCAACTTCTTTGTGTTCTGGGTCATTGCATTGCCAGTGGGCGGCTTTTTCGCACTCTTTGTTTGGCTGATCATACGCTTCGGCGGCAGCGGCGGAACCAGAAGCGGCGGCCGTGGCGGCTGGAGCGGTGGAGGCGGCGGTTGGAGCGGCGGCGGTGGCGGCGGCTTTGGCGGCGGCGGCTTTGGCGGCGGCGGCTTCGGCGGCGGTGGTGCATCCCGTTAACAGGGGAGCGGAGTCGCCTGCTCTTATGAGCGCGTAAGTTTATCAAACACGAACGCGGATGGCATAATAGGTGCAATATGGTTGTATTAAGGAAAATGGAGCAAAAGGATCTGCCGCTGTTTCAAAAATGGCTGGCAACGCCCCATGTAAAGAAGTGGTATCACGATCCCGAGGATTGGATCGAAGAGATCACAAGCAAAGAATTCTGCTGGGTACATCATTTTATCGCGGAACAAGAAGGCGTGCCCGTGGGCTTTTGCCAGTATTATGATTATAAAGACAGCGATGAACAATGGGGCAACGATATTGCGACTGCCGGCACATACAGCATCGATTACTTGATCGGAGAACCGGAATACCTAAGGCACGGCGTTGGCAAGCAAATCGTTGCGGCGTTGCTGGAGCAGGTGCTGCGCCATGAGGACGCAAGGCAGATCATCGTGCAGCCGGAGCCGGAAAACGCCGCCTCCTGCGGACTGCTTCGTGCCTGCGGCTTTACGCTTGCCGATGTTGAAAACAACATTTATCAAAAGGTGTTATAGGTACTTTGTACGGCCTGTGAAGCATTTTTAGGTGATTGACAGGCCGCATGGTTGATGTTACCATAAAAAACACAGAATCTGTGCAGGGTGAGCACCTACCTTCAGTCAGGCTACGGGTCTGGCTGTTTTTTTGCAAAGGAGTACTGTAATATGGCATATGTATGGCCTATCATGCTGGTCGTTTTTTCCAATATCGTATATCAAATATCCGCCAAGTCCGTTCCGGATACGATCAATCCCTTGGCCTCCCTAACGGTAACGTATTTGGTAGGCGCGGCGATTTCGGCGGTGCTGTATTTCATACTGAACAAAGAAGCTGATCTGTTTCGGGAATTCACGCATTTAAACTGGGCGTCCTTCGCGCTGGGCCTCGCGGTGGTAGGGCTGGAGGTTGGGTTCATTTACGCGTATAAGGCGGGGTGGACGGTAAGCACTGCATCCATCGTGCAAAGCGCGTTTTTAGCTGTTGCGCTCATCTTTGTGGGATGGCTGCTGTTCAAGGAAAGCATTACATGGAACAAGGTGATCGGCATTGTGATTTGCCTGATCGGATTGGTGTTTATCAATAAATAAAAGCCCCTTGAAACAACAAAATGCGGGAGGGTGGTAGTTTTGGCTAGGGTGATAGGCGGCCCCAGAGGGTTCTTGACCGAGGAGGAAAAGCAAAGCGCGCCCAAAATAACAGGCGCACTGCTTAAGCGAATCCTTTCGTATCTAAAACCGTACTGGCTGCAATTTGTGCTGGTGTTTATTGCGATACTGCTGTCCTCCACGGTAGGTCTGCTGCCAAGCATCATCACCGGGCGCATTGTAGACGAAGCGCTGATCGGCCGGGATATGCAGCTGTTGATTCAATTGCTGTTGATGGCGTTTGGTACGCTGGCTGCCTCGCAGGTGATAGGCGTTTTAGAAAGCTACATCAACGCATGGATCTCCCAGCGGATCATATTCGACATGAAGAATCAGATGTACCGCCATTTGCAGTACATGCCGCATTCGTTTTTCACCAGCGAAAAGCAGGGTGATATCATCACCCGCATGAACACGGATATTTCCGGGGTCAGCAGCGTTATCTCCGGCACCCTTTCCAGCATCGTATCCAACGTTGCCACCGTCACCACAACGCTGGTGGCGCTGTTTTCCATGAACTGGCAGCTTGCCATCGTAGGCATCGTTGTAATTCCGCTTTTGATACTCCCAACCAAAAGCGTGGGTCGCACCCGCTGGGAGCTTTTGACCAAGTCGCAGGAAAAAAACGACGAAATGAACCAGCTGGTAAACGAAACGCTCAGCGTTTCCGGCTCCATCTTGGTAAAGCTGTTTACCCGTGAGGAAAAGGAATACAAGCGCTTTGTATCCGTGAACGAGGAAGTGACCCGCCTTGCCATGAAGGAGCAGCGAAGCGGCAAGTGGTTCCATGTGATCATGGGCATGTTTACGCAGATCGGGCCGCTTTTGATCTACTTTGCGGGCGGGTATCTCATTATTTCCAATATAGAAAGCACGCTTACCGTGGGTACCATCACCGCAACGGTGGCGCTCATCAACCGGCTCTACCGCCCGGTGCAGTCCCTTTTGAATTTGCAGGTGGATTTTACACGTTCTTTGGCTCTATTTACCCGCATTTTTGATTACTTTGATAAGGAAAACACCATTACCTCCCCCAAATACGGCAAATCCCCGGATGTTACGAATAAGGACATCAAATTCACCCATGTCAGCTTTTCCTATTCTCCGGATGTGCCGCTGCTCACGGATATCAATTTTACCGTGCCCGGCGGCAGCATGTACGCTATCGTAGGCCCCTCCGGCTCCGGTAAATCTACAGTGGTCAATCTGATTCCCCGCTTGTATGACGTTACGGGCGGCTCTGTGACCATCGGTCACACGGATGTGCGCCGCTTTGACCTCTCGTATTTACGGGAGCAGATCGGCGTGGTCACGCAGGAAACCTATTTGTTCAACGGCACCATAAAGGAAAACCTGCTGTATGCAAAGGACAGCGCAACCCAGCAGGAGCTGGAAAATGCCTGCCGCATCGCCAACATCCATGATTTCATCGTTGCCCAGCCGGACGGATACGATACCGTTGTGGGCAACCGCGGCCTAAAGCTTTCCGGCGGGGAGAAGCAGCGCCTTTCCATTGCGCGGGTGATATTAAAAGACCCCAAGATACTGATATTGGACGAGGCTACCTCCGCGCTGGACGCTATTTCCGAAAGCTCCATACAGGACGCGCTGGATGTGATCATGGCGGGGCGCACCAGCATCGTGATCGCGCACAGGCTCACCACCATATTAAAGGCGGATCAAATATTGGTGGTGCAGGGCGGCGTGATCGCGGAGCAGGGCAGCCATGACGAGCTGCTGGAGCAAAACGGCATTTACCGGGAGCTGTACGAAACCCAGTTCCGCAAGGTGCTGGAATACGAGGCGGAGCATACGCCGCAGCAATAAAGCGCCCGCATGCGGCGCGGACGCTTATAAAGGGTACGCCCCCGGCATATTGCCGGGGGCGTAGTGTATATTACATTGCCTTGTATAGAACCTCTCGCAGGTATTTCGCATTTTTAGGCAGGTTTACGCGCAGTACCTTTTTCCCGTTTAGCATGGTGTATGCCCAGCTTCCCTCACAGGGCAGCAGCAGGCCTTCATACTCCATTTCCTCCGCTTTTAAAATCTCGTAACCGATGTTGCGAAGCGTCATCAAATCTAAATTGGTGCGGATGCTGTTGGAAACCAGCGTAAGCAGGGGCAGCATCTGGGCTTTGGTTGCGGTTTGGCGCATGTTGGATACGGCAGAATCGATCAAGCGCAGCTGCCGCCGGGCAGAGCCAAAGGCTTCCGTGCCGCTAAGCGCGTCCATGGCATACACCATGCACTGCGATCCTGTAAGACTGTTATCTCCGGGCTTGATGGCGTTGAACCGGGAGGCTTGCAGCGCGTCGTTGATGTAACCTGCTTCTCCCGCCGTCAGCGTTACGCGCACCCCGCCCAGCAGATCGATCATGGCGGCAAGAGACGCAGCGTCCGTACAGGCGTAATATTGCAAGTCCAGCCCAAAGGCTTCGTTCATCACGTTGACCAATAACCCCGGCCCGCCTTTAGCGCAGACCTCGCCTAATGTCATTTCGCCGTAGCCCTCCGGCGTAACAAGAATATCGCTCATGAACGCCGCTACAGAAAGCTTTTGCGAGTATGCGTTAAAGGTGGCAACAAACAGCATTTCCTGCGGCGCGGTTTCGTCCGTGAGCGGCGCGTTCTGTACGGTAACGAGCACGCTCGTAATAAAGCGGTCTATCTGCTCCTGCGAGTATATCGGCACCTGCTCCTCAAAAGCTGTTCCCGAAGACAGTGGCTTCCAGCCGGACGCTTGATAGATGCTGTTTAGAAGCACCGCGCCCACGATGATACCTGCTGTGATCACGGCGGTAAGCGACCATATGGCGGCAACAAGCCATTCCCGGGCGTTATTCTGTTTTTGTTCCTGCATACTGCTCATTGAGGCTGTTCTTCCTCCGAGATGGGTGTTGGCGCGGGCGTGGGCGAAAACAGCTTATCCGGCGTTACATATTCGCCAATGACCACCATGTCCGGCAGGCTGCGTCCGTTGTTGCCGCCGGAAGGCCGGTTGATGATCTCGCCGTTAAACGTCATGATGGCGCTGCCGCCGCCGTCCAGATTGTAGGCCTCCGTTAGCCCGAGGGACTTGGCAAGCTCCATCATTTCGTAGAAATTCATGCCGATGGAATAGCCCTTCTGCCTGCCGTCTATCACCACGATGCAGTAATGTCCCGGCTCGTAATAGCCAAGCATAGTGCGGGGATTGCGCCCCTGCTTTTTTACGTCCTCTGCCGCAACGCCGCCGCGTACCAGCGTGGGGCCAAACTGCCAGCCCTGCCACGCCCCGCGTTCCATGGCCTTTACGGAGCGGAAGGTTTGATATTCCTCCGTTATCATGCGCCCGTCAGCATACAGCACGCAGGTGGCGCGCTCCGGCCGCTGTGCACTCTTAGGCTTGGGTGTTGGCGTGGGAGTAGGCGTGGGGAGAGCAAACGGATCGTACACAGTAGGAATCTCGCCGGGAGTCGTGTCCGGCTCTTCCTCCTCTTCAATAAAGCGCTTTACGGCCTTTTTATACAGCACGCCGTTTCTGATCACAAGGCCGCCTAAAAAATCTCCGTTGACGGCTAAAACCGCATTGTTGTCCTTGGAAATCTTTTCTGCGTCCTGCCGCTTGCCCTTATACTTTCCGCTGGAAAACGCCGTTTGAAAGCAACTGATGTTGCGCATCCAAATATCGGCAACGTAATAGGTAACGCCAAGGTCTTCCACCTTGTTTACCGCAATTTTCAATTCATCGGTTTGATAGCTGTAATCCGCGTTTTCACCGGTATCGTAGTCCGGAAAGCGAACCCCTGCAATATCCCCTGCAAGAGGCGTTCGCGTGGGCTGCGGCGGCGCTGTTGGCGTGGGGGTGGGTACAGGCGTTGGGGTACTGTCCAGCACGGGGATGGGGGTTGCGCCAAGCGACAACGCCGCATTCTTTTTCTGCGCAAGGTAAATATCGCCTATCAGGCAGTCCGCATACACAACTGCCGCCAAGACGACGGAAAGAAGCCCCGTAATTACATAAAGCGTTGAGAGTTTTGCCCGCCTTTTCTTCATACCGCCTCCATGCGTTATATATCATATCCTACTGCGCGTTGCCGGTCAACCGGTTCGCTTGCAGCAAAACAGTCCTTCTTACAGGATGACCATTTTTCAGCATATGATGAGGCAGCAAGAAGCATTGCTTGATTTTATTATGAAAAAAAACAGCCAAGGGCACGCCGTAAAAAAACGGAGCCGTTGCGACAGGCTCCGTATGGGAAAGAAATCAATACATTTTGCAGTAATAGAATGTTAAACGTTTGCTCCAAACGGGCCCATAAGCCGTTCTAAAAGCGGCTTTTTGATGCGCTCGCAAAGCCGGTGCAGCAGGTAAGCGGTGGGGATGGCCAGCGCATAGCAAATGAGCGCGTACAGGAACGGACTGAGCCTTGGAAACAGATACAACAGGAAGTACACAAATATGTTATGCGATACATACAATTCCAAGGCAAAGCTGCCAATGAAGCGCAGCGCTTGATTACAAAAACGCAGCTTCAGCGAAAGGAGGAGAACGGTAACAACGCACAGCACGACCTCCGGCGCTTGCAACAGCAACGTCAGGAATTTATCCCCCGTGCCGCGAGAGGTGCTGGTTTCTGTATAGTAGCCGCGCGTTGCCTGCATATAGGCGGAAGCAAAATGCAGCCCGATAAACAGCAGGATGCTTATGGCAAGGCAAAGCACATAGTGCTTTTTCACAAAGGCAAGAATCGGCTTCCAGTACAGCGCAATCAACATGCCCAAGGGGAAGCAAAGCACGGTATTGAACCACCATTCGCCCATAAACCAATGCCCGTGGCCGAAATCATGCCCCAGCAAAACGGAAAAGCAGATGAGCGCCAGAACGAACAGCAGCATATACAGCACGGAGCGTTTCGTGCTTTTGGAGCGGCGGAAAATCTTATAGAACGCGACATACAGCACGCAGATTTCAACGATGTACCAAAGATGCGCGTTAGAAAGCACGATTCCGGTTGCGTACAGCAGGGTTTCCGCCAAGGAAAAGGGCCCGTCCGCAACAAACGATATCAGAAGGAACAGAAGCTCTGCGATATAAAAGGGCACAAGCACGGTAGTCAAACGTTTCTTTAAAAAGTTATGCAAATAGTTTTCCTTGCTTTGATAGCTTAAAAGCAAGCCGTAACCGGAAAAGAAGAAAAAGAAAGCTGTTAAAAATACGCCGCCGTTTAGAATCCAGCCCCAACAGGGAACAGGCCGGTTCAAATCGTAGGCAAAGCGTTGCGAAATATGATGCAAAACGATCGCCATGGCACAAAAGCCTTGTAAAGCCTTGGCGTTGCCAAGCGAAAGCGCGTCGTCGTGGAATGTTCCCATGGGCGCTTTTTTACAGCCAAGCACCAGTAACAGCAGCAACGCAATGTTGAGCAGCATACAGGGGTCGGTCAATGCCTTCATAAAGCGGGACTCCTTTTGATATGGATGATGTGCGTTTGCATTATAGCATGATTTATATTAACTGAAAATAACACATGGAAGAATTGTATCAGGTTCGTGCCGTACCCGTCAGCGCCGGCATCATAGCCAATATAATAACAGAGCGGGGAAGTGCTTCCCCGCTCAAAATGATTTTATAGAAACTGTTTCATCTGCTCCACGTTGGCCTGCTCGGTTTCCAGCAGCTTATCCGCCAAGCGGCGAACGTCTGCGTCGTTGCCGTCATAATCGTGTATGTGCTGGATGATCTTGCTGATGCCCATGGTGTTGCCCTGTATCACCATCTCCGCAATCGTGGAGTCGGAGGAATCGTTCATGGTTTTCATCATGGTCATTACCTCGGAGGAAATGCGATTCAAAAGACCGGGGTCGTTGGGCTTTTCGCCTACCCGTTCCAGCAGCGCCGCCGATTCCTTGGATATCGCCTCGTATTCATGAATCTGCTGGGTAATGGCGGTGCGAAGCCCTTCGCCCTTGGTGCGATCCTCCACGTCTCTAAGGCCGATCACGCCCATTTCTGCCGTTTTGCTGATGTATAGCAATAATTCTGTGTCCTTCATATTCTCACCTCAAGGGTAGTATGGCGGCTTGCCGGAAAAACCATACGCGCCGGATGTTATATGAAAAAAACGCCTCGCTGGAGGCGTTTTGGATGGATGGCAAAGGTGCAATCAACGCTTGTTATGCTGCCGAATCATAGGCACGATACGGCTGATGAGCTCATAGGCAATCTTACACTCTTCCTCGTTGAGATTTTTGATCTGCTCCACCAGCACGCTTTTCAGGCTGCCGTGCTCTTCCTTTCGGTATGCGGGATCTAAAAGGGATTCCATGGGCACCGCCAAGGTCTGCGCCAGCTTATGCAGGTTTTGCACGGACGCCATTTGACGGCTGCGTTCAATATACCCCAAATAACTGGGAGAGATACCGATCATATTTGCCAGTTCTTCCTGCGTATAACCGCGAAGCTCCCGGTAATACCGGATGCACTCGCCGGAACGGGGGAAGGGCAGCGGCGTTTTTCGTACTTGGGGCATATAGCATACCTCCCGATAGATAAATTGTACCTGAATGCGGGATGCATGATTAGAGGCGACATATAGCGGAATTTAAGACAACCAGACCATATTTTGGAATATATAAGAAGCAAAAACTGCTTTAATTTCGGTCATTGTCATTTTTCCACGTTCAAAATCAAGCGGCAGATATGCGTCGCTTTATCCGTTCGACAAAAGGATCGTCCATTTTCAAAATGTAGACAAAAAGACTTAGTAATGATAGACTAATAAACTGTACGAAGTAAAAGCAACTGCCGGATAGGCAAAAAACACAAGGGGAGATGGAAGGGTATGGAGCGGAACGATAACGCAGCGTTGCTGGATAAGCTGGTTCAATTGAGCGGCTGCCGCTTTGTTTCCGATCTTCCGGCGGCAAAATGGAGAACACGGCTATTGACGGTGATTTCCCCAATAAATGCTGCCGATTACACCACGGTCGCGTGGCTGTATGCTGCCCAGTATATTTCAAGGAACCAGATCCCATGGAACAACGGGGAGTATACCACGTCTGAAAGCGCCAAAAACGCGCTGCAAAGCTGGCTTGTAGAGAACCAAAAGGTTTAGGCAGCATACTTAGAGTAACATTGTTGTACATCGTAAAACCCGGCGCGTTTGCACCGGGTTTTCCTATGCTTTGGTTCGCACGCACGCTGTGGTATAATATAGCACATCCAAACAATACAAAAGCCTACCGCACCATTATTCAAATCACGGAAAGGAAGAACTGTACATATGAAACGCAGCGAAATCAATGCCGCCTTACGCGAAATGGAACAAATGATCAAGGACTACCGCTTCAGCCTGCCGCCCTTTTGCCATATCACGCCGGAAGAATGGGCAGCCAAGGGGCACGAATACGATGAGATCAGAGACAATATGCTGGGGTGGGATATTACGGATTACGGCCTTGGAGATTTTGATAAGGTGGGCTTTTCGCTTATCACCATCCGAAACGGCAACCTAAAAATGAAGCACCTGTATAAAAAGTCCTATGCGGAAAAGCTGCTGTACTTAAAGGAAGGGCAGTACTCTCCCAATCACTTTCACTGGAAGAAGATGGAGGATATTATCAATCGCGGCGGCGGCAACCTGCTGATACGCGTGTATAACTCCCTGCCGGATGAAGAGGTGGATAAAGTAAGCGACGTGACCGTGCATTTAGACGGCGTTACCACAGTGGTGCCCGCAGGCACGCAGGTGCGCTTGCAGCCGGGCATGAGCATTGCCATCCAGCCGTATCTGTATCACGATTTTGAAGTGGAGCCGGGCACCGGCCCGGTGCTAATTGGCGAGGTCAGCGAGTGTAACGACGATAATACCGATAACCGCTTTAACCCGCCTGTTGGCCGCTTTCCTGCCATTGAGGAGGACGAAGCGCCCTACCGGCTGCTGTGCAACGAGTATCCGCCCGCAAAATAACAGGTGATGAACGAAAAAGCGCTTTGGCGAGTTTACCAAAGCGCTTTTATACTGCTATTTCTTTTGCAGGATGATGGCAATAAAGTTGAGGTACTTGCCGCCGCCGGCTTCCATGGATTTTCGGTCGCCTATGGCATATTCGTTATCCTGCTTGAGCCAGTCCGCCCAAACCTCCTCGTTGCTTTCCATCTGGTGAACGGAAATGATCTCGATTCCCTCGGTTTGCCGTACCATATTCGTCCAGTAGGCAACATCGTGCATATACTCTAACTGCTCCGGCGTCCAAGAAAGCAGCAGTTCCTGCGGCAGGTTGTCGTGGCAATCCTTCACCATGCCGGGGATAGCGATGTACACATATCCGCCGGGCTTGACGCAGGGCAGCAGCTTTTCCCCTAAATACGCCGGGTCGCGCCCAAAGTAATTATAGGAGTCCGTGCTGATGACCGCGTCAAAGAAGGCTTTTTCAAAGGGCAGATCGCTTGCGTCTGCCTTCACGGCCTTGATCTTTTGCTCCGTCAGCCCCATTTCCGCAAAGAACGCTTGGTTTTCCGCAGGGTCGCTCCAAAGGTCGGCAGCGTATACGGTAAAGCCGTACTCCTTGGCTAAAAACAAGGAGGTCACGCCCTGCCCGCTGCCCAAGTCCATCACCACTGCACCCTCCGGGATGCGGTGGTCTTGCAGCAGCTCTTCCTCCAGCTTGATGGGGTTTGGCCCCATAATGCGGTCATTGATGGCCTTACAATCGTATTTTTTGCTTTTTGTGTACTTCATAGGTAATTCTCTCCTTTGTAATGGTCGATTTTTCTAGGCTGGCAGCGCAAAGCCTTGAATGTGCGCCGCAACCTGCGCGGTTATTTCTTCTTTGTTTGTTGTACCGTCATACAGGCTGTATCCAAGATAGATGGGTGCATAAAAGGCGAGCGCCAGCCGTTTTGCTTCTGCATCGCTGCGCATGCTTTGTGGCAGCAGTTCCCGGAACAGGTCTGTTAGGTAACGCAAAGGGCCGCCTGCCAAATACTGCTGATACAGCGCCGCCATTTCCGGGCTTTTATACTGCTCCAGCGTTAGAAGCCTGCGAAAGGCGGCGGAAAAGGCCTCCTCCGTCCAACAGCGGTACTGGGCAACGCTGTATTCCTTTACGGCCTTCAGCGCGGCGGAACCGTAGGCTTCTGCCATCTGTTCGTAAGCGCCTTCCGGCAGGCTGTATGCTTTGGCGTGCTGTGCGTCGCTTTCTTCCATGCGCCGAAGTATGCTGTTAAAAATATCCCGCTTGTTCTCGTAGTGCTTATATAGCGCCCCTTTTGTGATGCTAAGCTGTGCCGCAATATCCCGTACGGATACAGCTTCATAACCGTTTTGCGCAAACAGCGTCAGCGCCGCCTGCAATATTAGCTCCTTGGTATCCGGCATCCGGTGCCCTCCTGTGTTATGTCGTATTTCCCAAATGGTTAACGACCGTTTACCGACATAATAACAAACAGATGATATTCTGTCAAGCGTCGTTTATAAGGCATTGCAAAGGGGATTCAACGCATATCGCTGCGGATACCCGGAAAGGCTAAATGAAAAAAGGAGAACATAGCATGGAACAATACAACTGTACATTTCCGGACATTTCCGATGTAGCATCTGTCACGGAAACCACGGGGCTGATGTATAAACCGCCGGAAAACGAGGAGGAGTACGAAGCTTATCAGGAGCTTGCCGGAATGGAGATTCCCAAGAAGAAGCAATAGGGCCACAGCACAGAGGCGGACGCAGGGTTCCGCCTTTATTTTAAGATAGAAGACAACACACAAGCGCCATGCGCCCTCTCTTAAGATGGCGCACTTTTTTATATTGTGTTATACTGGTGTGCAAAATTGGTACATATAAAGTACGCCAAGGGTTTTCCCGGCGTATTGATACAGAAAGCAGTGAAACGGTATGACAAAGCTTCTCATTCGTCTATTTATTAAAAACGCAGAACAAACGGAAGACCCCGCCGTGCGCTCCCGATACGGTACGTTGGCAGGCGTAACGGGGATCATATGCAATGTGCTGCTGTTTGCGGCAAAGCTGATCATCGGCATTTTAAGCGCCAGCCTGTCTATCACGGCGGACGCTGTGAACAACTTGGCAGACGCGTCCTCCTCCATTATGACCATGGTGGGCTTCCACCTCTCAAAAAAGCCTGCCGACGACGAACATCCCTACGGGCACGCCCGCTTCGAGTACCTCTCCGGATTAGGCGTAGCGGCGCTGATCTTGGTGATCGGCTTCCAGCTGGCAAAGGATTCCGTGGACAAAATACTCCATCCAACGCCCGTGGAATTCTCTTGGGCGCTGGTGGTGGTATTGGTGCTATCCATCGGCGTAAAGCTTTGGATGTCGGTATTCAACAAACAGATCGGCGTGCGCATTTCAAGCACGGCGCTTATCGCCACCGCGGCAGACAGCCGCAACGATGTGATCAGTACGGCGGCGGTATTGGCTGCTGCGCTTCTGGAATACTTTTTCAACTTGTCCATGGATGGATACATCGGCTTTTGCGTGGCGCTATTTATCCTGTACAACGGGGTGGACATTGCCAAGCAAACCATCAAGCCGCTTTTGGGCGAACCGCCGGATCAGGAGCTGGTACGCATGGTCAACGACGAGATCATGGGCTTTGACCCGCGAATCCTCGCTATCCACGACCTGATGGTGCACGATTACGGCCCCGGCCAGCGCTTTGCCTCCGTGCATGCGGAGATCGACTATAACGAAGACCCGATGGATGCGCATGAACTGATGGACAACATCGAGAGGATGTTTCAGGAAAAGCATAGAATCCATCTGGTGATTCATTACGACCCTGTGATCACGGACGACGAGGAGCTGAACAAGGCCAAGGCGTTTGTGACGGATCGCTTAAACGAGATAGACCCCCAGCTTTCCATACACGATTTTCGCATGGTGCGCGGGGCCAGCCATACCAATTTGATATTCGATATGGTGGTGCCAAAGGAATTGGAGGGGCACGAGAAGGAGATCCAGCGCAAGCTGGACGCATCATTGCAAACGGGGGATATGCGGTATTATACGGTGATCACCTTCGACAGCAAAAGCTTCAACCGGATGTAGTTGAACGTAACCTAGAAATTATTGCAAAACCCCAAATACCTAAATAACGTATTTGGGGTTTTTCTGTGTGTTGATATTGAACAGTTGGACTAATTCACTCCGCAAACCCATTCCAAACCGGCTTGCCGGTATACACCTTCGCCTCTTCTTCGCCGCGCATCACGCGAAGCGCGCCTGCGGCAAGGGAGCGGTGCTCAAATTCCTCATAGTAAATTTTAACGGGTGCCATCCAGCCGCAGCGGCGTTCGATCTGGTCGGTCAAGTCCTTGTATCTTACCAAGCCGCCACCCAAGAGGATCGCATCGATCTTGCCTTCTAATACGGCTGCCATAGACCCGATGCATTTGCTGATTTGATACCCCACTGCATTCCAAACGAGCGTTGCTTTCCTGTCGCCCTGCTCTACCATGGCATGTACTTTTTTTGCGTCGGACGTACCAAAGTGGCTAACGAACCCGCCCGTTCTGGTGCAAAGCTTTTTCACCTCGGCCAGATCCTTGCCCTGCACGTAATTCAACACGTCTCCTACCGAAACGCTGCCGATACGCGTTGGCGTAAACGGGCCGTCGCCGCCCGCGATATCGTTTCCGTCCACCATTTTGCCGTGCGCATGCGCGGAAACGGAAATGCCGCCGTCAATATGGCAAACGATAAGGTTACAGTCTTCGTACTTCTTACCGATGGATGCTGCATACGCTCTTGCCGTACCCTTTAAATTGAGCGTGTGCATGGTTGCTCTGTGGTACACGCCGGCAATTCCGGTGATGCGCGCCAGATCACAAAGCTCATCTACATCCGGCGGGTCCACGGTAAACATTTGCCCGCCGAATTCATCGCAAAACTCTTTGGCGAGCTGTACGCCCAAGTTGGCAGGATGGTCAACCCCGCCCTTGCAGGCCTTGGTATCTTCTATCAGTTTATCGGTAATAGCATATGTTCCGCTCGATACGGAATAAGAGCTGCCGCCGCGCCCAACAAACGCATCGATATCGGTAAGAGAAACATGGTTCTCCTTAAGATAGTTCTTGATGACCTCGGTTCGGTATTGCAGCTGGTCGTTTGCCGTAGGAAAGCGAAGCAATACCGGCGCATCGTGAAAGATGCTGGTTTCCAACAGGCATTCCTCGTTTTCAAACAAGGCGATTTTTGTGGATGTGGAACCGGGGTTGATCACAAGTATTTTGTATTTCTTGTTCTCGTTCATAACGATACCTCCTGCTGTTTGCCAACAGCGTATTGCAAACCGGATGCGGCGCTTTTGTATGCGTATATATATTCACGCAAGAAAAACGCTCCAAATAGGCAGTATAGCACAGCAATTGGCGATATGCCATAGGATTATCAGCTTGAAAAACATGTTTTTTTTCGATCAATCTTGTCGTGTAATCAGCCAGTATAAAGCAATCAAAAACAGCGCTGTGCCTGTGCACAGCGCTGTGAAGGGGTACCTATCAATGATTATTCGTTCGATTCGCCTTTTACGGCTTCCAGCTCTTTTTTTCCTGCCTCATTGGTGTACATGGCGTTCTTGTACACCACAAAACGGCAGAACAGGTATTCCGTTGCCAA
This sequence comes from uncultured Oscillospiraceae bacterium, assembly GCA_964476505.1. Lineage (GTDB taxonomy): Bacteria > Bacillota > Clostridia > Christensenellales > CAG-138 > CAYZAW01. The sequence continues at coordinate 11,976 of CAYZAW010000026.1, read as the reverse complement.
ATTGATGACCATGGTGCCTAATAGCACAACGTACTCGTTCCAGCCGATGCGGGTAAGCGCATCCCCCCACCAAGTGGAAAGCGGCGTAAATACCAAGTAATAACAGGCTACCTGCAACATGGCAAGCGGCACGTTCTTTGCAGATTTAAAGGTAAAACGGCGATTCACCGTAAAGTTATACACCACGGACAGCACCAGCGCTATCAAATACGCGGGCCAATAGGGAAAGTGCGCCAGTTCGTTTAAAAGCGTAAAGGTAATGAGCTGAATGACCCCGGCGGAAACGGAAAACAGGGCAAATTTGACCACTTGGGCAATGTTTTGCTTTTTTGTAAGCTTGAGCTCCGGTTGTTGTTCCATGTGACGCCTCCCGTATGTTATTTCTTTTTAGAATACTTTAGCTTGTAAACGGCACGCATCATCAGCGTGTCAAAAAGGGGAAGGGGGTCTGCGCCGCCCTGCGCTTTTGCGGTAAGGTAGGTAAGGGCGTTTTTTTCAGCCAATTGGTAAACAGCCTCGGCATCCTCCGGGGTGCTGTCGCAGCAGACTGCGCCAACGCCTTTTAGCAGTACGCAGTTGCGTCCGCGAAGGGCTCTTGCCGCTTGGCGTGCGGTTTGCTCCGGGTCGTTCAATAGGGGCGTGATGATTCTTGCGCTTCGCCCCGCCATTTGTGCAAAATCGTCGATCATGGCAGGAAGCTGGGCTTCCGTTTGCAACAGGCAAAACACCGGGGCTTGCCGTATGATCACGGCGCTGTTGTTGGGAAGCTGTTGTCTAAGCGCCGCAAGCATGCTCTGCGTAAAGCCTTGCAACGGTGCCGCCTCTTGAACGCTTGGCACGGCTGCAACGGAACGCTCACATACGCGCTCCAACAGCTCCGCCCGCATAAAGGCTTCCTCCATGCTGTTGCCAAGCACCAGCGCGCCATGGCGTTCCATCAATACGGTGCTTGCACCTTGCGATATCTTGTTTTCTACATTGTGCCACAAACGCTTGCTTCCGGGCAAGCCGTAACCTGCGCGAAGCACATCCCCGCCAAGGGCGGTATGCTCGGAAGCGCTTAACGCAAGGGCTCTGGCGCCGGGCAGGCTCATAGCGGTGGCGCAGGCTTGGTGGGTGTGTATCACAAAGCATACGTCTGGCCGCAGGCGATAGGCCGCCGCATGCACGCCTTTTTCCGAGGAGGGCTTTACAGTACCCTCATAATCCAATGTGCGGGCATCCACCACAACGATGTCCTGTTCGGTAATGCGGTCGTAGCCCATGCCGCTGGGGGTAATGGCAAAACGGTTCTCGTCGATGCGGCAGCTCACGTTGCCCCATGTACGGGATACCAGCCCCCGTTCAACCAGCATATGCCCGGCTTGAATCACGCTCTTTTTTGCGGCTGCAATTTCCATTATGCTACCCCTTGCAAACAACGTGGGAGAACACGCGGTCAAACCCCGCAAGCGCCTGCCGGATATCCTCCTCGGTATAGGCGGCGCTGGTGTACATGCGGTTGCCGGCCAAGGTCACGATGCCCTCCGCCATGTAGGCAGCACCCATGTACTGCATTTCCTTTTTGCGCAAGGAGGTTTCTTTTAAGATGTTGGGAATCTGCCACGGCTTATGCCAGTTGATGGCAAAGTGCGTGGTGCCCACCGTATCCAAATGGCAGATGGAGCCTACGTTATGCGCAACGAAGGGCAGCTCGTATTTTTGGATGAGCGCCTTTAAACCGTCCGTCAGCATGTCGCCCATCTGCGAAGCCTTTTCGCAGGCATTGGTTTTCTCCATTTCGCAAAGCATCGCATAGCCCGCCACGCAGCTCAACGGATTTGCCGCCAGCGTGCCGCCTACCAGCGCTTTTTTACCGCCGCCGTCCAAGCCCGCGCCAAGGAACTTCATGTACTCTTTTTTACCGCCAAGGCCGCCCGCGCCGGGATAACCGCCTGCGATCACCTTGCCGAACACGGTAAGGTCGGGAGTAACGTCGTAAAAGCCCTGCGCGCCGCTCATGCCAAGGCGGAAGCCGGTCACGACCTCGTCAAATACCAACAGCGCGCCGTATTTGTTGCACAGCGCACGAACGCCCTTGCAGAAGTCAAAGTCCACAGGCCGTGTGCCGCTTTCCGGGCCAATGGGCTCCAACAGCACCGCCGCCGTGCCGCCTGTTAGGCGGTTGCCGCGAAGCACCCGCTCTAGGGAATGCAGGTCGTTGGGGAAAAACTCTTGGGTGTGCTTGAAGCAGAAGCCGGGTACGCCTTGGGATTGCAGCCCCTTGGTGCCGGGGATGCGGATGCCGTAGGCAAGCTGGTCGCTCCAGCCGTGATATGCGCCACCCATTTTCACCACGTTCTTTTTACCGGTGGCCAACCGCGCCACCCGGATAGATGCCATGCAGGCTTCCGTACCGGAGCCGAACATGCGGAACATTTCAACGGCGGGCATGCATTCGGTAATCTTTTTTGCCAGCTTGTATTCGTATTCGTGGAACAGCCCGGTGGAGGGGCCGCAGGTATTCAACAGCTCGATGACCCGCTCCCGCACGGCGGGGGGGTTACTGCCAAGTACAGTGGGGCCGCCTGCCTGCAAAAAGTCTAAATACTCGTTGCCGTCAATGTCGTACAGGCGGTTTCCCTCCGCCTTGGTAAACACCAGCGGGAAGGGATGGTTAAAGGCCAAATTGTGCTGTACGCCGCCGGGAATCACAGCCTTGGCATCGGTGATCATTGCCTTGGACTGCGCGCATTTTTGCTCAAAATAGCCATTCTCGTAGGTTTGCAGCGCTTCCGGGCTGATGCTGTAAACGGGCAGCTTGATCAGCGCGTCTAACTGCTTGGTAACGGCTCTTGCGTCAACGTAACGTTTCGTGTCTGCCATATGATATTCCCTTCTTCCTGCTTGTTTTATATCCCTGCTGTGAACGCTCCATAGACCGGAGCGGATGGGAAGGCGGAGAGGCTCCGCATAGACGATAATTGGAAAGTGAGCAACTACTCACCAATCACAATGTATCACACCGATCTTTCTGTGTCAATGCGTATCGAAAATAATTCTTGCATTTTACTGCGGTTGATACTATGATGAATGAAAGAGTGAGCAATTACTCACCATCGGCATATCTTGTTTATTCAACATGTATTTTCGGAGGCAGTATGCAGTCAAACAACAGCTTGACCCTGCAAAATCACGCAACGGAGCTTTTTTGGCGCATCGGTGAGGAAAAACGCGGCCGCATCATCCACGCGGCAGTGCGGGAGTTTGCGGCCTGCGGCTTCCAAAACGCCAATGTAAACCGCATCGCCGAGGCTGCGGATATCAGCGTAGGCTCTCTGTACAAGTATTTTCCCACCAAGGACGATCTGTTTTTATGCATCGTGGAAGCCTCCTCTCAGCGGCTCAGCGTGGAAATAGAAAGCATCCTTCGTTCCGACTGTGCTTTTTTAACAAAGGTAGAGTCGCTGGTACGGCTGGCGCTGCGGTATTCCCGGGAGGACCCGGAGCTTATCAAGCTGTATAGCGTGTTTACCTCCGAGGGCAACAGTGAGTTGGCGGTTACCCTTTCCCGGCAGCTGGAAAGCATCAGCGCGAACGCCTACCGCACATTGATCGCCGAGGCGCAGGAAAAGGGCGAGATCAGGCGGGATATCGATTCGGGCGTGCTGGCGGTGATGATGGACAACCAACTGATGATGACGCAGTTTTCCTATGCCTGCGAGTATTATAAAGAGCGCTACCAGTTGTACATGGGCGCAGATCATGCGCAGGACGACGGGTTTGTGATCGAACACATGATGAAGGTAATGCGAAGCATCTTTTTAGGAGGGGAATAACATGCGCGAGAAAAAGCTGGTGATCGCTTACGACATTGGCACCACCGGGAACAAAACCTGCCTATATGAGGTGGGCGGGGGCATGCGGCTGATCGCACAGGCGCCCGCCAAGTATCCGCTGTACTTAACGGAGGACGGCTTTGCGGAGCAGGACCCCAACGACTGGTGGGATACGCTTGCCGCCACCACCCGGCAGGTGCTGCATGACGCCGGCGTTCCAAACACCGATATTGCCGCCGTATCCTTTTGCTCTCAGATGCAGTGCGTGATACTGGTGGATGAAACCGGCAAGCCGCTCAGGCGCGCCATGAGCTATATGGATAAGCGTGCCACCGAGGAGTTTGCCCGGTTTGGCAAGGGGCTGATACAAATAGCCGGGGTGGGCTTGCGAAAGCTCATCATCTCGCTTGCAGAAACGGGCGTGGTGGCTGCCAGCGCAAAAGACCCGGTGTTTCGGTATAACTGGGTCAAAAACCATGAGCCGGAGCTGTTCAAACGCGTATACAAATGGCTGGACGCCAAGGACTATCTGTTGTTTCGTGCAACAGGCCGCTATACGATGGCGGAGGACTCCGCATTCGGCACGCTTTTGTATAGCTGCAAGCGCAAGGATTGGAGCCGGAAGGTCTGCGACCTGCACGGGGTGAATAGAGCGCATCTGCCGGAGTTGATTCGGTCTACGGACATGGTAGGCATGCTTACCCCCGAGGCGGCTGCTTTTTTAGGCCTTACCACAAACTGCAAGGTGTTTGCTGGCGGCGGGGACTCCTCTCTGATCGGTGTGGGCGCGGGCAGCACCCGCGTGGGAGATACGCACATGTACATCGGCACCTCCGGCTGGGTGTCTACCGTGGTAGACCGGCAGATGGCGGATTTGGGAGCAATGATCGCTTCCATCGCAGGCGTGAACGAGGGGCGCTATAATTACTTTGCGGAAATGGAGACATCGGGAAAGTGCATCGAGTGGCTGCGGGACAATATCGTGCTGGACGGCGTTGGCGCGTACGAGAGCAGTACGGAACCTGCGGGCAGTATGATAGAGCGGGTACTCAAAATTGCGGAATCGGCTCCCGCAGGTGCAGGCGGTGTACTGTTCGTACCGTGGCTGCTGGGGAACCGCTGTCCCTTTGAGGACGCATTTTGCAGGGCGGGCTTTTTCAATGTTTCCATCAACACCACCAAAGCGGAGTTATGCCGGGCGGTGATCGAGGGTATCCTATACCATAAGCGCTGGATGCTGGAGGCGCAGGCGAAAAAGATCAAAACCTCAGAGGTCATTCGTTTGGCGGGCGGCGGCGCGCGCTCCGCTATGATCGCCCAAACGCTTGCCGATATGCTGGGGCGGCCGGTGGAGGTGCCCGAAAGCCCGGAAAACGCCGGTGCGGCGGGTGCGGCGGTCATTATGGCGGCAGGGCTTGGCTGCATTGGCTCTCTGGACGAGGCCAACAGCGAGGTGCAAATCAGGGCACGCTATACGCCGGATCCGGCAAAAAAGCCCGTGTACGACAAAGGCTTTTTGGTATTTCAGCGGTTGTATCGCAAAAACCGCAAGAACTATGCCCTGCTGAACCGGTAACAGCGGCGAAAACACCTTCCGGTATTTGGTAGGCTGTTACAGACGGCAAAAAAGCGATTATAATAACATAGAAGCCGCTTACGAACTGGTGGGCGGCTTTTGAATTGCATGCAGCCTTATAGGAGGAAACGGCATGACGGTTGTTTGGATCATTGCCGGCGTTTTGGCGCTTACGGTGTTTGCGGTATCGTGGAAGCTGTCCGGCATGGTGGTTTGGCCCAAAACATGGGACTATGACGAGTGCTATGAGGAGGAGATCCGCCGGGGCGGGTTCGACCGAACAGTATTTGAAACCGAATACCACGCGGAGGAGTTCTTCACACCCTCGCCCTTTAGCTACATCATACACGGCATGGTCATTCCCAAGAAGGAAGGCGTTTGCTTTCCGGACGGGCGGGAGCGTGTGGCAGTGATTGCCCACGGCTACTCCTATACGCTGCTTGGCGGCATCAAATATGCGGCTATTTTTCGGGAGCTGGGTTTCACCTGCGTGCTGTATGATCAGCGCAATCACGGGAAGAACGAAAAACGCCCCACCACCATGGGGTATTGCGAGCAAAAAGACCTTGGAGCCATTTGCCTGTGGGCGCGGGAGCGGTACGGTGCGGACTGCGTATTGGGGCTGCACGGGGAATCCATGGGAGCGGCAACGGTGATGCTGTATGCCCCAAACGACGACAGGCTATCCTTTGTAATAGAGGATTGCGGTTATTCCGATTTGCGTGAGCAGTTGTATTACGACATGCACCATATCTATCATCTGCCCCGGCAACCGTTCTTGGCGTTAAGCTCGTTGCTTTCCAAGCTGCGTGGCGGTATTTGGTTCCGTCAGGTAAAGCCCGCCGAGGCGGTGGCGCAATGCCCGGATCGCCTTCCCATGCTGTTTGTGCACGGGCTGGAGGATCATTTTGTGCCAACATTTATGGTGTATCAAAACTATGAGGCAAAGCGAGGCGAAAAGCGCATACAAACCTTCGAGAAAACAGGCCATGCGCAAAGCTGGACAAATTACCCCAAGGAGTATGCGGACATGATTCGTGCATTCTTAGAGGCGTATCAAATTATTTGATGATATAGAAACCTTCAAGAAAAGCAGGGCATAAAACCCTGCTTTTGTTGTTAGTCCATGATTTTTGTTGCGATGCGGAACATCAGCGCCCGATGGATCTTGATTGCGAACTTGGGGCACAGCTCGTGGCAGCAATAACAGCGAAGGCATAGGTCGTAATTGATATGCGCCTTACCGTCTGTGATGGTAATGGCCTGTGCTGGGCAGCTATTTTTGCAGATACCGCAGCCCTCGCAGATGCGCTTGTTGATAACGGGCTGTGTTTTTAGCATTTGCGCCACGATGGGCTGCATAAACGTTGGTATGTGATTTTGCGTAAAGGAATCCATCAGCTTTACCGGCGCTTTGAACGTGCTTAAAAGAGGCTCGTTGCTTTCCCTTCCCAGTACGCGCACATCGTTTTGCTCAAAACCGATGAGGCCTCTTGCTTCGGCGGCGGCAAGCGTACGGATATGCCTTGGCTCCATATTCACCAGCCTTGCCGCGGCAACATCCACCGCATGCGGGTTCGTGCCCATAACAAGCGCCCCGATGTGAACCGGTGTTCCGGCGGAAGGCCCGTCGCCCTCCATGCCCCATACGGCGTCTATTACGGAAAGGCAGGGCTTCACATATTCCGCAATATCCACCAGCATGTTGGCAAATGCCTCCTGCTCGGGCAGGCGAAAATGGTACTCGGCCTTGGTAACGCCGGGAATCACGCCAAATAGGTTTTTGACTGCCCCGGTGTAGCCCATCAGCTCATGCGTCTTCAGCTTGGCAACGCTAATGACAGCGTCGCAGGCCAATACGGGAGAAATCACCTTAAGCACCTTTACCTGTTTGCCGTTTTCAAAGAACACTTCCTCGGAATCTGTATCGTAGTTCACCTCAAACCCGTGGTTTTTTGCCGCATCCAGCATGCCTGTGGTGCGGTAGAGTGTTTTTAGCACGCCGGGCGTATAAGCGCCGCCGGGGCTCTCTGCCAAAATAGGTGTTGCGCCTAAACGCTTTACCAACTCTGCCACAGCGCCGATCACGGCGGGGTGGGTGGTAATGTGCTGCTCGGGGCGTGCGGCGCGAAGCAGGTTGGGCTTGATCAATACCCGCATGCCCGGGCGAATCACAGAAGAAAGGCCGCCTAATAAAGCGGCAGCCTGCGTGATGCTGTTTAAAACGGCAGTCTCGTTGTACTCGGTACAGGAAACCACGGCTACGTTATGCTGCATGGCTATCCTCCAACGCAAAATGCAATTCCCATTATAACAGGAACGAACACAGAAGTTAAGCATATATTCTATTTCGTTTATGTTCTAACTAAGCTAGGCATGTTATAATACACATAAAGAGGGAAATTGTTCTATCGCAGCAGAAGAAAGGCAACGTTATGGGTTTATATGAAAAAATCGTATCCGGCGACGAAAAGATCGCCATTGTCGGGCTGGGCTATGTTGGCCTGCCGATTGCCGTGGCATTCGCAAAAAAGGTGCGTGTGATCGGTTACGATGTAAACAGGGAAAAGATAAACCTGTATCAAAACGGAATCGACCCAACCCAAGAGGTGGGAAACGATGCCGTACGGCAAACAAGCGTACAGTTTACCTATGACGACAAGCTTTTAAAGAACGCCAAATTCTTCATTATTTCCGTACCGACGCCGGTCAATGCGGATCACACCTCCGACCTGCGGCCTGTGGAGGGCGCCAGTAGAATCGTTGGCAGAAACTTGTCCAAGGGCTCGATCGTTGTGTACGAAAGCACCGTGTATCCCGGTGTAACGGAGGATATTTGCGTGCCGATACTGGAGGAGGAATCCGGCCTTGCTTGTGGAAAGGATTTCTTCGTTGCCTATTCTCCGGAGCGAATCAATCCGGGAGATAAGCAGCATCGGTTGGAGAACATCATAAAGGTCGTTTCCGGCATGAACGAAGAAACGCTGGATACGGTTGCAAAGGTTTACGAACTGGTGGTGGAAGCGGGGGTGTACCGCGCGGAGTCCATCAAGGTGGCGGAGGCCTGCAAGGTGATCGAAAACAGCCAGCGGGATATCAACATCGCGTTTATGAACGAGCTTTCCATCATATTCAACATGATGGGCATCGATACAAAGTCTGTCTTAGAAGCGGCGCGTACCAAGTGGAATTTTGTGAGCTTTTCGCCCGGCTTGGTGGGCGGGCACTGCATCGGCGTAGACCCGTACTATTTAACATATCGCGCGGAGATGCTGGGGTATCATTCGCAAATCATACTGGCAGGCCGCCGCATCAACGACGATATGGGCAAATACGTTGCAACGGAAACAGTTAAAACGCTGATCGCATCGAACTGCAAGGTGCGCTATGCAAACGTGGCGATACTGGGCGTAGCTTTCAAAGAAAATTGCCCAGATGTTCGAAATACAAAGGTCATCAATATTATAAACGAGCTTGCGGAATACGGCGTGCATCCTACCATTGTAGATCCTGTGGCGGATACCAACGATCTGCGCCGGGAGTATGGCATATCGCTTGCGGAGCTTTCCGATATCCGCGATATGGATGCAGTGATTATTGCAGTGCCGCATAAGGAGTTCTACAACTTAAACATGGCGGACTATGCCGCCATGTTTAGAAAGGATTCCGAACACCAGAGGGTGTTGATAGACATCAAGGGTATGTTAGATCGTAAGCAATACGAAAACGCCGGGTATTTATACTGGAGGCTGTGAGGCCTTCGAGGCGGCGGCATATTTCGGATTTTGGCGCGCAGACGGTGGTTTGCGCGTCTGCTTTTTATGCGACTGCTTTTTGCGTGCGGCTTTTTCATCCTCGGGCGTTTGGCGGGTGCCCCATGTGGATTTCCAGAAGGTGAACCAAGCCACTGGCATCTGCCAAAGCAGCACGAATTCATAGTAAACGCAGAACCAAAATCCGTACAGCCATATGGAGCTTTTTTTAAAGAAAAGCTGCGCAAAGCTCATCATTAGAGACATCAAAAGCAAGCCCAACAGGAATGTGCCGGGAAACAGCTGCCTGGTTACGGGCACGTAGATCAAATTGTAGATCACGATAATAGGCGCAAGCACGGGGGTGATGAGCCCCATGTAAAAGAACAGCGCCATAAAGGGTTCCTTTTTCCAGATAAACGTACCGGCGATCATGGATTCGCGTAGCCAAGAGCGTTTCCAGCGCATCTGTTGCTTTAAAAACATCTTGTGCTGATTGGGCACGATGGTGGAGCACAATGCGGTGTCCTGATAAAACGTGCGGTGATTTCGAAGCAAAAAGTTGGTTAAGCTTCTATCGTCTCCAAAGGTCGCCTTTTGCCCGAGGAAACGTTGGTTACGCCAGCTATCCAAATTTTCAAGCACGATGGACTTTCGATAGCAGGACAACGGGCCGGACAGGCAGGTGACCGCGTCAAAATAGGCTTCCGCCGCCTTCATGATGCGAAACGCCACATAATACCGAACGGTTTGCAGCTTTGTGAGGTTGTTGGTATAGGTATTGGCAACGTCCGTTCGCCCGGATACGCCGGCAATACGCTCATCCTGAAAGGGCTGCACCAAATTGCGGATAGCGTCCGGCTCTAAAAAGCTGTCGGAATCAACAAATACGATCATTTCGTGCCGGGATGCCAGCGCACCCATAGCCAGCGCCTCTCGCTTGCCGCCGTTCTTTTTGCGGGCGATAAGCCGCAGCCGCTCCTTCACGCGAAACCTATCGTCCTCATTGTACATGCTGGCGATGGTGCGGCAAATGGCGCGCACGGAACGGTCGCTGGAACAGTCGTCTACAACGATGACCTCCAGTTTATCCACCGGATAGTCCTGATTGATGCAGCAGGCGATGGTTTTATGAATCCACTTTTCCTCGTTGAAGCAAGGGATGATGATGGTGACCCCCGGCGTAAAGTCCGGGTTCAACGGGAAGGGCTTATACAGCGCTCCAAATAAATACCGAGACAGCAGAAATATCGCCGTTACGATACTGTATGCGTACAGCGTTTTGTTGAACTCAAAGTACAGGATGCTTTCCGTGCGCATGAACATGATGATAAGCGCTACGAAAAACATCATCAACGCCGCCATGGTGAGGGCGTACCGGTCGCGCCGCTTGCCAAGATAGCTTTGCAGCGGCTCGTGAAAACGCATGGCGCAGGATTGGGGGTCGTTTTCTACGATGCGCGCGGCTCTGGCGGGGAGCTTGTATTTTGCTTCCATGCCCTCTGCCAGCGCACCGGGCGGAATGCGAAAACGCAGCCTTGCGTTCTTGGAACGGTATACGCGAAGCGCGTCGCTTTCGCTTTTAAACTTCAGCAGGATGCCGCTGCCGGAAATATCCTTGCAGGTGGCGCGGTATTCGGAAAAACGCCCGTCAATACGAACGCGTACCGGAAACGCCGCCTCATACCGTTGATTGAGCTTTTGCTCGGTAGCGGAGGAAGCATCGCCCCGGCGATCCATCTTCATGCGGATGGCGTCCGGATCGGGAACATACGCTAAATGCCGTCGATCCGGTTTTGGATGCAGTAACACGTCCTCCGGAGCGGATCTTGTTTTTTTGGCATGCCATTTGTTTGCCAAATACACGTCCTCCTACATAAAATCATTCCTAAAACCATTATACTCGGTTTCCTACAGTTTGAAAAACAAATATTTACCAATTATTTAATGAAATAAAAAGGCTGCTCGGTTCATCCGAACAGCCTTTGTAACGTACAGCCTTATGCAAACAGGCTCAGATCGTTCTCATCGAACAAATGCATGAGCGTGTTGGGGAAGGAGAAGTAAATGTAGTTATCCGCACCGGGCTCAAAGGTGTAGGTGTCTAAGAGATCCGTGGTGGGAACGCGCACAACTGCGTCAAAGCCGTTCACATCCAGATGCAGGTATACCTCGCTGCCCATCATTTCGGATACGTCTACGCGGGCCTTGATGGCACCGGGTGCATCGGGCTTAACGATTTGTACATGCTCGGGACGGATGCCCAAGGTAACGGAGGCGGGCATCTGCTTTTTGAGCTCCAGCATTTTCTGCTTGTCGCTGGGAAGCTGAATTTCCACATCGAAAAGGCGAATGGTGTAGCTGTTGCCGGAAACATTCAGCTCGGCGGGGAAGAAGTTCATCTGCGGCGTGCCGATGAAGCCTGCAACAAACTTGTTCTTCGGATTGGCAAATACATCCTGCGGCGTGCCGATCTGCTGAATAAAGCCATCCTTCATGATGACGATACGGTCGCCAAGGGTCATGGCCTCGGTCTGATCGTGGGTAACGTAGATGAAGGTGGTGTTGATGCGCTGGCGCAGCTTGATCAGCTCGGCGCGCATCTGGTTACGCAGCTTGGCGTCCAGGTTGGAAAGAGGCTCATCCATGAGGAATACGGCAGGCTCACGAACGATGGCACGGCCGATGGCAACACGCTGCCGCTGACCGCCGGAAAGCGCCTTGGGCTTGCGCTGGAGAAGATCGGTGATGCCGAGGATCTCAGCGGCTTCGCGCACTTTTTTGTCGATCTCCGGCTTGGAAACCTTGCGAAGCTTTAAGGCGAAAGCCA